>JBKQKS010000001.1:0-15368 GCA_052147395.1 Roseiarcus sp.
GGATAACCCATTTTTGGACGAGCTCAGCGAGTGTAAGTAATTGAATTTCTTCATGTGTCTTTCGACAAGATCGCCAAAAACCGTTGTAGTGAAGACCAAATAGACTGGCCGGGGATTCCAATTCGCGAGGGATCGTGTCAAGCGTCCCGCGCAACCGATTCGTTCGTTTTGCTTGCTCGCAGGAACCTCGAATTTCCGGGCTTTCCGCTGTCAATAGGGCGCCGTGCAGGCCCCCCACCGAGAAACGGTCTTGTAGTGAAGACCTTTTGGATCAAGCCGTTGATTTTATTGGCGCGCGATGCCGAAAAATGGCCCAATCCGCGAAGACGGGCTGGATTGCTTCGCTTCTCTCGCTTTTGACGGCGGTGATTCACACTGATCGGGAACCGCTCTAGCTCGATGAAGACGTGGGGCCGGAATTCGACGCCGAAACACGGCCGCGACTTGCGGCCCTCTGTCGAGATAGTCAATTCGCCGAGCCGGGGTCTGGGCCATCGACCTCCGGTACAGCTTTGATAGTTGCGGCAAAGATCCCTCGAAACCGGCCGGGACTCGCCGGAAACCTGCTTTCTCGAACCGTCCGCGTCATACGTCCCGCGGCAGCTCGATCGAAAAACACGCGCCGCCGCCGAGACGGCTTTCGACCGCGACGGTTCCCGCGTGCATCTCTACGATGCGCTTGACGATAGCCAGGCCCAGCCCAGCCCCGGTCGATGGGCCCGGCGCGCGATAGAAGCGATCGAAGATGAACGGCAGATGCGCTTCGGCGATGCCTTCGCCATTGTCGCGCACGGTCAGGACCACGGCGTGGGGAAGCGCCATCACGCCGAGCTGGATGGCGCCGCCGGGCGGCGTATGGCGGATCGCGTTGTCGATCAAATTGTCGAGCGCGCGCTCGATGAGCGCCATGTCGCCGCGCACACGCGGAATGTCGTCGCCGCGGTCCACGGTGAGGGAGATGCCGTGCTCGCGTGCGGCGACCGCGAATTTCTGCGCGACGTCCTGGACGAGGTCGGCGAGCGGGAACAGTTCGCGCGCGAGGACGGCGTCGGGCGCGTCGAGCCGGCCGAGCTCGAACAGTTCGTCGGCGAACCTCGTGATTTGGTCGAGCTGCTGGATCGTCGTGGCGAGATATTGCGCCCGCTGATCGGCGGAATAGGCTTCGCCCTTCATCGCCAGACTTTCGACATGCGCGCGCGCCGACGCCAACGGCGCCCGCAGATCGTGCGCGACATTGACGAACAATTCGCGGCGGTTTCGGTCGGTCGCCTCCAATTGGCCGAGCAGCATGCGCATATGGGCGGCCATATCGCGAAAGAAGCCGGCCACGGCGTCGATTTCGTCGCCCCATCGCGGTTCGGCGCCGATCGGCGGCGGCGGCTCGCGAAAGCCGCTCGACTCGAACCGCGACATGGCGGCGAGCAGCCTTTTCAGCTTCGCGACCACGTCGACGCGCATGTAGAGCATGGCGGCAAGGCCGGCGAGCGTTCCCACCACGGCGATCGTCAGGCCGCTGCGGACGAGCCAGTCGGCTTCGATCCGCTTCCCCGCGGCCTCGAACTCGGCGCCGCCGAGGATGACGAACACATAGCCCGCGCTGTCGTCGGCAGGATCGAGGGGGGCGGCGGAGAACGCCTTTTGCGCTCCCGGCCGTTTCGGATCCGCGGCCAGTATTGGATACACGAAGGCGTTGGCGACGAAGGCGCGGATGGGCGCGAGATCGACGCGCTGGAGCTTGACTTCGCCCGCCGGCGCCGAAAATGCGGCGATCTCGCCCTGCCCGCCGATGAGGTAGATCTCGATGTTGGGGTTGATGTTCATGAGCCGGGCGAACGACGCCGAGATTTTCCCATGAGAGTCGGCGCGCGCGAGCCCCTGCGCCCTCAACTCGTCGGCGATGCGCGAAGCGAGCGGCATGTTGAGCGCTTCCGTCATCGTCAGTTCGAATTCATGGAGCAACTGCGCCTGCAGATGGAACGCGAAAGCGCCGAGCGTGACCACGAGCGCAAAAACCACGAGGAAGGTCTTGGTCTGCAGGCCGACGTCGATCTTCATTGTCCGCCCCGCGAAGTCGAGGGCCGTCATGCGCCCGCCGCCGGCGGCGTCCGCGCGTCGTCGACGAACTTGTAACCGACGCCCCAGACCGTCCGCACGTAATGGGGTTTGGCCGGATCGGGCTCGATCTTGTTGCGCAGCCGGTTGATGTGGGCGTTCAAGGTGTTCTCATAGCCGGAATGTTTGTAGCCCCAGACCGCCTCCAACAATTGCGCGCGCGTCGAAACGCGCCCCGGATCGCTCGCCAGATAATGCAGCAGGTCGAACTCCAACGGCGTCAGTTCGACTTCGCGGCCGCCGATCCAAACGGCCCGGCTGGTCGGATCGATGGTCATGGCGCCGGCGCGGAGGGTTGCGGCGCGCGCCGGCGCCAGGCGTTCGGGATATAGCCGGCGCAGCTGCGCCTTGACGCGAGCGACCAGTTCTCGAATGCTGAACGGCTTGGTGACGTAGTCATCGGCGCCGCTCTCGAGCCCTTCGACACGATCGTATTCGCTGGCTCGCGCCGTCAACATGACGATGCGCGTGTTCGGACTGAGCGCGCGCAGTTGGCGGCAGACTTCGAGGCCGCTCGAGTCGGGCAGCATGACATCCAACACCGCGACGTCGAAAGGCCCCTTTGCCGCGGCGGCGAGGCCGGCGGCCCCGTTGCCCGCCGTCGTCGTCAGGCAGTCGATGTCGGCGAGGTGCAATTTGATCAGCTCCGCGATGTCGAGTTGATCCTCGATTACGAGAACGCTGTGCGGCATGCCGTGACCCCCCATGAACGCAGCCGGCCGCCTCGGCGTTCTGCGGCGCAGTCGGCCTTCATTTTATAACGAAACGCACAAACGTTTATTAAATTTCTCTAACGATTCTTGCCGTACAGCTTCAATGTGACACTGAATCACACTGATAAAGCAGGATTTATCTTCGGGCCGAGAATCGTTGGAAGCTGCCGCCGGCCGGGTTGCCGGAGAACAATGGTCTTTCTATACATGTTCCAGTTTCAAATCTCGCAACTGCAATTGTTAGTCAAAACTAGGATAACCCGGCTATGTTGGCAAACGCCAAGTCAGGCGAGGCGGGGAATACTGTAATATCACGCTGGCGATCCGGTTGCGCGGGGATGCGGGCGACCATCGGCGAGCCCAGGGACCTCGCGCGCGGCTTCAGCGTCTCGCTTGCCGACTTTCGCGCTCGACCGCTCGGGCGGCCCCGCCGTTGCGGGCCGACGCCGACTCTCCGACTGGGGATCTGCATGCGGGTCGAACGGATGTGCGGCATGTCATTCTCCGCCGACGTCGCGCATTCTCGTTTCGCGCCCAGCGGCTCGGACCAATGACCCCGGATCCGGGCGGCGGACCGCAACCGTGGCGGGACGCCGAGGCGGGACCGTCGGGCCGGTCGCGCGATCGCGACCTCTCGAGCCTGATGCGCAAGGCGCTGGAGGGCGACGAAAGGGCCTATCGCCTCGCAATCCGCGACATCGCCGAACTGGCGCGCCGCGTGGCATGGAGTCTGTTGCGCCGCGCGGGATTCGATCGATCCGAGGTCGATGACATCGTCCAGGAGACGCTGCTCGCCTTCCACGTCCATCGCTTCGAGTGGGATGGCCGGCTGAAAGCCGAGCCCTGGGTCGCCTCGATAGCACGCTACAAGACCATCGACGCCCTGCGCAAGGCGCGGGTGCGCGAGTTCGTCCCGCTCGACGAGACGAGGCTGACGGCGCCCGAGAGCGAAAACCCAGCAACCAGGCTGGATCTGGAACGCCTGATCGCGGCGCTGCGCCCGCGCGAGCGGGAGCTGGTGCGCAGCGTACTGCTGCAGGGCTATTCCGTGACCGACGCCGCGGCGCGCATGAGCATGTCGAATGTCGCGGTGCGCGTCGCGTTGCATCGCGCCATGCGCGCCATGGCGGCGGCGCGCTGACTAGCGGGGCGCCGCGACTCGCCGGTCCCTCGGAGGCGCTCGAGGACGCCGACGACGGCGCCTCGCGCGGACGCGGGCTAGCCGCCGCCGAAAGCGAGCGTTTCGAGAGAGGGACTCACGAGCGCGCTGACGATTCCCATTGGATCGATCCACAAACGCCCTGCAATGTCCGCTTCGCCCCGCCAAGGTGGCCGTGAGCGAACAAACATCGAATTGCGTTCGTTCGCCCTGTCTCGAACGCCCGACACGAGTTCGAATCGAGCGCGTCGGCGCCGTCGAGCGGCGCGCCGCCGCGAGACTTTCGTGAGAAAAACGTAAGAATTGATCAGCGTAACGCTGCGGCGTCCCAAGCCGAAATCGCTAGTGTCTCGCGCGATGTAGCGCGCGACGCCGCATATGGCGGAACGATCGGCGCATTGCGCATCGGGCGTAATTGGCCTTCCGCCTCGAGGAGCGAAGCATGAAGTCACAATTGCTTGCCGTCGCAGTCGCCATCGGGCTCGTCGGAATGTCGTCCTCCGCGTTCGCGGTGGGCGGCAAGGAGAACCAACCCATGCCTCCCGTGTTCGGGCCCGTCGTCGAGATGGAAGTGAGCGGCCACATGATGCACTTGCAAATGATCGAGGACGCCAACGGCGGCCAGTGGGTTGTGATGAGCCGCGCGGACGCCGAACAACTCCTAGGCGAGTCGCTCGGCAAGACCAAATTCACCAAGTTCCTCCCCTGAGCGGAGTCCGATCCGATCGTCTCGCCTTCGCGGCGAGGCGGTCGGAGCGGGCGACGTTGGATCTCCGTTGGCGCTGAAGTCGGCTGCAACAATCCGCGCAGAGATGACGGCGACAGACCCAACAATTCCTGTTCCGGCTCATCACACAGGACCGTGGCGGGCAAGACTCGGAGACCGATTTGCCGTCGAAGCGGCCGAATGAAAATGGTCGGCGATCGATCGTGCAACGAGGCCGCGGGACGTAACTCGCGCTTCGGACGCTCATCGATCGCCGGCCGCGCCCAAAAGGATGGAATCCGCCCGAAAGCGTGGCGCGAGCAGGTTACGGTTACGCAATAGCAATCGGCGATGGCGCTGAGACGACGAGCGCTCGGGAGCCCCGAGCCAGGGCGACATTCGGGTTGCGATCATTCGCGGCGCCGGCGTCGCGGATGAGGGCTGCGGCCGGCTCTCGCCCGTGTGAACGGAGTCGGCGCGGATGATTGCGAGGACGAAGGGCCGAAAGGAGGCGAAGTTGATTGCAATCTTCTCACATCCAAGAGCGATCCGCTCGACTTTGCCGTTCGTGATTTCGATATGCCCACGCTCTGCCTGACGGATCATCGGAAAGACCTCCGGTTCGGCTCCAGCGTTGGAACGACAGGGACCGGCCGGAAACGACCCGCGGGCGCGTGCAGCTCGGCGAAGGGCCCCGGGGTGGCGTTCTCGCTCGGCGAGCGCGGCGCGCAAATAAAGATTGAGAGCTGGCCGAAATCGTCGGGAATTTCGGATCGTCGCCGGCTTCGACGCGACTCGGCGGGCAAGCCATCGAAATTAGTCTTCACAGGGATATGCTCGGTATAGCCGCCGCGCGGCCTCACGCGGCTCTCGATCTACCGCCCCCGTTCGCTCGAGCCGCCGACATCTGCGCGCGCATGATTGCGCGAGATGTCTGGTTCGCTTAACCTTTCGCGCCAGACAGCGGGCAAAACGCCGGGAACTGAGTATGACAACCGCAGCTCCAACCTTTCGTCACCACTCGCGGCTCGCGCCCGTTCTCGAAACCTGGGACGCGGTTAGCGCGTTCCTGGAAAAGGGGGCGGGAGCGATTCTGGACCTCATAATCAGAATCTGGCTCGCACAAATATTCTTCGTGTCCGGCATGCTGAAGATCTTCTTCATGTCGGGTATGATGAAGATGGCCGATATGGACGTCACCGTCCAACTCCACGCCAACAGACATCCGTTTCCCGGACTCGGGGCCCACGCCGCCGATGTGATCGGCGCCGGCATCGAGCTTGTTTGCCCGATCCTGCTGGTGCTCGGGCTCGCGACGCGCATTGCCGCGGTTCCGTTGATCCTGACTGTGGCGTACTTGCAATTCGCCTACCAGGATCTCACCGACCACTACTATTGGATGGCCCTGCTCGGCGTCCTGATTTTGCGTGGACCGGGCGCTATCTCTCTCGACTATTTCATCGTGCCTCACGCGCACACCACGGCGCTTCCGTTCGGATCATCGCTGCAACAGTTCGCAGCGTTCGCGCGGCGCTTTCTCGTCCCCGTGCTCGAACTGGTCGTGCGGCTCGGGCTGGCTTGGCTGCTGTGGCGCTTCGCTTTCCGCGACGGCCCCGCAGTCTTTCAGGCGGCGGGGCTGATTTTGTGCGCTCTGCTCACGGTCGGGCTGGCGACGCGCGCCGCGGCGATCGCGCTCGTCCTCGCGAGCGTGGCTGTTCTTTCTAACGAGCCGGCGCTCGGCGATCCGGTCATGCGTCTCTTTCTGCTCGCGGGTTTCGCGCTGTACGGCGCGGGCGCGCTTTCTCTCGACCATCTGTTGTTTCTGCGTGCGCTGCGCCTTTGTCCCAGCCTATCGAGCGACACGCGCTGGCTCGACGGCGCTCCGCGCGTCGTGATCGTCGGCGCCGGCTTCGGCGGCGTCGCCGCCGCCCTCGAGCTCAGGCACGCTTGGGCGCGGGTCACCTTGATCGATCGCCGCAATTATCATCTGTTCCAGCCGCTGTTGTACCAAGTCGCGACCGCGACGCTGTCGCCGGCCGACATCGCGGCGCCGATCCGAGCGCTGCTGCGCGGCCAGCAGAATTGCCGCGTGCTGATGGACCAGGCGACCGGCGTCGACACGGAGCGGCGCGAAGTGTCGCTAGGCGGCGCCCGCATCCCCTACGACTATCTCGTGCTCGCGACCGGCGCGCGCCACAGCTATTTCGGCAAGGATGCGTGGGAAGCCTTCGCGCCGGGTCTCAAACGGGTCGAGGATGCGACCGCGATTCGCAGCCGCATCCTGGCCGCCTTCGAGAAGGCCGAGTCATGCGACGATGAGCTGGAGCGGCGGCGGCTCCTGACCTTCGTGATGGTCGGGGCGGGGCCGACCGGGGTCGAACTCGCGGGCGCGATTGCCGAACTGGCCCGGCAGGGGCTGCGCGAAGAGTTTCGGACGATCGATCCTGCGACGGCGCGCATCATACTCGTGCAGTCCGGACCGCTAGTCCTGCCGGCGCTTGCGAAGCCGCTCTCGATCGCCGCTCAGCGCTTGCTCAGCGAGTTGGGCGTCGAGGTGCTCGTGAACTCCCGGGTCGAGGCGATCGACGCGGACGGCGTGCAAATCGGCGGGATGCGGATCGAAGCGCGCACCGTGCTGTGGACCGCCGGGGTGATGGCCTCGGAGGCGGGCCTGTGGATCGGGGCCGAGCGAGACGGCGCCGGCCGTATCTTGGTCGGTCCCGACCTCGCAGCGCCCAAAGCAAACAACATATTTGCGCTCGGCGACACCGCGTCCTGCAAAGGCGCCGACGGTAAGCCGCTGCCTGGCCTCGCGGCGGTCGCCAAGCAGCAAGGCCACTACGTCGCCAGATCGATACGCGCCAGGATCGAGGGGCGGCCGGGGCCGGGACCATTCCGCTATCACGACTACGGCTCGATGGCGACGATCGGGCGCAAGGCTGCCGTGGCTGACCTTCCCTTCGTCAAACTGACCGGGGCGCCCGCTTGGTGGTTTTGGGGTCTGGTGCACGTAATGTTCCTGGTCGACACGCGCTCGCGCATCGTGGTGGCGTTCGACTGGTTCTGGTCGTACCTCACCTACAATCGGTCGGTTCGTCTGATCACCGGCGGCGAGCGCCGGGTGGATTGACGCGTTTGCGGCGTCCCTTTGCAGCAGCGTCGCCCGAGCTGCCCTGCGCGTCAGCAAAGTCGGCGCGCGGCGCCCGAAGGTATCGTGAATGCCGACGTTCGCGGCCAACGTCAGCCAAAGCCGGGCATAGCCGCGCCATCGACCGCGCCGCACGTGGACATTGCCGCACGCGACGCTTTGGGCCACTCTCCGTTCGCGTCCTCCGGGATGCCAGCCCCTATTCGAGATCCCTTCGGCTGCAAACTGTAACACAACGGCGCAACCGCTCGTATACGCAGGCGGGCACAGCAGAGGAGCGTGAACGATGGACGTGAAAACGCCTGGGCCGACCAAAGATGAAACGCTGCCGCCGGTAGTGCTGCCATCCTGTCCCATCGATCGCAAGCTCTTGGGCCAAAAGGCGGTGGTCACCGGCGCCTCGTCGGGAATTGGCCGGGGCATCGCCATCGGGCTCGGTCACGCCGGCGCCGATGTGGTGGTCAACTACGTTCGCGACGAGGACCAGGCGCAGGCGATCGTCGAGGAAGTCCAGCGCTGCGGCGCCAACAAGGCCTATGCGCATCGCGCCGACGTCTCGAACGAAGACGAGGTCCGCGAAATGTTCGCGCGGATCGAGGCCGAGTGGGGTGGCCTCGACATCCTGGTCAACAACGCGGGCCTCCAGCAGGACGCGCCGTTCGATCAGCTGACGCTCGCGCAATGGAACAAGGTGATCGGAGTCAATCTCACCGGGCAATTTCTGTGCTCGCGCGAGGCCGTGCGCATGTTCAAGCGGATGGGCGTGAAGTCCGAGGTGTCCTGCGCGGCCGGCAAGATCATCTGCATCTCGTCGGTGCACGACGTGATCCCCTGGGCGGGCCATGTGAACTATGCCGCGAGCAAGGGCGGCGTCGCGATGATGATGAAGTCGATCGCGCAGGAGGTCGCGCCCTGGCGCATCCGCGTCAACTCGATCAGCCCCGGCGCGGTGCGCACGCCCATCAACATGGAGGCCTGGAGCACGCACGAAGCCTATGCCGCGTTGATGAAACTGGTGCCCTACAAGCGCATCGGCGAGGTGGACGATATTGCCCGCGCCGCCGTGTGGCTCGCTTCCGACGATTCCGACTACGTCACCGGCGCGACACTCTATGTCGACGGCGGCATGACCCTCTATCCCGGCTTCGAGACTGGGGGTTGATATGACCGCGACCTACGACGCCATCGTCATCGGCTCCGGCGCGGGCGGCGCAGCCGCCGCCTTCAGGCTCGCCGAGGCCGGGCGCAGGGTTCTCGTTTTCGAAAAAGGCCCGCCGCTGCCGACCGACGGCAGCACGCTCGACGCCGACGTCGTGCTGCGCCAAGGGCGGTACCGCAATCAAGACCCCTGGATCGATCGCAACGGCAAGACGTTCGTTCCGTCCGAATTCTACAATCTCGGCGGCAAGACGAAGTGGTATGGCGCGGCGCTGCTGCGCTTTTCGCCGCACGAGTTCATGGCGGAGCCCGCTTTTCAGTCTCGCGGCTGGCCGTTCGGCTATGACGAGCTCGCGCCTTATTACGATGAGGCGGAAACGCTGCTGCAGGTGCGCCGCTTCGACGTCGAGCCCGATACCAAGCGCATCGTCACCCGCCTCGAGCGGGTCAGTTCGCGCTGGCGCAGCGCGCCGATGCCGCTCGGTCTCTCGTCGCGCATTCTCGACGATCCGCGCGAGGCCGTGCGCTTCGACGGCTTCGCCTCGGTGATGGGCTTGAAGTCCGACGCCGAAACCTGCCTCCTCGACCGCATTCGCGACAAACCGAATGTGACCATCGTCGCCGGCAAGCCGGTGCGCGCTCTCATCGGCGACGGGGGCGCGCCACAACGGATTGTCGGCGTGATCGGCGAGGACGGCGAGACCCATCTCTCGGGCGTGGTCCTGCTCGCCGCCGGAGCGCTCTCCTCGCCGCGCCTCCTGCAGGGCTATCTGGCCGCAGCCGGGCTCGCCGAGAAACTTCCATCGGCTTCCTCGGTCGGCCGCAACTACAAGAGCCATTTGTTGACGGCGGTGGTCGGCTGGTCGCCATCGCTGAAGCACGATCGATTGCGCAAGACGGTCGTCATGACCCACGACGGCTTTCCGCATTCGAGCGCGCAGCCGCTCGGCGCAACCGACGGCATGATCGTCGCGACGGAACTGCCGGCCTTCGCGCCACATTGGATCGACAATCTGATCGGCGATCGCGCCTACGGCTTCTTCCTGCAGACGGAAGACGGCTCGCACCCCGACAATCGCGTCGTCGCCGCGGGCAATGGCGTCGACCGCCCGCGCCTCGACTACGACCGCGACCGGATCGCGAAGTCGCGCGACGAGCACCGGCGCTTCGTCCGCACGTTCGCAATCGATCTCATGCGCGCCGGCCTGATTCCGATCGTCAAGCCGGTGCCGCTCGGCGGAACGGCGCATGCCTGCGGCACGCTGATCGCGGGCGATGACCCGGCGAACTCGGTGGTCGACGCGGTCGGTCGCGTGCACGGCATGCAAGGCCTCTACGTGGTCGACGGCAGCATTCTGCCGCGATCGAGCCGCGTCAATCCTTCGCTGACCATCTATGCTTGGGCGCTCCGCGTCGCCCACAAGCTCATCGAATCTCGAGGAGGAGAGCAATGACGAGTTCCGATCGCCTCGGCGCCGAACGGACCCGGTTGGAGAACCAACGTCTCGAAAAAGACAACTGGCGGCTGTGGGGACCCTATCTCTCCGAGCGGGCATGGGGAACCGTGCGCGAAGACTATAGCCCCGACGGCGAGGCCTGGGATTATCTCTCTCACGATCAAGCGCGCTCGCGGGCCTTTCGCTGGAGCGAAGACGGTCTCGGCGGCATCAGCGACGACCGGCAGCGCCTGTGCTTTGCTCTGGCTCTGTGGAACGGCCGCGACTCCATCCTGAAGGAGCGCGCCTTCGGTCTCACGGGAGCGCAGGGCAATCGCGGCGAGGACGTCAAGGAATATTACTTCTATCTCGATGCGACGCCGACCCATAGTTGGCTGCGCTATCTCTACAAATATCCGCACAGCGCTTTTCCCTACAGCGCGCTGTTGCGAGAAAACGCGCGACGCACGCGCAACGATCCGCCCTTCAATCTCATCGATACGGGGGTGTTTGGCGAGAACCGCTACTTCGACATCGAAGTCCGCTACGCCAAGGCCGGGCCGGATGAGATTCACATCCGCATCATCGCCGCCAACCGCGGTCCCGAGGCCGCCGAATTGCACCTCTTGCCGACGCTCTGGTTCCGCAACACCTGGTCCTGGGGCGACGGGACCGCCGACTCGGACAAGCCCGCGATCCGAGCCGTCGACGCGCCCAGCGGCGCCGCCTGGGCGGTCGCAGCCACGCATCCCGAGCTCGGCAGTTACTGGTTGTACGGCCGGCGCGGCGCGGAGTTGTTGTTCACCGACAACGAGACCAATGCCGAGCGGCTTTGGGGAGAGACCAACGCCGTCGCTCATGTGAAGGACGCGTTTCATCGCCGTGTGATCGACGGCGCCGTGGATGCGGTCAATCCGGCCTGCAGCGGCAGCAAATTCGCGAGCTGGAGCCGACTCGCGGTCGCGCCGGGCGAACGCGCGGAGCTCGAACTGGTGCTCTCGGCCAGAGCGACGCCGTCCCCCTTCGAGCGCAGCAGCACGGTGTTTTCCTCGCGCCAAGCGGAAGCGGACGCGTTCTATCGCGATCTCATCCCCGCGGCCAATGACGAGGACCACCGCATTGCGCGTCAGGCCCTCGCCGGGCTGATCTGGAGCAAGCAATTCTTCAACTACGATGTCGAACACTGGTTGAAAGGCGACCAGTTTGCGCCGCCGGCCACGCGTCGCTATGGCCGCAACGCGCAATGGAAACATCTGAAGGCGGCGGACGTGATCTCCATGCCCGACGCCTGGGAATATCCGTGGTTCGCGGCCTGGGATCTCGCCTTTCATTGCGGCGCGCTGGCCCTGGTCGATGTGGACTTCGCCAAGCGCCAGATCGAACTGATGCTGTCAGAACGTTATCTCCACCCGAACGGCCAGATACCGGCCTATGAATGGAATTTCGGCGATGTGAATCCGCCCGTCCACGCGCTGGCGGCGCTGAAGGCGTTCAGGGCCGAACGCGTGCAGCGCGGGCGCGGCGACCACGATTTCCTGCAGCGGGTCTTTCACAAGCTCCTGCTCAATTACGCCTGGTGGATCAATCGCAAGGACGCCGAGGGCGCCAACATTTTCGAGGGCGGCTTTCTCGGGCTCGACAACATTTCGGTGTTCGATCGCTCGAGGCCGCTGCCGTCCGGCTATCGCCTCAAGCAGGCCGACGCGACCGGCTGGGTGGCGATGTTCGCGCTCAACATGACGGTGATTGCGCTCGAACTGACGCAAAACGATCCGGATTACGAAGACATCGCGATCCAGACCTATGAACAGTTCCTCGCCATTTGCGACGCCCTCTCCGGCCATGCGACGGACCGGCCCTCGCTGTGGGATGCAGAGGCAGGTTTCTTCAAGGATCTGATCATTGCGCCGGACGGCTCCTGGCGCCACATCGACGTCTATTCGATGGTGGGACTGATCCCGCTGTTCGCGACAGAAGTCGTCGATCGCCGCCTGCTCAGCCGCGCGCCGCGCTTCCGCGACCGCTTGCGAGCGCGCAAGGGCGGCGTGTTCCGCGGCCATTATGTCTGCGCCTGCCCGGATTGGGAGAATGATCGCGGCGAGCATCTGTTGTCCGTCGTCGATCACACGATGCTGCAGCCGATGCTGTCGCGGTTGTTGGACGAGGGGCAGTTCCTCTCGCCCTTCGGCATCCGCAGCGTCAGCAAGATTCACGCGAGTCATCGCGACCTCGGCGTGCTTCCCGGGGTTGGCGCGGCGATGATCGAATATGTTCCCGGCGAGTCGAATTCTTCGCTGTTCGGCGGCAACTCGAATTGGCGCGGGCCGATCTGGCTGCCGGTCAACTACATGCTGATCCAGGCGTTGGAGAAGTTCCACCGCTTCCTCGGCGAGGAATTCATGTTTGCCGTGCCCTGCCTCGGCGGCGAGAGGCTGACGCTGAACGGCATTGCAAACCTGATCGCGGACCGCGTCGCCAGCATCTATCGCCGTGGCGCCGGCGGCGTCGCGCCGGCCATGCAGACGCAGCCGCCGTTCCGCGACGACCCTCATTGGCGCGACCTTCTCCTGTTCTACGAGTACTTCCACGCCGAAACCGGCCAGGGATTGGGCGCCTCTCACCAGACCGGATGGACCGGGCTGATCGCCAATCTCGTGTCGCGCCACTATCGCAAGGATATTCCCGCCTTCTGGAGCCACCAGCAAATTCGCGAAGCGGCCGAGTGATGAGCGATCAGACGACCATCGGATCGATGTCGGGGGGCAAAGTCGCGGCGGCCTCGCCCGCGGTGCTGATCGTCTATGCCGGAGCGTTGCTGCAAGGCATGACGCTCGTCAGCTTCCCCGCAGTGAGCGCCATGCTGAAGCAGGCGCTGGCTCTGTCCGACGCCGATTACGGCGCGATCTTCCTGCCGCAGGTGGCGCTCGCTATCGTCGGCGCCGTCGCCGGCGGCGCGCTCGCCCGCAGGATCGGCCTGAAGGCGCTATTCGCCTTGGCGCTTGCCGCCAACGCGGCAAGCCAGGTGCTGCTCGCGGGCTCGGAGCTCGGTTCGCCTTCCTTCGGCGCCGCCTTGCTGCTTGCCGGCACCGCGAGCCTCGGTCTCGGCTTCGGCCTCATCGGCGGGCCGATCAACGCCTATCCGGGCCTGTTGTTTCCGCGCCGAAGCCAGACGGCGATCGTCGCCGCGCATACGCTGATCGGGCTCGGTCTCGCAATCGGCCCGCTGTTCGCCGGGCCGTTCATCGCGGCGGGGACATGGGTTGGATTTCCAATCAGCCTGGCCTGCGCCAGCGCGATCGCAACGATCGCCGCCTTGCTCATCGGGTTGCCGCCGTCGGCGACGCCTATCGTCGCGGACGAAACAAAGGCGACGCGGCCGGTCGCCTCGCCAATATTCTGGCTGTTCGCGGCGATCACCGTGATCTACGCTTTCGCCGAAGGCACATTTTCGAGCTGGGCGGTGATCTTCCTGCGCAACGGCAAGGGACTGCCGGACATGACCGCTAGCTTCGCCCTCTCGGCCTTCTGGGGCGCTCTCGTTGCCGGAAGGCTGCTGGTTTCCGTCCTGATCGTCCGTGTGCCGGCGAAGATCGTCTGGGTCGCGCTGCCGGTGTTGATGATCGCGGCCTTCTGGTTTGTTTCGTTCGCCGACAGCGCCGCGACCGGGATCGGCGCCTTCGCCGTAGCGGGGCTTGCCTGCTCCGCCTTCCTGCCGCTCACGATCTCTCTCGCGGTCGAGCGGTTTCCAGACAGCGTGGCCTGGGTCTCGTCGATGCTGATCGCCGCGCTCATGACCGGCGTCGGCGTCGGGTCTTGGCTGGTCGGCGGCTTGCAGTCGCGCCTGCCGCTCGACGCCCTCTATCGGTGGTCCTCGCTCTATCCGATCCTCGTGCTGGCTCTCGCGAGGCTGGCCCTGCGCTCGTCGCACGCCGCCGAGCAGAGGTGATCGATCCCTGTCACCGCGAGACGCCGCGTCGCCACGAGCCGATCGAAATTTTCGCGCTGAGAAAGAGAGTCCTAACCAAAGATAGCCCGGAAAACTGCAGCTTTTTCTGCGAAGGCGTTGAGGTTGTCGTGAAAGTAGTGGTAGATCCGCAGCGAGAGATCGACCATCTCGACGACCTTGGAGACGACTTTTGTGCGGCGGCGGAACCGTGCGAGAAAATGCCGAACGTTGCTGTTGTCCTGTTCGATGGGGATGGTCAGGTCCTTGCCGGTGAAGAGTTGGTCCTCAGGGATGAGCGGTGATAGCCCTCCCAATCACCGGTGACGAACGTCTTGCCTTCGATGCCGATTTTGTCGAGGAGCTTTTGGCATGTGGCGTCATCACGGCCACCAAGAACCCAGGCGACGGTTCTCCGAGCAATAGGGTCATAGGCTCGCCAAACCCACAGTTTCTCAGTCTTTTTTTTACAAAATGCCACATCTCGTCGAGCGTGACGACCACCATGTCGGCTTTGGTTGATGGCTCGGGAAGTTTACGCGCTTCGTCGCGGACCCAGTTGAGAACCGCCACGTCGCTGACGCCGAGAATGCGCGCGATGGAGCAAAAGCTGACGTTGCCCATGGCGTAGAGGAGCAAGGCCAGCGCCTTCATCGCCGGCGGCTTGCCGCGCGGAGGAGTCATGGTGAAATTGCAACCGCACGAGCGACAAAGGTAGCGCTGAACGCCACGCACGATGCCGTTTTTCATGTAGTCCGCGGCGCCGCAGCGCTTGCAGCAAACTTCGCTCATGGCGGGCTCCTGTTCTTATCCCCGCCAAGGGCTTGCCACGAAAATGGTTAATTCTATCTTAACTTAGGACTCTCAGATAATGATGGCGCACCACCACCTCGCCGTCGCCGGCGCGCGGGATCGGCGCCTCGACGAGGCGAAAGTTCGCCGGCGAGACCTTTTCGCGCGGGCGAGACTCGAGAACGATTTGCTTGTTGACGG
>JBKQKS010000002.1:0-21519 GCA_052147395.1 Roseiarcus sp.
GCGGCGGCGAAGCTCTCCGATGCATCGTCCATCGCACAGAAATCGTCGGGTCCGGCGGCCGGCGGCGTCGCCTTTGCGGCGGCCGTCGGCGCCGGATCGACCGCAGCCAACGCGTCGTCCCTGCCGCCCGCGCAATTGCCTCGGTTGATCGCCGATCAGGCGCGAACGCTCGCCCGAGCCCCGTCTTCGAGCGCCGCGCCGCTCCTGGAGCTCGCGGCGCAGGCGACGCCGGGCAATTCCAAGATCAAGGAGCTCGAGATTTCCCTCGATCCCGCCGATCTCGGCAAGATCTCGATCAAGCTCAAGCTCGACGCCGGCAAGCTCGACGTGTCGATCCGCGTCGCCAATCCGGCCACCTTGTCGGCGATCGAAAGCGAACGCGGGGCGATCGAGACGCGGCTCGCCGCATCGTCGCAATCGCTGGAATCGTTGCAAATCCAGGCCCAGGAGGGGCAGTCTCACGATGTCGGGGCGCAAGCATCGAGCGGCAGCGGCGGGTATTCCGGTCCGCAAGAACGGCAGGAACGAGCGGCGTCGAGAAGCTCCGGGGACAATGGGCGCTCGCGCGGCGCGCGCACGGCGCCTGTCGGCGGCGTCGTTGGCGATCGCACTGGCGGTTACATCGTCTAGCCTCGGCGGCGCCGCGGCGACGCCGCGCGATCCGGTTTGCGAAGCGCAAATGACGCGCGCCGCGCAAACTTACGGCGTCCCGATCGCCATCCTCTACTCCGTGGGATTGACCGAAACCGGCGGCGAGGGCGTGCTCCACCCCTACGACATGAACATCGACGGGCGCGCCGTCCACTCTGAGACGTTGAGCGAGGCGCTGGCGCGTTTTGCGGCGGCGCGCGCTGAGGGCGCGCGGCTGATCGACATCGGCTGCATGCAAATCGACCAGCATTACCACGGCGAGCATTTCGCTTCCCTCGCCGACATGTTCGATCCGGTGCAGAACGTGCGCTACGCCGCCGCTTTGCTGAAGCGATTGCGCGCTGAGCAGGGTTCGTGGACGCTCGCGGTGGCCCGCTACAACGCCGGCCCCGGCAACGAGGCCGCCGAGCGTCGCTATGTCTGCTCGGTGATCGCCCATATGGCAGCGAGCGGCGTCGGCGCGTGGACGCCCGCCGCGCGCGCCTTCTGCCGCTGAGCGCGTAACCGGGCCGAATTCCCGGGCGCCCTTGTAGGCGAGGTCGCTGACCTCGCTGCCTCCGCTTAGAAGACTCGTGCAGGGTGAGGCGCTCGCGCGCCGACCGAGGTCAACGACCTCGGCTACAGAATCGCGCCGCCCGCAAATTTGCTCCAGCAGCGCGCGCGTTCAGGTCACGGCGACCGATGCGTCCAGCCAATCGATCATGGTTTCGGCGAGCGAGCGCGCCTCGGAGGCGACGCCCTCGCGCGCGAACAGGCCGAGCGCGACGTCGGGCAGCTGAGCGATTTCGGACGCAGCCCAAACCCGCGCCGTCTTGGGCGCGAGCCCGCGCACGAAGGCGCTCACGCCGACGCCGGAATCGACTGCGGATCTGAGCGCGTCGATGTTGGCGGTCTCGCACACGATCTCGAACCTGCGCCCGGCCCGCTGCAGAGCGGCGACCGCGATCTCGTGATAGAGCGAACCCACCGGCGTCGTGACCAGCGCGAGCGGGCCATTGCCGGACACGCGATATTGTGGCGCGGAAATCCAGCTCAACGGCAGCCGCCAGCGCTTCATCGCGTCGCGGGCGGCGCTTTCGTCGGTCACGGCGGCGACGACGTCGAGCTGGCGCGCGCGCAGCCGTCCGAGCACCGCTTCCGAATGGTCGCAGGTCAAGGAGAAGCCGCCCTCCCCCGCCAGGCGCTTGCAATAGGACGCCAGCTCCGGGATCAGGATGGCCGCGAGCTCGTGCGACAAGCCCACGCGCACGCTCTCGCCGCCGGATCGTTCGCGGGCGACCGCCTCGGTCATCGCATCGTGGATGTCGAGGAGTCTACGTCCGAACTTCAGGCATATTTCGCCATAGCGGGTGAGCGCGAGGCGCCCGGACTTCTCGAACACCGGCTCATCGATCAGCTCCTCCAGACGCTTGACCTGCAAGCTCACCGCCGGCTGCGAACGGCCCAATTCCTCGGCGGCGCGGGTGAATCCGCGAGAATCCACGACCGCGACGAAGGCGCGGAGCACATCGATCGGGATCGGCCGCATGTCGTGCCCCCTCCGTTCTCAGGAATGCGCGACTGTTCGGATTTTGCGCGCCGACGCGAATCCACTGCGGCGCCACGCTCTCTTCGCTTTACAACGCTACGTCATCTCGGTAGCCGACTCGCGTCCTCGAGGGAAGCCTCGTCGTACGGCGCCCGGCGCGCGTTAAATCGCCAATAACGATTGCGCCATAGATTTCGCGGGCGGCCGAATGACTCGGCGGCGTTCACGAGCGACCCGCCTTTCCGGCTCGGGTCCAGCGCCATGAAGGCGCAGTTCCACCGACATCGAGGATTTGAACGGCGGGGTCGATCTGCGTCGTCCGGGTTGTCCCTGCCGCTCGGGCGCGCCTCGACCTTTGAGAAGCGTTTGAGAGTGTTGCCATGGCTGTGCGCGGCGCGTTGGTTCTCCAGGTTCTGTCCGCTCTCGGCACGATCGGCGTCGCCGCGTATCTGGCGCCCCGCTCGAGCCAGGACGGGCTCGCCATCGCCGGCCTTTTTGCTTTCGTCGCCTTCGCGCTGTTTCAGGTCGCCGGCTCGCTGCTCGCCCAGGCCGAGCTGCGGCGCGAGAAGCGCTTCGCGCGTCCGACAAACGGCGAGCGTCCTGCCGCCCTCGACGGCGTGATCGATCGGCTCGCGCCGGCGATGCGGCGCTTCCTCGCGGCGCAGAAAGACTACCAGCAGGACCTCGGCGGCTTCAACCGCGGCCTCGCCCAGGCGCCCTCGCGCATCGCGGCGCAGGACATCATCGTCGCGCTGATGAACCGCAACCTCGCGATGCAGGCCAAGGTCGACGAACTTTCGCGCAACCTCGAAGCCTCGCAGCAGCAGATCCTGGGACTGAAGCAGAGCGTCGGCGAGGCCGAGCGTATCGCGCTCACCGACGCCCTCACCTCGCTCGGCAATCGCCGTTTCTTCGATACGAGCCTCGCCGCCGAGGTCTCGAGCGCACGAGCGACGGGTCGGGACCTGTGTCTGGCCATGGTTGATATCGACCGCTTCAAGGCCGTCAACGACCGCTTCGGCCACGCGGTCGGCGACCAGCTGCTCGAGCAGTTCGGCGAGATTCTTGCGCGCGCAGTGAAAAGTGCTGGCGTTCCCGCCCGCTATGGCGGCGAGGAATTCGCCATCCTGTTTCCCGGCGTCAGTCTGGAGAAAGCCGTCGTGATCGTCGAGAACGTGCGCCGCGAGCTGGAGACGCGGCGTTGGGTCGTCGGCGACAAGGGCGAGCGCCTCGGAGCGGTCACGGCGTCGTTCGGCGTCGCGCGGCTCGCGCGCGGCGAATTGCCGGAACGGCTGGTCGAGCGCGCCGACGCGAGGCTGCTCAGAGCCAAGAAGCTCGGCCGCAATCGCGTGTTCGCCGAGGGCGACGAGGGGACCGCAGCGGCGCCGGCGCGCGCGGCGGCGGGTTGACAAGGTTCCGGCGAGTCGGCGAGTGTCTGTTATGTACGAGCGTTCCCTGTTCGAGACGATGTTGAACGAGATCGAGGCGCCGGACGCGGAGGTTTCCGCGCCCGCTTCGCGCAATCCATTCGCCACCGCGCCGCCTTTCGTTTGGACCGCGCATGCGGCGCCGCGCTCTCAGCGCGGCTACGAGGAGGTTCCCTCTGCAGAGCAGGAACCCGCGCCGCACGCGGCGGCGCTGGCCGACGACATCGACTCGATCCGTCGCGAGCTCGCGCTGCCGGCCGAGCCTACGCGCGCCGCGCTCGATGCGGCGCGCCGACGCTTCATGTGGGTCCATCACCCGGACCGCTGGCCCGAGGCGATGCGCGACAGCGCGACCCGCCGCGTCGCTGTCGCCAACATGCTGATCGACCGCGCGCTCGGCGATCTCCTGCACCGCAAGGCCTGACGAAACGCCGGCCTGCTCGCCGGCCACGCCGGGAGCCCGGCGCTCTACGCCGTCACCCTTCTCAGCGTCAGGTTGAGGCGGCCGCCTCCAGGCAGCAGGGTCGAGGTTCCCGGATCGATGCGGTCGACGCCATGAAAGGCGAGGCGCGACGGGCCGGCGAGGATCATCGCGTCGCCCGAGCGCAGCCGGAACGAACGGGTTGGAGCTTTGCGATCCTCGCCGCCGACGCGGAACAAAGCCTCGTCGCCGAGCGACAGCGACACGATCGGCGCCGAGAGCGCCTGCTCGTCGCGATCCTGGTGCAGCCCCATTTTCGCCGCGGCGTCGTAGAAATTGACGAGGCAGGCTTCCGGCGGCGGCGAGCCGGGCGCGAGCTCGGCCCAGGCCGCGAGGAGGCGCGCCGGCATCGGCGGCCACGGGCGCCCGGTCTCCGGATGGGTCGGCTGGTAGCGGTAGCCGTCGATGTCGGAGACCCAGCCGAGCGGTCCGAGATTGGTCATGCGCACCGAGAACGGCTTGCCGGTGCGCGGCATGCGCGGCGCGAACAGCGGCGCCTCGGCAATGGCGGCGAGCAGAAAATCACGCAATTGCTCCTGCTCCGCCCTATCGACGTATCCGGGATAGAGCACGACGCCGGTGAGGATTTCGACGCCCGCGGCCACGGCGCTACATCACGCCGACGCCGATCAGATAGGGGTGCAGCGCGATCATCGCGAGATAGAGAATCGTGCCGACGATCAATCCGACCGCGTCGCCGCGGGTAAAATGGTCGAGCTTCGGCGCGCCGCTGTCGCCGCGGCGCTTCAGCATGTAACGGTCGTAGCCGGCCCACAGCAGGAATGATCCGAACAGCACGATGCCGCCGAGATCGCCGTTGGCGATCAAATGCGCGAGCGCCCAGATTTTTACCGCCAGCAGCATCGGATGCTTGATCCAGCCCTTGATGCGGCTCGGCGCCTTGTTGGCGAACGCCAGCGACACCCAGGCGAACCACATCAGCAGGATCGTGATGTGATGCGTCCAGACCGGCGGCGACCAAACCGGGATGAGCCCGTGGACGCGATAGTCGCGGAAGCCCCAGACGATGAGGACGAAGCCGATGATCGCGACCAGCGCGTGCAGGCCGCGATAGAGGTTCGACCCGAGCCCGGCGATCGCTCGCGCCCGCGCATCGCGCAACGTCGTGAACGTATGCATCCCGAGCAACAGCACGAGACCGACAACGAGCAACGTCATGGAGACTCCCCGGGCGCGTCAGGCGCGGGGACTTCTACACCCGGAAGGCGAACAGGCGGAAGCCGAAATAGGTCACGAACATCGCCACGCCCGAACCGAACGCCACGTAAAGCGGCAGCATCGCCGGCGTATTGGCGTAGCCGAGCCACGGCGCCACCGCGAGGCACGAGGCATAGGCCGCGTAATTGACGACGAGCCCCAGTGCGCACACCATCACATAGCGCACGAAGGCGGGGATCAGCGGCTCGGTCGAATGGGCGAAGGTGAGGCTGCGGTTGAGCAGGAAATTGATGACCGTCGCCAGCGCGAAAGCGGGAAAGCGGGCGAGCAGCGGGTCGACGCCGATCCAGCGGGCGAGCGCATAGGTGACGCTCGCATCGACGACGTAGCCGAACGCGCCGATGGCGACGAACGACGGCAATTGCCGCTTGAGCGAAGCGCTCGGGGCGACGCTGTTCGAGGTCATGGCGGCTCCTGTTCGCAGGCCTGATATCACCTGCGCCGCGTTACGTAAATTTTCCTTGTACGCGGGGCAGGTTCCCCGGCGCATTTGTAGGCGAGGTCGCTGACCTCGCTCCTTCCGCCTGAAAGAGTCGTGCGAGAATGAGGCGCTTACGCGCCGACCGAGGTCGACGACCTCGGCTACAGTATGGCGCCGCCCGGGAATTTGCCCCGGTTACAGGCCCGTAGTCATCGCGTCGCGTTGCGGGCGATCAACCGGCTGCGCTGCCGATGAACAGTCGATCAGCGCGCAAACTCTGCATCGCCGTCTCGATCGCGGTTCGGTTCGGAAATGGCCGGGAAAGCGCCGCTCGCGAGCGACGAAGAAGGTTTTCGGGCGCTGCCGCGGGAAGCCGTTCAGGCGGTTCTCGCGGCGGAGATGACTGAGGCTCCGGGCATTGCCAACGAACGCCCGTTCGTGCACCATGGCGAAAAAATTGTGCTCTTCCGACCTTTGTCGGTTCGCGGTTGGGGGTGCGGCCCAGGCGCCGCCGAAAGGCGGCGCGACGCGCAACGGGAGGTTCACATGCCAAGAGTCCGAGCGAACGGGATTACGATCAACTACGAGAGCCAAGGCGCCGGCGAACCGCTGATCCTCATTCCGTATCTCGCCGCCGACAACGCCTGCTATGCGTTCCAGGTCGCCGATTACGCCAAGCGCTTCACCTGCATCTCGCTCGATCCGCGCGGCGCCGGCGAGACCGACAAGCCGGACGGCGTCTATTCGATGGAGTTGTTCGCCGACGACGTCGCCGCTTTCATGCAGGCGATGGGCGTCGAGCGCGCCCACGTGAGCGGCGTCTCGCTCGGCGCGGCGACCGGGCTGTGGCTGGCGTCCAAATATCCGCAACGGGTAAAGACGCTCTCGGTCCACAGCTGCTGGACCAAGACCGATCCGTTCCTGAAGGTCGTCGTCGAAGGCTGGCGCAGCATCGCCAAGGGGCTCGACAGCGTCACCGAAATGGTGATCCAGGGCATCTTCCCCTGGTGCTTCACGCCCGAACTCTACGCCGCCAAACCCGACTACATCGAGGCGCTCGCCGCCTTCGTGCGCAGCCGGCCGAAGCAGCCGATGGACGCCTTCCTGCGGCAATCGGGGGCGGTGCTCGCCCACGACGCGCTGGCGCAACTGCCGAAGATCCAGGCGCCGACCCAGATCACCTTCGGCCGCCACGACCTCGTCTGCTCGCCGCGTTTCGCCGGCGCGATGACGAGCGCGATCGAGCGCCACGAACTCGTCGTGTTCGAGACCAGCGCTCACGCCGCCATCTACGAAAACGTCGCGGAGTTCAACGAGAAGACGCTCGACTTCCTCAGCCGCCACTCGGGGTAGGGCGCTCGCAGCTCCCTTCACCCGCCCTCATCCTGACCTCATCCTGAGCCTGTCGAAGGATGTCGAAGGAGCGGGAGAGGATCCCGGCCCCGGCCTTCGCCCCATGAGCGCTGACATGAGTGCGGCATGCACGAATAGTCTCGGGCGCGCCGCAAATGGGCGGTCGTGGGTTGCGGCTGATCTGAACGGAAACGATATGCGTGCAATCGGTATCGGTGCGCTGGGAGAACGGGTTTTCCCGCCCGCAGGCGCGAAATTGTGTTAGATTTGCAAACATGGACAGGGATGCGATCATAGCCCGCCTGCGGGCGAGTGAGTTTGAGCTTCGCGCCCGGGGCGTGACGCATGCCGCCGTGTTTGGCTCGCGCGCGCGTCGCGACAGCCGTCCCGACAGCGATACCGACATCATGATCGACGTTGATCCCGAGGCCCACATCTCCCTTTATGATTACGTGGGGTTGAAGGAGTATATTGCGAGCCTGTTCGAAGGCCCCGTCGACGTGGTGAGCCGTGATGGTCTGAAACCTTTTGTGCGCCCTGCCGCGACGGCTGATGCGGTCTATGCCTTCTGATTCCGCCGTCACTTCGCTCCGCGACATTCTCTACCACATCGAGCTTGCGCAATCCTTCGCGGCAGGCTTCGACAGCGCCGCCTTTCACGGCGACTTGCGCACGATCTTTGCCGTCACGCGTTGCCTCGAGATCATTTCCGAGGCTTCGCGCCGGCTGCCGCCGTCGTTGAAAGACCGGCATCCCTCGATTCCATGGAAGCGCATGGCCGGCGCCGGCAACGTCTATCGCCACGACTACGAAGACGTGGCCGCCAATTACGTTTGGGACACGCTGCAAGACGAGCTGCCGCCCTTGCGTGCGGTTGTCGAGCAGGAATTACGCGCCTTCGGAGCCTCGCCCTGATTTACGGCTGGGCGCGGGTCTCGCCGGACGGCGAGGGCCGAGTTGCTCGACCGCATCATGCTCCTCGGCGTGAAGCCCGACAGGGAGTTACAGGAGCGCGGGAGCGCAAGGAATTCGAGTCCTTGGCGTAATGCACGCTCGCCAGATGCCATCGGGCGCATGCAGGTCAGGGCCGCTAATCATTTCCTTGCAAAAAATCATAGCATGCGACGAGCCACGATAAATGTTGAAGCCGTCGCATTGTTCAGTATTCATATAATGAATTATCGGTAATTTCGCTCTAAGACTAGCAACGCAGTCAAACGCGGAAAAGCTATAGAAAACACCATCCGCATCGCTTGTCTTGTACATCTTACCACGTGTTTGCGCCCAAACAACGACAGGCCAAAGACCGACGCTTTTTAACAAATACTTGGCAGTCTTTGTTAGGAAATTTCCCTGTCCTATGTTATTGCTGTCAGAAATCATAACGCCTTTTCTTGCGACACGCGCCATTTCTGTCACAGCTGTAAGCGGGTCTGAAATGTGATGGAGTACACCTGTCTCAATAACATAATCGAAGCTATCGTCTTCGAAAGGTAATTTTAGCGCGTCGCCTGGGAGTAATTCGGTTGGAGTAAGTCCATTTCGGTAACCAACTTCACGGAGGGCATCAACAGGCTCAATGCCAATCACTTTTGCAGTCGGCCATTTAACTTTTAATTTCTGCATTGCTCTGCCAGTTCCAGCGCCGACATCTAGGACGCTATTTACAGGGCCGAATACCTCTGCGAGACCCATGAAGGCGCCTAAGGCGCGGCCGTGTTCATCATCTGGATGGACGTGCATTGCGTCATAGTGTTCCGCCGTGCGCTGGTAATATGCACGTTGCGCTTGTACATCCGAAGGTGTCGCATATTTAGACATGACGCCCCCTAAGGTCCCTTTGCCAGATTCGGCGGAGCATTCAAGTAGCGGGATTAGAATGCGCGCAATCGGCGTCGCTTCCCTGTAACCGGGCCGAACACCCGAACGGGCGCCGCCGCGCCCGCTCGCCGAACGTCTCTGCGCGTCGCAACCTTCAGGCGATCGCGCCGTGGCAGTGCTTGAACTTCTTGCCCGAGCCGCAGGGGCAGGGCTCGTTGCGGCCGACCTTGCCCCAGGTCGCCGGGTCGCGCGGATCGCGTTCGGCGACCGCGACGCGCGCCGGCGCGGCGACCACGCTCACTTCGGGCCCCTCGAAGCCGCTCATGTCGATCGGCTCGGGGGATTCGCCGAACGGCGCGCCCGGCAACATCGCATGGGGATCGGGATGCTCGAACTGCATTGGCGGCGGCGGTTCGGCCGGCTGGAAGCGGATTTCTACGCGCGTCATTTGCGCGACCACCCCTTCGTGCCACTGGGCGATGAGCTTCTTGAACAGTTCGAACGCCTCGGACTTGTATTCGTTGAGCGGATCGCGCTGCGCCAGGCCGCGCCAGCCGATCACCTGGCGCAAATGATCGAGGGTGACCAGGTGGTCGCGCCACAGGTGGTCGAGCGTCTGCAGGATCACCTGCTTCTCGACGTAGCGCATCGCCTCGGGGGTGTTGCGCTCGACGCGCTCGGCATAAGCCGCCTCGGCCGCATTGTGCAGGCGATCGGCGACCTCCTCGTCGGCGATGCCCTCTTCCTTCGCCCACGCGTCTACCGGCAGGTCGAGATTGAGCTTGCTGGCGACCTCGTTCTTCAGTCCGGCGATGTCCCACGCCTCGGGATAGGCGTCGTGGGGAATGTGGCGGGCGACCAGATCCTCGATCACGCCCTCGCGCATGGCGGCGAGGTTGGTCTCCAGCGACTCCTCGGCCATCATGCGCCGCCGATCCTCGAAGATGACCTTGCGCTGGTCGTTCATCACATTGTCGAACTTGAGGATGTTCTTGCGGATGTCGAAGTTGCGCGCCTCGACCTTCTGCTGCGCCTTTTCCAGCGCCTTGTTGATCCAGGGATGGACGATCGCCTCGTCCTCCTGCAGGCCGAGGCGCTTGAGCATCGCGTCCATGCGGTCGGAGCCGAATATGCGCATCAGATCGTCTTGCAGCGACAAAAAGAACTTCGAGCGGCCCGGGTCGCCCTGGCGGCCCGAGCGGCCGCGCAGCTGGTTGTCAATGCGCCGGCTCTCGTGGCGCTCGGTGCCGATGATGTAGAGCCCGCCGGCGGCGATCGACTTCTGCTTGAGTTCGGCCACCTCGGCGCGGATCTCGGCTTCCTGCCGAGCCCGCTCCTCCGGCGCCGCGGTCGCGTCCACCTCGTGGCGGACGCGCATCTCGACGTTGCCGCCGAGCTGGATGTCGGTGCCGCGGCCCGCCATGTTGGTGGCGATGGTGATGGCGCCGGGCACGCCCGCCTCGGCGACGATGACGGCTTCCTGCTCGTGGAAGCGGGCGTTGAGGATGGCGAAGGTCTTCGACGGTTTTCCGGCGCGCGCCGCGGTATAGAGGGGCGTGAGCGCCTTCGGGTCGGTGAAGTCGATGCGCTTGTAGCCATAACTGAGCAGCATTTCGCCGAGTTGTTCCGACTTCTCGATCGAAGTCGTGCCGACCAGCATCGGCTGCAACGCCGCACTCGCGGACTCGATTTCGCGCACCACAGCCTTGAACTTCTCTGCGGCGGTGCGGTAGACCTCGTCGTCCTCGTCCTTGCGATCGATCGGCAGATTGGTCGGGATCTCGACGACGACGAGCTTGTAGATCTCGGCGAATTCGTCGGCTTCGGTCGCCGCGGTGCCGGTCATGCCGGCGAGCTTGTTGTAGAGGCGGAAGTAGTTCTGGAACGTGATCGAAGCGAGCGTCACGTTCTCCGGCTGGACGGTGACGTGCTCCTTGGCCTCCAGCGCCTGGTGCAGGCCCTCGGAATAACGCCGGCCCGGCATCATGCGGCCGGTGAACTCGTCGATGATGACGACCTCGCCCTGACGCACGATGTAGTCCTTGTCGCGTTGGAACAGCTTGTGGGCGCGCAAAGCCTGGTTGACGTGGTGGACGATCGTGGCGTTGGCCGCTTCGTAGAGCGAGCCCTCCTTCATCACCCCGATCTCGCGCAGCATCGCTTCGACGTGCTCGTTGCCGGCGTCGGTGAGATTGACCGTGCGCTGCTTCTCGTCGATCTCGTAGTCTTCGCGGATCAGTTTCGGGATGATCGTGTCGACGGCGGCGTAGAGGCCGGAACGGTCCTCCGACGGGCCGGAGATGATGAGCGGCGTGCGCGCCTCGTCGACCAGGATCGAGTCGACTTCGTCGACGATCGCATAGGCGTGTCCACGCTGCACCATCTGCGACATGTCGTATTTCATGTTGTCGCGCAGATAGTCGAAGCCGTATTCGTTGTTGGTGCCATAGGTGATGTCGGCGGCGTAGGCCTGACGGCGCTCCTCGTCGTCGAGGCCGTGGACGATGACGCCCACGCTCATGCCGAGGAATTTGTAGATCTGTCCCATCCACTCGGCGTCGCGGCGGGCGAGGTAGTCGTTGACGGTGACGACGTGAACGCCCTTGCCGGCGAGCGCGTTGAGATAGACCGCCAGCGTCGCCACCAGCGTTTTGCCTTCGCCGGTGCGCATTTCGGCGATCGCGCCTTCGTGCAGCACCAGGCCGCCGACCAATTGCACATCGAAATGTCGCTGTTTAAGCGTGCGCTTGGCGGCTTCGCGCACCGCCGCGAAAGCGGGGGCGTAAAGGTCGTCGAGCGTCTTGCCGGCGGCGAGCTCGATGCGGAACGCCGAGGTCTTGGCGCTGAGCTCCTCGTCGCTGAGCTTCTCGAACTCGGGCTCCAGCGCGTTGATCGCGGCGATCTTCGGACGATAGCCCTTGAGACGGCGGTCGTTGGACGAGCCGAAGACCGTTTTGAGGATCGAACCTATCATCGCCAACCTTTCCGGCCCGCGCCGAGCTTCGCCCGGGAGCGGCCCGCCCGTCGCACCCGCGCTTCGTCCGCGCCCTCGATCAAGGGAAATTCGTCAATCGCGGAAGGCCGCGGGCGCATTCCTGGCCCGGGCGCCGCTCTCTCTCGCCCATCCCGCAGAGCGCCGCTCAGATAGGCGCCGCGGCCCGGGTTGTCAACGAATTGGACAATTCCGCGTCCATTCGACGCCGTCTCGCCGCTTTTTTGCTGTTGCATTTCGACCGGTTGCACGTAAACTTTTCATTAACGTGCTTGTCGGTCGTCCGATGAGGCCGGGCGCCTCGTCGGGATAGCCGAAAGGGGTGTGCGGATGAGTGCGGTTTTCGCGTACTTCGTTGCGAAGGTGGTCCGTCGCGGGGATCTCGAGGTCGAGACCGCGGACGGGGTGAAACGGCGGTTCGGCGACGGCTCCGGGCCGTCGCTCGCGATCCGGCTCAACGATCGCGGCGCGGAATGGCGGATCATGGCCGATCCCGAGTTGGCGCTCGGCGAAATGTACATGGAGGGCCGCGTCGATCTCGTCCGCGGTGAGCTCTGCGATCTCGCCAACCTCGGGGCGCAGAACCTGGCGGCCGGCAACGCGCCGCGCTGGGTCGCCTGGCTCAATGGGTTGCGCATCCTGCTGCGCGATCGCCGTCAGCGCAACGACCGCAGGCGCGCGCGGCGCAATATCTCGACCCATTACGATCTCGACCATCGGCTGTACGATCTGTTCCTCGACTCCGACAGGCAGTATTCGTGCGCCTATTTCGAATTTCCGGGCCAGAGCCTCGAAGAGGCGCAGCTCGCCAAGAAGCGCCATATCGCCGCCAAGATGCTGGTCGGCGAGGGTCAGAGCGTGCTCGACATCGGCTGCGGCTTCGGCGGCCTCGGGCTCTATCTGGCTCAGTACGCTGGCGCCCGCGTGACCGGGGTCACGCTTTCGCAGGAACAGCAGACCATCGCCAGCGCCCGCGCCCGCGACGCAAGGTTGGATGCGCGCGCGGAATTCCGCTTGCAGGACTATCGCGACGTGCAGGGCCGGTTCGACCGGCTGGTGTCGGTCGGCATGTTCGAGCACGTCGGCGCCGCAAGCTTCGACGAATACTTCGAGCACGTCCACCGGCTGCTCGACGACGACGGGGTGATGGTGCTGCACGCGATCGGCCGCAGCGACCCGCCCGGCGCCACCAACCCCTGGATCGACAAGTATATCTTCCCGGGCGGCTACATCCCGGCGGTGTCCGAAGCGCTGGCCTCGATCGAGCGGCGCAAGCTCTTCGTCACCGATGTCGAGATCCTCAGGCTGCACTACGCCGATACGCTCAGGGCATGGCGCCAGCGGTTCGCCGCCCGGCGCGACGAGGCCAAGGCGATGTACGACGAGCGGTTCTGCCGCATGTGGGAGTTCTATCTCGCCGGCTCGGAGAGCGCGTTCCGCGTCGACGCGCACATGGTCTTCCAGGTCCAGATCGCCAAAAGGCAGAACGTCGTGCCACGCACCCGCAACTACATCCTCGATCGCGAGGCGCAGCTGCGCCGCCGCGAAGGCGCGACCGCGATCCCGTTCCGGCAGACCGGCTGACGGCGGGAGCGGCTCACGCACGGCGCATCATCGACATCGCGACGGCGGTGGCGACGCGCCGCGGTGTGATGCGGATGGCCTGCGCCATGATCCAGTTCATCGCGCCGGGGATCACGACGCGCTGGCCGCGCACGAAGGCGTCGTAGCCGATGGCGGCGACCTCTGCGGACGTCATCAGGCGCTTGTCCTTGACCAGCGCGGACTCCTGCATCGCCGCGCGGTCCTGGAATCCGGAAGCGGTCGCTCCTGGGCACAGCGCCGTCACGGTGACGCCGTCGCCCGCGAGCTCCTCGGCGATCGCCTCCGAAAAGCTGAGGACGAAGGCCTTGCTCGCACAATAGACCGCCATCATCGGCCCAGGCTGGAACGAAGCGGTCGAGGCGACGTTGAGCAGCTTGCCTTTGCGCGCGACGAGACCCGGCAGGAACAGCCGGGTCAGCGCGACCAGCGTCCTCATGTTGAGATCCATCATCGCGAGCTGGTCGGCGAGCGCACTGTCCTTGAATTCACCGAACAGGCCATGGCCGGCGTTGTTGACGAGCGCGTCGATCACGAGGCCGCGCCGCGAAACCTCGTCGAACAGCTTTTCAGCGCCCGCGGCGTCGGCGAGGTCGACGCCGATGACCTCGACCCTGATCTTGTTGTTGCTGGCGAGCTCGCCGGCGAGCGCGCGCATTTTGTCGACGCGGCGCGCCGCGAGCACGAGATCGTAGCCGCCAGCGGCGAAGCGTTCGGCGAGCGCCTTGCCGATGCCTGAAGAGGCGCCGGTGACGAGCGCCGTTTTCGATCGAGCCATGCGGGTTCTCCTATGCGTTTAAACACGTCGACCCATTAGCCGCCGCCTCTCAGCACGCCGCCTCGGCCAACTCGACGAGACGGCGCAATTCTGTAGCCGAGGTCCCTCATCCTGAGCTTGTCGAAGGACGACCTCGGTCGGCGCGCAAGCGCCTCGTTTTCACACGACTCTTCCAAGCGGAGACAGCGAGGTCAGCGACCTCGCCTACGAGGGCGCCGGGGAATTTTCCCCGGCTACAATCGACCACCCTCACCCCAACCCTCTCTCGCTCCTTCGACAAGCTCAGGATGAGGGCGGGACAGGGGGGCAAATCCGCGGCGCGCTATTCGCCGGCGTCGACGACGAAGGGCACGCCCTCGTGGCCGCCGTCGCCGCGCTCGAAAGGGGTCGGCTCGCGCCCGAGGATCTCGGCCGTGCGCTGATGCCAATCCGAGTCGACGGTGAAGCAGCCTTCCTTCTCCGCCGCCTCGGCCCAATGCAGCACCGCCAGCGCCTTGCGCTTGCGATTGCCGACATATTCCAGCGTGACCAGCCAGGTCGGCCCGGGATCGCGCGGGCGCAGGTCCTGAATGCCGTTCTCCAGGTGGGTCGCGACCTCGATCTGCAGCGCGAGCCAATCGATGAGCTCGCCGTCGCGCAGCTCGCCGAGCCGCGTCAGCGCCGCGCGCCACTGCTCCGAACGCCGGGCGCGCGGGTCGTCGCGGAAGGGATGATGACGCGTCCATTCGTGGATGAGCCGCCATTTTTCGAAGCTCGCGCGGCGCAACGCGACGCCGTGAGGCGGCGTCGTCTCCTCGGCCTGCCGGACCGCCCGCAACTCTTCTTGAAACGCCTGCGCGCGGCTGCGCGGGAAGGGCCGCGCGCCGCTCGCCATCGCTTCGAACTTCGCCGTGTCGTCGAGCCCGCAAGCCAGGTCGCTCTCGTCCATCCGCTCGTCCTCCGCTTCCCCCGGCCGCAATAAACTAAGCGTCGACTTTGACCCGCGTCAATGCGTCCGCCGCTTGCGTTCGGTCAGCGGACAGGCCATGTAGTCGCATGCTACGCAAGTTCGTCATCGCCGACGACCACGCCCTGTTCCGCACCGGCCTGCGGCTGTTGCTCGTCGACGGCTGCGGACCGGGCGAAGTGCGCGAGGCCGCCAATGTGCAGGAATTGCGCGCGCTGCTCGGCGCCGATGCGCAAGTGGATCTCGTCGTCGTCGATTTGCTGATGCCGGGCATGAGCGGGGGGGCGACGGTGCGCGAGCTGCGCGCCGCCTTTCCCGGCCGCAGGTTCGTGGTGATGTCGGCCTCCGAGGAACGCCAGCACGTGCTCGACGCACTCGCCGCCGGCGCTTTCGGCTACATCCCGAAGTCGCTGGATCCGCAGGCGATGATCGCCGCCTTCGCGCAGATCCTCAACGGCGGCATCTATGCGCCGACGCTGCTGCTCGCCGAGCCCGCGGCGCCGCCCGATCCGCCGTCTCCGGCGATCGACGGGCAGATCCTCGCCATGCTGACCCCGCGCCAATGCGAAGTGCTGCGGCTGCTCGGCAAGGGGCAGGCGAACAAGGAAATCGCGCGCGCGCTCGACATTTCCGAGGGCACGGTCAAAATCCACCTCGCCGCCATATTCCGCCTGCTCGACGTGCGCAACCGCACCGAGGCCGTGCTGAAAGCGAGCGCGCTCGACCTCGAGCCGCGCTCGGAGAATTGAGCGGCGAGGTGGGACGAACCCGGATCGTGGCGTCGGAAGCGGTGTGCTCCAGAGGGCGGGGGGCGGTCGTTGTATGCGCTGTCCATCGGAGCGTCGGCCCTTCGGCAAGCTCGGGGCAGGCTGTCCACGCCGACGTTCGCCTCGTGACGTCGGCGTGGACGCCGACGCTCCTCGATCGCGCCAACGGCCAGCGTCGCCTTCGGGTCGCAACCGGTCCGCGCGCTACCGCGCCAGCACCTGGATCAGCGTCGCCTGCAAGGCCCGGGTGTCGACGGGTTTCGTCAGCCAGGGCAGCCCGGAGCCGCGTAACGCGGCGACCGCGTCCGCGTCGGTCGAGCCGCTGATCAGCACCACCGACGGGTTGGCGCCGCTCGCGCGCACCGCCTCGACGAATTGCAGGCCGGTTTCGCCTTCGCCGAGGTCGAAGTCGACGATCATCGCCTCCGGGGCTTCGGAGGCGTCGAACGCTGCGCGCGCCGCCGGGATCGAGGACGCCGCCCGCGCCTGCGCGCCGCAATCGACGAATTCCTGCTTCATCGCCGCCGCGCACAGAGGATCGTCGTCGAGGATGAGCAGGCGCAGCCCGGACAGCCCCGCCTTGCCCGGCGCGGCGCGGCGCAGCGCGCGCTCGGCGGCATGAGCCTCGCGCAGCCAGATCGTGAATGCGCTGCCTTTGCCCGGCCGCGAGCGCAAGGTGAGCCGCCCGCCCATCATCGTCGTCAGCCGCTGCGCGATGGCGAGGCCGAGGCCGATGCCGTCGTTGGGGCCTCGCGCCGCCATCTTGTCGCGATGGAATTCCTCGAACACCCGTTCGCGGCGATCGGGCGCGATGCCGGGCCCGGTGTCGACGACGCTGACGCCGATCCCGTCCGGACCGCGCCGCACGCCGAGCAGCACGCCGCCGCCGAGTGTGAATTTGAGCGCATTGGCGATGAGATTGCGCACCGCTATTTCCAGCAGGGTGCGGTCGGCGACCACCGCACGTCCGCGGGCGCGCGCGACGCGGAATTCGAGGCCGCGGTCGCCCGCGGTGGCGGCGAAGCCCGGCCGCAGCGCCGTGAACAATTCGTCGAGCGCGACCGGCCCGAGGCTCGGCTTGATGAGCCCGGCCTCGATCTTCGACATGTCGAGCAGCGCGTCGATCATCGCCCTGAGCGAGCGCAACGACTGGTCGACATTGCCGATCAGCTCGGCGGCTTCGCCTTCGGGCAGGCGGCGCGACAGCGCGCTGACGAACAGCGTCATGGCGTGCAACGGCTGGCGCAGGTCGTGGCTCGCCGCGGCGAGAAACCGCGACTTGGATCGGTTGGCTTCGATCGCCTGGTCGCGGGCGGCTTTCAACCGCGTTTCGAAGTCCCGCTCGCGGGTGATGTCGAGCAGCATGACGAAGGCGCCCTGGACGCGGCCCGTCGCGTCGACGTCGGGATAGGCGAATCCGCGCGCGACGTTGATCATGCCGCCGGCGAAATGCACCGGCGTCTCGAATTCGGCGTGCTCGCCGGCCAACGCTCGAAGCAGCCCCGCCCGCAGCGGACCGGCGAGATTCGCGCCGAGTTCGTCGAGACGCTTGTTCAGATACGCCGACGGCCTGACGCCCGTCCAGGCGTCGACCGTCTCGTTGACGAAATGGCAGACCAGGTTCACGTCGAAATAGGCGAGCACGCCGGGCAGGCCGTCCGCCATCACGTTTAGCATTTGGGCGTCGCAGAGGAATCGCGTCGTGCGTTCCTTGCCGATGCAGTGGAACGGCAGACGCATCTCTACAGGTGCTGGCAGGACCTCAGACATTCATCCTCGTCCCGACACGCTATCACGGACCGCCGACATGCGACACTCTGACCCACCAGCAAAGGTTCACACAATCTGCCGATCGACATATGCCTTTAGGCATATCCGTTCGACTAGCACGTCTGGCGAATGGCGTCGCCGCGCCGTTGCCGTCATCAATGATTCACGGTCAAGGGATGGAGCGCACGATGACTTTGGTAGTCAACCCCGGCGATGGCGCTTTCAAACCGGTGGGTGGACCGTTCGATCTCAACGAAGTGTCGGGTGGTCGCCTGGGGCACTCGGAGACGTCGGTGGCCCAATATTTGGCGAACGAAGAGGTCGCGGGCGAAGGGGATCCGGCTGAGAACTACTTCATGGTCGTCAAGGGCGTGTTTCGGTCCGTCAAAATGACCCGCGACGGCCGCCGGCAGATCTTCTCCTTCTACATGCCGGGCGACATGTGCGGCCTGGAGCCGGACCCCTATTACGACTTGACCATCGAGGCGGTCACCGCAGGCTCGATGGCGGCGATTTCGCGCTCCGCCTGCCGCGCGCGCATGAACCGTGATCCGCAATTCAACGCTTTCGTGTTCGAGGCGGCGACGCGGGCGCTATCGCTCTCGGTCGACCACATGACGATGGTCGGGCGGTCCTCCGCCGAAGAGCGGCTCGCCTGGTTCCTCAAGATGCTGCGCGACCGCGCGAGCATTCCCGGCCGGCAGCCGCCGATGGTCGAACTCGTCATGCAGCGCCAGGACATCGCCGACTATCTCGGCCTCACCATCGAGACCGTGAGCCGCACTTTCACCCACATGAAGGATCGCGGCCTCATCGCCTTGCCGACCACGCGCCGCGTCGAGATCCTCAAGCCCGACATGCTCGAGCGCTTGGCCGCCGCCGATCGCGACTCGCCCGAGTGGGGTCGCCGCTGCTGCGCCTGAGCCCCTCGTCAACCTCCCGATCCCGCCTCGCAACGCCCCTTGCGGGGCGTTTTTTCATCTGCCCGCGGCGCTGGGCCCCGCCGGTCAATGGGCGAAGAACAGCGGCACGCGCGCCAATTGCAGCGCCGAGGCCGTGGCGCCGCCGTAGACCCATCGGCCGGCCCGCGGGTAGCCGTAGCCGCCGAGCACCAGGATCCCGGCGCCGAACTGCTCGGCTTCTTCCGTCAGCGTCAACGCCACGTCGCGGCCGCGGCTGGGGACGTGTCGGGTTTCGACCGCCACGTCGTGCCGCGTCAGGTTGCGGGCGAGCAGGTCGATGGTGTCCTGGGAATCGCCGATCTCGTGATCCTCGGCGTCGACCACCACGATGCGCGTGAGCCGCGCGCGGCGCAACAGCGGCAAGGCTTCGCGCAGCGCCCGCGCGGACTCGCGCGAACCATTCCAGGCGATGAGCGCGCGTTTCGGCGGTCCACGGAAAGCTGCGGCCGGCGTCGCCAGCACCACCGGTCGCCCGGATTCGAACAGGCAAGCCTCGAATACTGCGCGTTCGAGATCTCCGCCTCCCGGCGACCAGCCCATGACGGTCAGATCGGCGGTTCGCGCTCGCCGCGCGCACAGGCGCCCGACCTCCTGCTCGAAAGCGTCGACGCGCTTGAGATCGTTGTGCGACGAGAGCGTAGCATAGATCGTTCTCAGCCTGCGCTCCGAGAGCGAGGCCTCCTCGCTGGCTTGCTGCTGGGCATGGATCCAACCCTCGGGGTTCGCCGATGTGGCGAGCGACATCGGATAGTAGGGCACGAGCCCGACCATCAGGCCGCTCAGATGGGCGCCGAACTGCACACAGAGTCCGTCGGCGTAACCGAGGGCGCGAAGCGAGGCGTCCGATTCGTCCTGAGGGACGAACACGTCGCGAAACGCCTCGTTCCGGACTTCTCCGCTCGCCGACTTTTCGGCGGCGCTCATGCGCGCATCTCCCCGGTTTTCCGCAAGCGCTTCTGAGCGCAAAGCGAGATCGAGCGACGCTGCCCGCGCACCGAGGACACTTCGGGCCCTCCTCGGTCGCTCCATCGCCGAGGCCACGCTATCTTCCGCACGCGCGGGACTGTTGACCTAGGTCAACGTATGCAGGCGTCTGCGATCGCGCGAATCGCCGCGAAAATGCGCGACGACGACGGCGACGGTTACGACCTTCGGCTGGCGCGCGGAATTGCACGGCGGCAAATATGCGACGAGCAACCGGCGCGCTCGCGGGCAACGCGGGCGCCGAGGTTTCTCGAGGCGCGCGGCGAATCGTCACACAGGCTCGAGCAGTGAAGCGAAACGCCGTCGAAAGCCCTTCGATTCCAAGGGACTCTGCACATTTTGCGCCTCGAGTTCGCGCTCTCGGGACTGGACAGCAGACGTCCGGCAGGTATGAAAGGCGAGCCACGGTGGCAGGGGGACAGGCGTCCAATCCACATCCTACGAACGCGTCGTGCGGCCGTGCTTCGGTATTGACTTGGATCAACGCGCCCGTCTGCTCATCCTCCAAGGTTTCGCCGTTTTCCGCAAAGCGCACAGGGGGTTCCGAATGCAGGCGGCAAGCACAAACAAATCACTGCGAGTGGGCGAGGTCGGTTTGGCCGTCGTACTCGCTGTGCTCGCTTTGGCGTGTCTCTTCATCGCTGCAAAGACGATCGAGCCCGCCTACGCGTTCCACATGTACGTGGGCGCGCTGTTCAGCGCGCTCGGGATCTTCCTCATCTTCCAACGCTACAACGCCCGTCCGGCCGGTCCCGTGCCGCTCGAGATCGACGGCAAGCCGAACTACAACTTCGGCCCGATCAAGTTCGCCTCGCTGGCGGCCTTGTTCTGGGGCCTGGCGGGCATGGCGGTGGGCATCTACATCGCCTTCGAGCTCGCCTATCCCTGGCTCAACATCGCGCCCTGGTTCAACTTCGGCCGCCTGCGTCCGTTGCACACTTCGGCGGTGATCTTCGCCTTCGGCGGCAACGTGCTGCTCGCGACGTCGTTGTATGTCGTGCAACGCACCAGCCGCGCGCGTCTGGCGGGCGATCTCGCGCCTTGGTTCGTCATTCTCGGCTACAACGCGTTCATCGTCATCGCCGGCACCGGCTATCTGCTCGGCATCACCGAGAGCAAGGAATACGCCGAGCCCGAATGGTACGCCGACCTCTGGCTGACCATCGTCTGGGTCGTCTACCTGCTGGTGTTCCTCGGCACGCTGATGCGCCGCAAGGAGCCGCACATCTACGTCGCGAACTGGTTCTACCTGGCCTTCATCTTGACGATCGCGATGCTGCATCTCGGCAACAACGCCACCGTTCCGATCTCCGTGTTCTCCTCGAAGTCGGTGATCCTGTGGAGCGGCGTGCAGGACGCGATGTTCCAGTGGTGGTACGGCCACAACGCGGTCGGGTTCTTCCTCACCGCGGGCTTCCTCGGCATCATGTACTACTACGTGCCGAAGCGCGCGGAGCGTCCGGTCTACTCCTATCGCCTGTCGATCATCCACTTCTGGGCGCTGATCTTCCTCTACATCTGGGCGGGTCCGCACCATCTGCACTACACGGCTCTGCCGGATTGGGCGCAGACGCTCGGCATGACCTTCTCAATTATGCTGTGGATGCCCTCCTGGGGCGGCATGATCAACGGCGTGATGACGCTGTCGGGGGCGTGGGACAAGCTGCGCACCGATCCGGTCCTGCGCATGATGGTCGTATCGGTTGCCTTCTACGGCATGTCGACTTTCGAAGGGCCCTTGATGTCGATCAAGTCGGTGAACTCGCTAAGCCACTACACCGACTGGACCATCGGCCA
>JBKQKS010000003.1:0-8376 GCA_052147395.1 Roseiarcus sp.
GATAGGCGAGCAGCATCAGCCATACCGTCGGCACCGCGGCGGTGAAGTCGACTTGTTCGGTCTCCAGAAGCTCGTAGACCGAGGCGCCGTCGAGCCGCGCTCCTGGCATCACCAACTTCGCGCCGCGCATCGGCGCGGTGAAGGCGAGGCCCCAGGAATTGGCGTGGAACATCGGCACGACCGGCATCACCGAGTCGTTGGGTCCGAGCGTCACGCAGTCGGCGCCGCTGGCGATGAGCGAATGCAACACATTGGAGCGGTGCGAATAGAGCACGCCCTTGGGATGGCCGGTGGTGCCCGAGGTGTAGCAGAGCCCGGCCGCGGTGTTCTCCTCGAAACGAGCCCAGCGGAAATCGCCGTCGACCTCCGCAATCCAGTCCTCGTAGGCGACGGCGTTCTTCAGCTTGGTCGCCGGCATGTGGGCGGCGTCGGTGAGCACGACGAAGCGCTCGACCGTCGGCAGTTCGTGAGCAACCGAATCGAGCAGGGCCACGAAAGTGAGGTCGACGAAACACAACCGGTCCTCGGCGTGATTCATGATCCAGACGATCTGTTCGGGAAACAGGCGCGGATTGACGGTATGGTAGATCGCGCCGATGCCGGTGATCCCGTACCAGGTCTCGAGATGGCGTGCGGTGTTCCACGCGAGCGTCGCGACGCGATCGCCGGACTCGATGCCGTCGCGGGCGAGGCGCTGCGCCACTTTCAGCGCCCGGGCGCGGATTTCGCGATAATCGGTGCGGTGAATCGGCCCTTCGACGAGCCGCGTCACGACCTCGCGGTGCGGATGCTGGATAGCGGCGAAATCGATGACCTTGTGAATGAGCAGCTGCCAATCCTGCATCAGGCCTAGCATAGGTTCCTCCGATCCCGCGGCATTGCCACGATCCGCGGTTGCAGCGGCAACATGGCGCCGGCGCTGCGGCTTGGCAATCGGCCGCCGCGCGCCAAATTGCTCCGCCGCGGTTGCGGATGTAAGGGACGCGCGCTCGGGCATCGAGGGCAATGGGGGTGAAATGACGACGAAAACCGTCGACTTGGCGATGCGCGTGTGGTTCCGGCTGATTCGGCTGGAAGCGCGCATGAACGTCGCGATCACCGAACAGTTGCGCGGCATCGGCCTCTCCGTGCCGCAATGCGACGTGCTGACAACCCTCACCGAGGCCGAAGGGGTGAGCCAGCAGGAGCTCGCCAAGCGCCTCTATGTCACCAAAGGCAACATTTCCGGCCTGCTCGACCGGCTGGAAAGCGCCGGGCTCGTCGAGCGCCGCTCCACGGCGGCGGACCGCCGGCAGTACGAGATCCACCTGACTGGGCCGGGCCGCACGATAGCGGAAAAGGCGATCGCGCTGCAGCGCGCCTTCATCGGCGAAACCATGGGCAGGATGCGCGACGCCGACCTCGCGACACTCGAAGAGCTGCTCATCGCGTTGCGCGACCGCGTGCGCGCCGCCGCGGGTCAGCCGCGATAGCGCAACGCCTCCAGCAGCACGGCGAAAGCCGGCGTCGGCTGCCGGCGGCTCGGATAATAGAGGTGATAGCCGGGGAACGGCGGGCACCAGTCTTCGAGCACGCGAATGAGCTCGCCGCGCTCGACATTAGGCGCGAACTCACCCTCGAGCCCGATCGCGAGCCCAACGCCGGCGAGCGCCGCAGCGAGCCGCAGGGGGTTGAAGTTGACCGCCAATTGGCCCTCGACGCGGGCCTTGATCTCGCGCCCGTCCTTCTCGAACTCCCAGGCGTAGAGGCCGCCGTAGGTCGGCAGGCGCAGGTTGACGCAATTGTGCTCGGTGAGGTCCGCAGGCGTCCGCGGCGGCGGATGCGCCGCGAAATAGGCCGGCGAGCCGACGACCGCCATGCGCATGTCGGGGCCGATGCTGACCGCGATCATGTCCTTGGCCACCTGCTCGCCGAGCCTTATGCCGGCGTCGCAGCGCTCGGCGACGATGTCGGTGAGCCCCTGGTCGACGACGATTTCGACCTCGATGTCGGGATACTCGGGCAGCAGTCTCGCGACGGCCGGCCAGAGCACGAACTGGGCCGCGTGCTCGGCCGCGGTGATGCGTACCAGGCCCGAGGGCTTCTCGCGCAATTCGCTCAGTTGATCGAGCGCCTGACCGATCTCGTCGAACCGCGGCCCGACCGCGCGCAGCAGGCGCTCGCCCGCTTCCGTCGGCGCGACGCTGCGCGTGGTGCGGGCGAGGAGGCGCAAGCCCAGCCGGGCCTCGAGCCCCCGAATCGTATGGCTCAGCGCGGACTGCGACACCCCCAGCCGCGCCGCTGCGCGCGTAAAACTGCGTTCGCGGGCGACGGCGACGAACGCGATGACTTCGTGCAGGCGATCGCGGGGCATTCATGAATCTCCATCATAAAGGCATGCGGCTTTTACCATCTACTCCCGCGTTCGCGCCTCCCCTATCTTGGGCCGCAGGCGAGCCTCGGGCTCGCATGTCGACGAGGAGAGGCTCGATGAGAATTCAGCGCAGCGGCTCGCAGCCCTCCGGCAATGGGCCGGCCGATTGGTTCACCGGCGTCGTGCGCATAGACCCGCTGTTTCCGGTCGCGCCGCCGGCGCGTGCGGCCGGAAACTCGGTCACGTTCGAGCCCGGCGCGCGCACTGCCTGGCACACCCACCCGCTCGGCCAGATCCTCATTGTCACCTACGGCGTCGGCCGCGCGCAGCGCTGGGGCGGGCCGGTCGAGGAGATCACGCCCGGCGATGTGATCTCATTCGAGCCCAACGAGAAGCACTGGCACGGCGCGGCGCCGTCGACCGCGATGACCCATATCGCGATCCAGGAAGCGCTGGACGGCAAGGCGGTCGACTGGCTCGAGAAGGTCAGCGACGAGCAATATTCGGCTCGAGGAGACTGAAATGCAAAAGCGCAAATTGGGACGTGGAGGCCTCGAGGTCTCCGCGATCGGTCTCGGCTGCATGGGCATGAGCTTTTCCTATGGCCCCGCCGCCGACAAGGGCGAGATGATCGCTCTCATCCGCAAGGCTGTCGAACTCGGCGTCGATTTCTTCGACACCGCCGAGGTCTACGGCCCCTACACGAACGAAGAGCTGGTCGGCGAGGCGCTCGCGCCGCTGCGCGAAAAGGTCGTCATCGCCACCAAATTCGGGTTCCGGCTGAAGAGCGACGGCTCGCCGGGCTGGCTCGGGCTCGACAGCCGGCCCGCGCGCATCCGCGAGGTGTGTGAGGCCTCGCTGAAGCGGCTGCGCACAGAGGTCATCGACCTCTTCTATCAGCATCGCGTCGACCCGAACGTGCCCATCGAGGACGTCGCGGGGACGGTGAAGGAGCTGATCCGCGAAGGCAAGGTCCGGCATTTCGGCCTCTCCGAGGCCGGCGTGCAGACGATCCGGCGCGCCCACGCCGTCGAGCCGCTCGCGGCAGTGCAGAACGAATTCTCGCTGTGGACGCGCCAGCATGAGGTCAGCGTATTTCCGACGCTCGAGGAACTCGGCGTCGGCCTCGTCGCCTACAGCCCGCTCGGCAAGGGATTTTTGGCCGGCAAGATCGACGCGAGCACCGAATTCGCCGCCAACGACTTCCGCAGTACGCTGCCGCGGTTCACCGTCGAGGCCCGCGCGGCGAACCAGGCGTTGGTCGATCTCATCGGCCGCATCGCGGCGCGCAAAGGCGCGACGCCGCCGCAGATCGCGCTCGCCTGGGTCCTCGCCAAGCGACCATGGATCGTGCCGATCCCTGGCACGACGAAGATGCATCGGCTGGAAGAGAACCTCGGGGCGGCGGCGATCGTACTCTCCGGCGCCGATCTCGAGGAGATCGAAAGCACGTCGGCCAAAATCCCGGTGGTCGGCGAACGCTATCCCGAGGCAGTCGAGAGGATGACCGGGCTCTGAGGGCGCGGAGAGGACATATGCGCATCGCCAGATATACGGAGCCCTTCGCGCTGCTGGTCGGCGAACTCGCTTACGAGGGCGAGGGCGGACCTCGGCTCGCCTGCCGGTTCGGGCGCTACGGAGCCTGACGCGCATGCAATGGCTGGCGCAATGGGACAGTTTCTATGCCATCGTCGGCAGTGCGGCAGGCGCGCTGATCGGCCTGCAGTTCGTCGTCATCACTCTGATTGCGGCCGTGCCCAGGATCGTGTCTCCGGAGGCCGGAGCGGCCTATTCGACGCCGACCGTGATCCACTTCGGCGTCGTGCTGTTTCTCTCCGCGATCCTGCGCGCGCCCTGGCCCTGGCCCTCGCTCCTGCCGCCCGCAGCCATCTGCGCAGTCGTCGGCCTCGGCGGCCTCATCTATGCGCTGCTGACCGGCTGGCGGCTCACCCGGCCGGTGACCTACCAGCCGGCGTTCGAGGATTGGCTGTTTCATTTCGCGCTGCCGCTGGCAGCCTACGCAACCCTCGCCGTCGCCGCCGTCGCGGGCGTCTGGGATGCCCGTGAGGCGCTGTTCGGCATCGGCGGCGTGGCGCTCGCGCTGCTGTTCATCGGCATCCACAACGCCTGGGACGCGGTCACCTACCACGTCTATGTCAATCTGCGCAAAGCGCGGGAAGAACAAGGAAATCAGCCATGACCAAAGGAATCGAGGGCAAAGTCGTCGTCATTACCGGCGCGAGCAGCGGGCTCGGCGAAGCGACCGCGCGTCGGCTCGCGGCGGGAGGCGCGAAGCTCGTGCTGGGCGCGCGGCGGCTCGACCGGCTGCAGGCGATCGCCAAGGACCTCGGGCTCGACGCTGACGCCGTCGTCAAAACCGACGTCACCGTGTTTACCGAGGTCGAGGCGCTGGTCGCGCGCGCGCTCGCCAAATACGGCCGGCTCGACGTGATCCTCAACAACGCCGGCGTGATGCCGCATTCGCTGCTGGAACGGCTGAGGGTCGAGGACTGGGAACAAATGATCGACGTCAACATCAAGGGCGTGCTCTATGGCATCGCCGCGGCGCTGCCGCCGATGCAGGCTGAGAAGAGCGGCCACATCATCAACGTGTCCTCGGTCGCCGGCCACAAGGTGAGGCAGGGCAGCACGGTCTACGCCGCGACCAAGCATGCGGTGCGCGTTATTTCCGAGGGGCTGCGCATGGAGGTGAAGCCCTACAACATCCGCACCACCATCATTTCGCCGGGCGCTGTCATGAGCGAGCTGCCCGATAGCATCACCGACGCCGGTTTCGCCCAAGGCGTCCGCGCTTTCTACGAGGCCAACGCCATCCCCGCCGACACGTTCGCACGCATGGTCGAATTTGCGATGACCCAGCCCGAGGACGTCGACGTCAACGAGATCCTGTTCCGTCCGACGCGCCAGGAGCTCTGAGCGGCGCCGCGCCGCATTCGACAGCCTCGACCGATGGCCTGGAGCAAATGGCGTCGCGCTGGAAAACGCAATTTGTAACCGGGGCAGATTCCCGGGCGGCGCCATTCTGTAGCAGCGGTCCCTCATCCCGGGCTTGTCAAGCGCATAATTCTGCACGAGCAGGGCAATCGGGTGAAAGAAATTGGCGTGACCGTTCCGCCGTCATTGCGAGCGAGAGCGAAGCAGCGAGGTCAGCGACCTCGCCTACAAGGGCGCCCGGGAATTTGCCCCGGTTACTCGCGATTTGCTCTAGGTTCTCGAGGTCGCGCGCTTTTTCTCGAAAAACCGGCGTTCCCTTTTTCGAGAGCGCGCTATGGGATGACGCCAAGTCTGGATGCTGAGCGCAATCGTATGGGCATGCGGCCACGCAACGACGAGGAAGCGAACATGAGAGCCGCCATTCTGAAGGCCTTCGGCGCGCCGCTGGAAATCGAGGAGCTGCCGGATCCCGAGCTCGGCTCCGGCGAGGCGATCGTCGACGTCGCCGCGGCGCGCGTCCTGCCTTACATGGACGAGGTGATCAGCGGTCAGCGCAACTACGCGCTGGAATTACCGCTCGCGCCCGGCGCCGGCGCGGTCGGCCGCATCCGCGCTGTCGGCCCGGACGCGACAAAACTCGCGGTCGGCGACTGGGTATCGTGCGATCCGACGATCCGTTCGCGCGACGACGCGCTCGCGCCCGACATCGCGCTTCTCGGCCTAGCGGCCCCCGGCGAGGGCGCCAAGAAACTGCTGCGCCACTATCGCCACGGCGCGTTCGCCGAGCAGATGCGGCTGCCGATCGAGAACGTGACGCCGCTCGGCGCCATCGATCCCGCCGACGCCGCGAAATGGTGCGCGCTCGGGACCTGCGCCGTGCCCTATGGCGGCTTGCTGGCGATCGGCTTCGAGCCCGGCGAGACGCTGCTGGTCAACGGCGCGACCGGCAATTTCGGCTCAGCCGGCGTCGCCGTGGCGCTCGCCCTCGGCGCGGCCCGGGTCGTTGCGGCCGGACGCAACGGCGCGGTGCTCGCCGGCCTCGAGCGGCGTTTCGGCCCGCGCGTGCGCGGCGTTGCGACCACCGGCGACGAGAATGACGATCGCCAGCGTTTTCAGCACGCGTCGGCGGGGCCGATCGACTGCGTGCTCGATATTCTGCCGCCGATGGCGAACGTCGGGGCCGTGCGCGCGGCGGCGATGGCCGTGCGGCCGAACGGCCGCATCGCGCTGATGGGCGGCGTCGGCATGGCGGGAGGCGGCGATCTCGCCCTGCCCTATCTCTGGCTGATGCGCAACGCCATCACCGTGCGCGGCCAGTGGATGTATCCGCGCGCGGCGACGCTGCGCCTCGCCGCGCTGTTCCGCGCTGGCCTGCTGCGGCTCGATCTGTTCGAAACGACCATCTTCCCGCTCGAACGCGTCGCCGACGCCATCGCCCACGCCGCGGCTCACGGCGGACCGTTCCGGATGACGGTCATCGACCCGCGGCATTGACCTGCTGCGCCGGCGTCTCGACGGCCCTCGTCACGTCCCGAATTTCTTGACGTCGATGGCGTCCGCGCGCCGGCGCATTTCATAGGCGTCGGCCATGGCCTGCATGCGCAGCAACGTGTCCATGCTGAAACCGAACGCCTTTTCGATGCGCAGCGCCATCTCCGCGGAGACCGCGGCCTTGCCGTTGGCGACGTCGGACAACGTGGCTCGGCGCACGCCGAGCGCCTCGGCCGCGAGGGTGATCGATAAATTCAGAGGCTCGAGGATCTCCTCGCGGACGAAAACCCCGGGGTGCGTCGGCCGCATGCCGATTTTGACTGTCGCGTGGTCCATCAGTGATAATCCTCGAGATCGAGATCAACGATGGCGCCCGCCTCGATTTCGAAGGTGAGACGCCAATTTCCGGTGACCGAAAGACTCCAGGCGCCCGCTCGATCCCCCATTAGTCGGTGAATACGCCAGCCCGGCGGACCGTTCACGCCGTCCATCGAATCTGCAGCCAGCAACGCCGTCAAAATACTGCGGATGCGATTGACCGTGTCGGCGCGCAGGCCCCGCGGATCGTCATCTTCCACGAAGCGCCGCAGGCCTTTGTGGCGAATAGTGCGGATTTCCATTGGCGTCTCAGCGTACGGTAAATCCGTACGACGATCAAGTGTGATCCCGAGCGCCGACGCATACCACTCGCCGCCGTTTGACGGCCATTCGGATACCTCTAGTCTCTTTCCGGCAGGCAGGGAGGCGGCGATGTCGTCGCCGCGGCAGGATCGCGTGCGGGTGCTGGTGATCGGGCTCGGCACGATGGGTACGAGCCACGCGCGGGCCTACAGGACGATCGAAGGGTTCGAGCTCTGACGGCCAGATTCAGAACTCGTCCCAATCGTCGCCGCCGGCGGCTTTCCGAAGGCCGGGCGGGGGGGCGGCGCGCGGCGCAGGCCCGGGCCTCGCCGAGGAGCGCGGCGGCGCCGGCGCGGCGGGCTTGGCGAAGGCGTGCGGCGCGACCTTCTGCAATTCAGCGCGCATGGCCGCGCTGGTCTCGGCGCCAACCTTGAACTGCTCGATGAGCGTCGCGAGCTTGGTCGCCTCCTGCGACAGCGAATGGGTCGCCGCCGTCGATTGTTCCACCATCGTCGCGTTCTGCTGCGTCGACTGATCCATCTGGTTGACGGCCGTATTGACCTGCTGGACGCCCGAGGCCTGTTCTTGCGCGCCGGAGGCGAGATCGGCGACGACATGGTTGATCTCGTTGACCTCAGCCATGATGCGCTCGAGCAAATTGCCGGTGTCGGCGACCCGTTGGACGCCGGATTCGACCTGCGCCGCCGAGCTCGAGACGAGGGCCTTGATCTCCTTGGCGGCTTCCGCCGAACGCTGCGCCAGCGCGCGCACTTCGGAGGCGACGACGGCAAAGCCTTTCCCCGCGTCGCCAGCCCGCGCGGCTTCGACGCCGGCGTTGAGCGCGAGCAGATTGGTCTGGAACGCGATTTCGTCGATGACGCCGATAATCCGGCCGATCTCGTTGGACGACTTTGCGATCGCTTCCATGGCGTCGATCGCCTGCTTGGCGACGACCG
>JBKQKS010000004.1:0-40232 GCA_052147395.1 Roseiarcus sp.
CGCCACCAAGGCGCCGCTGATGGATCACCTGATCGAGCTGCGCATGCGGCTCGTCAGGGCGGTCTACGCCTTCTTGGCGGCGTTCCTCGTCTGCTTCTACTTCTCGCGCACGATCTACAACGTGCTGACCGAGCCTTATGTGCGGGTGGTCGGCGCGGAGAAGGCGACGCTGATCGCCACCCATTTCCTCGAGCAGTTCTACACCAACATCCGCCTGTCGATGTTCGGCGCCGGCGTCATCGCCTTCCCGATCATCGCCGTGCAGATCTACAAGTTCGTCGCCCCCGGCCTCTACAAGAAGGAGCGGCAGGCGTTCCTTCCCTATCTGATCGCGACGCCTATCTTCTTCGCCTTTGGCGCGCTGCTCGTCTATTTCGTCGTCATGCCGCTGCTGATCCGCTTCTCGGTGTCGCTGCAGCAGGTCAACACGCCGGGCGAGGCGACGATAGAGCTGTTGCCGAAGGTCAGCGAATATCTGTCGCTGATCATGACGCTGATCTTCGCTTTCGGCATCGCGTTCCAGTTGCCGGTGGTGCTGACGCTGCTCGGGCAGGCCGGGATCATCGATTCGAAGCAGCTCACGTCGATGCGCCGTTACGCCATTGTCGCGGTGACCGGCATCGCGGCGATTTTGACGCCGCCCGACCTCATCAGCATGTGTTCGCTGGCGCTGCCGATGCTCGCGCTCTACGAGGGCGCGGTGATCGCGGTGAAGATGATCGAGAAGCGTCGCGAGGCGGCGAACAAGGCGTCCTGAGCCTGAAGGAGGCTCGTCATGCGGCTCGCGGACCTCGGGCTCGCGGTCGCGGTGGCGGTCGTCTGGGGCCTCGCTTTCATCGCCATCAAGATTGGGCTCGAGGACGCGCCGCCGCTGCTGCTCTCGGCGCTGCGCTTCGCCTTCGCCGCTTTTCCCGCGATCCTGGTGTTGAAGCCGCCCCGCGCGCCGTTCGCCAAGGTCGCGGCCTATGGCCTGATGATCGGGGTCGGCCAGTTCGGGCTATTGTTTCTGAGCGTAGGGCTCGGCATGCCGGTCGGGCTCGCCTCGCTGGTGGTGCAGGTGCAGGTGTTCATGACCATCCTGCTCGCCTGGGTCCTCATCGGCGACAAGCCGACGCGCGCGCAGCGCATCGCCAGCGTCGTCGCCTTCGCCGGCGTCGCAACGATCGGCTCGGATCGGCTCGCAGGCGCGGAACTTCTGCCTTTCGCGCTGACGCTCGCCGCCGCGGCGTGCTGGGCGGGCGGCAATCTCATCGGCATGACGGTCGGCAAGGTCGATCCGCTGGCCTTCACAGTGTGGTCCAGCCTCGCCGCGCCGCTGCCGATGCTGGCGCTGTCGTTCGCGTTCGAAGGCGGCCGGACGTTGCCTGCGCTCATGCATCCGACGCCGAAGCTCGCTATGGCGGTCGCCGCGCTCTCCTATGGCGGCACGCTCATCGGCTTTGGCGGCTGGAGCCGGCTGCTGATGCGCTACCCGGCAGCGACCGTCGCGCCGTTCGCGCTGCTCGTTCCCGTGGTCGGCATGTTCTCGGCTTGGCTCATTTTCGGCGAGGCGCTGCGCCCGATTGAGTTTCTGGGCGCGGTTCTGGTAATGGCGGGCCTCGGTTTCAACGTCCTCGGCGACCGATTGCGGGCGATTCGGCGCCCGAAGGGATAATCCATGCACGACATCAAGATCATCCGCGACGATCCGGACGCCTTCGACCGTGCGTTGGCGCGGCGTGGCTTTGCGCCGCGAGCGGTCGAGCTCATTGCGCTCGACGACCGCCGCCGCGCCGCGATCGCCGAATTGCAGCGTTCGCAGGAGCGGCGCAACGCGGCCTCGAAAGAAATCGGCGCCGCCATGGCGCTGAAGGACGCCGCGGCCGCCACGGCGCTGAAGGCCGAAGTCGCGAAGCTGAAGACCGACGTGCCGGGACTCGAAGCCGCCGAGAAGGCGGCCGGCCTCAGACTGGACGAGGAGCTCGCCGCGATCCCCAATCTGCCGGCGCCGGAAACCCCCGAAGGCAAGGACGAGAACGACAACGTCGAAATCCGCCGCCACGGCGCGCCGCCTCGATTTCCCGAGGGTTTCCAGCCGAAAGAGCATTTCGAGCTCGGCGAGGGCTTGGGCCTGATGGACTTCGAGTCGGCGGCAAAGCTCTCGGGCGCGCGCTTCGTGGTGCTGAAGGGCGCGCTCGCGAAACTCGAGCGGGCGCTGATGCAGTTCATGCTCGATCTGCACACCGGCGAGCACGGCTACACCGAAATCAACCCGCCGGTGCTGGTGCGCGACGCGGCGATGTTCGGCACCGCGCAGCTGCCGAAATTCCGCGACGACCAGTTCGCCGCCGGCGACGGTTATTGGCTCATCCCGACCGCCGAGGTCCCGCTCACTAACCTCGTGCGCGAGCAAATCGTCGACGAGAAAAAGCTGCCGCTGCGCTTCACCGCGGGCACTCTGTGCTTTCGCGCCGAAGCGGGCGCCGCCGGACGCGACACCCGCGGCATGATCCGCCAGCATCAGTTCGAGAAGGTCGAACTCGTCTCGATCACCACGCCCGAAGCGTCGGCCGGGGAGCATGAGCGCATGACCCAATGCGCCGAAGAGGTGTTGAAGCGGCTGGGGCTGCATTTCCGCACCCTCGTGCTCAGCACCGGCGACATGGGTTTTGCTTCGAGGAAGACCTACGACATCGAGGTCTGGCTGCCGGGGCAGGGAAAATTCCGCGAGATTTCCTCGTGCTCCAACTGCGGCGATTTCCAGGCCCGGCGCATGGCGGCGCGCTGTAAGGCGGCCGACGCCAAGTCGACGCGTTTCGTCCACACCCTCAACGGCTCCGGCGTCGCCGTCGGCCGCGCGCTGGTCGCGGTGATGGAGAATTATCAGGGCGCCGACGGCTCGATCACCGTGCCGGAGGCGTTGCGGCCGTACATGGGAGGGCTCGGGCGGATCGGCGGGTAGTGGTCAGGATCTTGCGCTTGACGCCTCGCTCGAGCGGCCGCCCAACCGCCGGAACCGACCCGCAGCGGACATTGCGGACCCCCTTCTCCCTTGGGGAGAAGGGCCGCGGATGAGGGGAGATTCGCCTGTAGTTTCATAGCCGTGGTCCCCTCACCCCTGCCCCTCTCCCATCGGGAGAGGGGTTCTACGGTGGGCGTCCGCCCTCCGCCCTTTTGTGACGTTCCCGGACGGCCGCCGGGCGTTGGGTTTCGACTTCTGGTCATAGCCGGACACGGCGAGCGAGTTGGGCGTCGGAGGCCGGTCGAACGGGACCGCTGGAGCGTCCTTCGAGGCCGCTTCGGGGCGCCTCAGGACGAGGAGGTTGACGCCAGCGCCTCAGTTTTCCGGTGTTTCGCGCCCCGCGGAAAACTGTGCGCATGTGATCGTTTGCCGTGGCCCGCCAAAGCGCGCGTAAATCCTCGCTTCGCGCGAATCGCCTCGGGGCGCTAAGATCGTTACAGTCGAGCGGGCTTCGCGAAGGAAGATCACCCCATGCGCATTCTGCTGAGCAACGACGACGGCATCCATGCGACGGGGCTGAAGGTGTTGGAGAAAATCGCCCACGCGCTCTCCGACGATGTGTGGATCGTGGCGCCGGAGAGCGACCAGTCCGGCGTCTCGCACTCGTTTTCCCTGAGCCAGCCGCTGCGCTTGCGCGAGATCGGGCCGCGGCATTTTGCCGTAACGGGCACGCCGACCGACAGCGTGATCATGGCGGTGCGCCAGATTCTCTCCGACAACAAGCCGGATCTGGTGCTTTCCGGCGTCAATCGCGGGCAGAACGTCGCCGAAGACGTGACCTATTCCGGCACCGTCGCCGCGGCGATGGAGGGCACGCTGCTCGGCATCGCGTCGTTTGCGCTGTCGCTGTCCTACGGCGGGCCCGACGGGCGCGACAAGCCGTTCTGGGAGACCGCCGAGCGGCATGCGCCGGCGGTGATCCGCAGGTGTCTCGAGCTCGGCGTCCCCGCCGGGGTGCTCGTCAACGTCAATTTTCCCGCTTGCGTACCCGACGAGGTCGCCGGCGTCGAAGCGACCTCGCAGGGCAAGCGCGCCGCCGAGCTGATGCGCATCGAGCAGCGCCGCGACGGGCGCGGCATCCCCTATTATTGGCTGATGTTCCAGCGCGCCGGCTACGTGCCGCCCGAGGGGTCGGATCTCCAGGCGCTGACGCGGCGCAAGATATCGGTGACGCCGCTGAAGCTCGACCTCACCGACGAGATCGTCAAACGACGCTACGCCGAGGCTTTCGCCGCCGCGTAGCTGGGGGAACGCGGCTCGCAACGATGACCGAGGGGCCTAGGGCAGGGGAGGCCGAGGAACGCGCACTGTTTCTGCTGCGCATGCGCGCGCGCGGGGTGAGCAACCTGCGTCTGCTGCGCGCCATGGAGCTCACGCCGCGGGCGCTGTTCATGCCGCAGCGTTACGCCGACATCGCGGCGCGCGACATCGCGCTCCCCATTGGCTGCGGACAGACCTCGGCGCCTCCCTCGACGCTGGCGGCGATGATAGAGGCGCTCGATCTCAGCGAGGAATCGGAAACGCTGGAGATCGGCACCGGCTCCGGCTATGCGGCCGCGCTCGTCGCCAAGCTCGGGGCCGAAGTGACCTCCCTCGAGCGCTGCCAGACCCTGGCGCTCGAGGCGCGCGCCCGATTGGAGGCGTTCGGGCTGCGCAAGATCGGCGTGCACTACGCCGACGGCCTGTCGCTCAGCACCGCACGGGTGTGGAACCGCGTCATCGTCCATGCCCTGATCGATCCGCCGGCCGGGCGGCTGACGCGGTTCATCGCCCCTGGCGGCTTGCTGGTGGCGGCGGCAGCGGGCGATCAAAAGGGCGAGCAACGCATCGTGCGCATCGCCCGCAGCGAACGCGGCGCCCTGGAGGCGAGCGTGCTCGGCGCGGCGCGCGCCTTCATGCCGCTGGCCGAGGGGCTCGCGCGCGCGCTCTGACGCGGTCTCGAGAGCTTTTCGCTTCGCCAAAAGCGGCGCCAAATCGCGCGAAACTCGTTGATGTCGAAGGCGAGTTTCATGCGGGCGGAATGCCGGTCGCTCCGCGGACGCCCTGGCGCGGAATCGCAGCAATGGCGAAGAATTCGGCAACGGCCGATTCATCGTAAACCCGACATTAACCCGGGTGGTTCAGTGTCGCCGTCGTAGCGGGTTTGCGTTTGGGGTCACGTGCCGATGTTGCGGAGCGTCGCGTTCAACAGGGGACGAAGAGTTGCCGGCTTCGTCGTCGTCGGTCTGGCGGGGGCCTGGTTATCCGGGTGTTCTACGGACGCCACGCGCTTCGGCGCAGGCGCCGGCAATCCCTTTTCCGATCCATTCGCGTCGAACGCGCCACCGGCCGCGACGCCGAAAGTGGTTTCGCAGCCGCTGCCGGGCAGCGCGAATTCCGCCTATGCGGTTCCCGCGCATCCGAGCCCGAGCGCCGTCGCCGTGGCGGCGCCGCCCTCGCCCATACACACCGGCGCGATCCAGCCGAACTCGGTTCAAGCGGTCGGCGGCTCGGCCGCAGGCTGGACCGCGGTCGGCGGCACGCCGGTCGTCGTCGTCGAAGGCGACACCGTGGAAACGCTGTCGGGCCGCTATGGCGTGCCGACCGCCGCTCTGCTGCACGCCAATGGGCTCGCGTCGCCCTCGCAAGTTCGCGCGGGGATGCGCATCATCGTGCCCGTCTACAACGCCAACGCCCGCAGCGTCGCGGCGGCGGCGCCGATCCCGCCCGCGAGCGAACCGAAGCGGCGCCATGGCCTCGAATCCGCTCGGGCGGATGACGAGGATCAGGACGACGAGCCCACGCGCAAGGCGAAGGCCAAAGCCGTCGAGCGCGCCGCGGCGGACGAACACAAAGACGACGCGCGGCTGAAGGCCGAGGATAAGCTGAAGGCCGAGAAGAAGAAGCGCCTCGAAGCCGAGGACCGCTCCGCCGACGATCATGTGAAGCCCGAGTCGAAGACCAAGGCGAAGGCCGAGAAGGAGGCCGAAGCTGTCGATGCCCACAAGGCCGAGCGCGAGGCCAAGGCGAAGAAGGACGAGGAGAGGAAGGTCGCCGAGGCGAAGAAAGACGAGGAGAAGAAGAAGGTCACCGAGGCCAAAGCGGAAAAGGTCAAGCTCGACAAGTCCAAGCCCGAGAAGGCCGCCGAGGCGCAAAAGACGGCGTCCGCCAAGCCCGAGTCCAAGAAAGTGGCGGCGGTGGATCCGACCCCGACCAGCACGGTCGCGCCGGCGGAAGCCAAAGTCGCCGCCGACGATGCGAAGGGCGCTTCGCCCGAATTCCGCTGGCCGGCGCGCGGCCGCATCATCGAGGGCTTCAAGCAGGGCGGCAACGACGGCATCAACATTTCCGTGCCCGCGGGCACCTCGGTGCGCGCAGCGGAGAACGGCGTCGTCGCGTATGCCGGCAGCGGCCTGAAAGGCTACGGCAATCTGGTGCTGATCCAGCATCCCAACGGCTTCGTGTCGGCCTACGCCAACAACGGCGAACTCGATGTGAAGCGCGGCGAGACGGTCAAGCGCGGCCAGGTGATCGCCAAGTCCGGCGACAGCGGCAACGTGACTTCGCCGCAACTGCATTTCGAATTGCGCAACAAGGGCGGGCAGCCGGTCGATCCGACCGCTTATCTCGCCGGGCTGTGAAAGGAATCCAGAACTCCAATCTGGATGTGGCGCCGACGCCCGAGTCGAGCTCGGGCCTGACGGCGCCAGAAGAGCGGGGACGGGTCCCAGGAAAGGCCCGTCCCCGTTTTCATGTTGCGGGCGGCCCAGGGCGCCGCGCGCAGTCGACCGCTTCGCCCTTCTCGTCACTCTGGCGTTATGCAGCTCATCGGGCCTCGACATCGCGCCCGAGGCCGCGCTCGCCGTTGCGTCAGGCGACGTGGCGAAATTACTGAATCCGTCGAGAAGTCCGACCACCGTCATTGCGAGGAGCGCAGCGACGAAGCAATCCAGGGGGCCGCGCGACGTCGGCTCTGGATTGCTTCGCTTTGCTCGCAATGACGGCAAGGGGAATTGGCGCACTTAATTCGCCGCGTTGCCTAAGGGCAATCATGCCTCGAGCGAAGACGGCTTTGGCTTCTCGTCGGCCCGCATTCGGGCAATGCTGGCGCGCAGCCGGTCGAGCGCCGGCTCTAGCGGCGCAGTCTGCCCCGCCGCAATCTGCGCCTCGCTGCGGGCGAGGCTGGCGGCGATGGATTCAGCAGCGGGTTTATCAGGCGCTGTGTAATTCATAGGGTTATCGTACCACAAGACCGCAAAGCCGGAACACCTGGAAACAGCGCCGTACACGAACCGGCCTCATCGACGAAAAGCGCCATTTCATCAGTGCGATGGGCTTTCAATAAAAGCCGCGAAGCCGCGCGAGATCACGGGGACGGACTGTTCGCGGTTCGCGCGGCGGGAAGATACCGATACAGCGTCGCGGACGATACGCCGCTGCGGTCGGCAACGTCGGCGACCGTCATATCAGGATTGGCGAGTAGCGTCCTCGCCATGTCAAGGTCGTCCTCGGTTAGCTTGGCGGGTCTGCCGCCTGTCCGCCCCATACGCTTCGCGGCCTCGAGCCCCGCGCGTGTGCGTTCTCGGATGAGCGCCCGTTCAAACTCCGCCAACGCGCTGAACACAGGAAACACCAAGACGCCTTGCGCCGTCGTCGTGTCGATAGCCTCAGTGAGGCTGCGAAAGCCGACGCCGCGCGCCCGCAACTTTTCAACCGTCTCGATCAACTGCTCGACCGAGTGGGCGAGCCGGTCGAGCTTCCACACTCCAAGCGTGTCGCCGCTCCGCGCGAATTTCAGCGCCTAGCTCAGTTCAGGGCGATCCGCGCCCGCGCCCGCGCCCGACATTTGGTCGGTGCAGATGTCGTGGCATCCGCCGTCGGTCAGCGCGTCGCGCTGCAAGGCGAGATTCTGGTCGACCGTCGAAACCCGCGCGTAGCCGATCAGCATACTTGTCATCGCGAAAATCCGCGCGGTCGTGGCCCATGCGGCCCATAAAGTGCGCGCAAGGCCTCGACTTCACGGGCAACCTCCTCTGGGGGCGGCGACGGCAAAGGCAAATGCGCGGCGACAACGCCCGCGAACACGTCGTGCTCGCTCGCCTTCGGCCCAATCTCCTTGGCGGCCTGCCGCGCCGAAATTTCTCCGGCCGCGTAACGTTGCAAGATTTTCAAGGTGTGCGTGTCGGGCGCATCACCTTCACGTCGAGGCTCGGGCTCGCCCCCGCCGCTCGTTGAATGATGTCGTTCCATACGTCCTCCGCCGATGTTATCAAGCCGCGCTCCTCCGCAAAAACCAGAACCGCGCGTGTCGTCACCACAACGACAACCTCCTCGAGATGCTCGCGCTGAAGCAGCTTGGGCATTTTCTTGTCTTCGTAAATCACCAGCGCGGGGCCGCCCACCTCGGGCAGGGTATCAACCAGCCAATCGCGAATCGCACGCTCGCCCGCGTCCTGCAATTTGAAATACGGGTCGGTCTGCCGCGCGAGGCGGTAGGCCTCGCCGATCTCAGTTGTCACGATGTCTACGGGTTGGTTGCTGCCGGACTCCTGTCCCTTCTTCAACCAGGCTGCCACCTCCAACGCCCAAGGCTTGGTCACGTCGTCGCTCGCCTCATAGGCCACAATGTCCATCACCACCACGCGACCGAACTCTTGCAGCAACGACAGCTTGCCCGCCGCCGCAAGGTGGATCAGCGGCGACATATCGGGGATGACGACAACGGGCGTGATTTCAATTTTCATGCAACGTCTTCTCTAGACCCGTTTCATTCTACGCCCTTTGAGAAGTTAAAATCAAGAATGTCTTGATTTCTGCGCGGGCGTTTGCGTAATGAGATGAAAGCTCCAAGAATTATTTCCACAACGTAATTGTGTTTATCAGATGAACGCGGTGTGAGACCGCCGATACGCAACAGGAGGGGATAGAAACGCTGAAAGCCGTCGTCACCCCGATCGCTTGCGTCGGCGCGGGCTCGGCGGGGCGGTGACGGGGAGCTTCGCGCTGGCGCTGGTCGCCGGCGGCATCCTCGTCGTCAACTGGCCCGCGCCTCTCATGTCTCGAGTCTTCGGCCGAGCCGGCCGGCAAAATCCTGGATGAATTGCCAGGCGGTGCGGCCCGAGCGCGAGCCGCGCGTCGTCGCCCATTCCAGCGCCTCGCGCTCGATTTTTTCGCTGGGCGCCGCGAGGCCGAAATGGTCGCAATAGCCGGCGACCATTTCCAGATACTCGTCCTGGCTGCAGCGGTGGAAGCCGAGCCACAGGCCGAAGCGATCGGACAGCGACACTTTCTCCTCCACCGCCTCGCCGGGATTGATCGCGCTCGAGCGTTCGTTGTCCATCATGTCGCGCGGCAGCAGGTGGCGGCGGTTGGAGGTGGCGTAGAACACCACGTTGGCGGGCCGCCCTTCGATGCCGCCCTCGAGCGCGGCCTTGAGCGACTTATAGGACGTGTCGGCGCCGTCGAACGACAGATCGTCGCAGAATACGACGAAGCGATGCGCGTCGGCGCGCAACAGGGCCATCAGCGCCGGCAGGCTCTCGATGTCCTCGCGATGAATCTCGATCAGCTTCAAGGGCCGCTCGAGACCGCCGTCGGCGTTGATGCTGGCGTGCGTCGCCTTGACCAGCGACGACTTGCCCATGCCGCGCGCGCCCCACAGCAGCGCATTGTTGGCGGGCAGGCCGACGGCGAATCGGCGGGTGTTCTCGACCAGCGCGTCGCGCACCCGGTCGATGCCGCGGAGCAGCGACAGATCGACGCGGTTCACCTTGGCGACGGGCAGCAGCGCGGCGGTCTCGGCGCGCCAGACGAAGGCGTCGGCGGCGAGAAAATCCGGCCGCGGCGGGGCGGGCGGCGCGAGGCGCTCGAGCGCCGCGGCGATGCGGGAAAGCAGGACATCTCTTGCGGAGAACGAAGCATCAGTCATGCGCGGCCCTTTGCCACACCGCGACGGCTTTCTCCAGTGACGCGCGCAAACTCCTCGCTTATGCTCGCCGCGTTTCATGACGTAAGGAGAGGCTGATATGGGCGCCTCGAGCATGGGGGCCACCGCGGCGTTGATCGCCGCAGTTGCGTTTTCGGGCGCAGCGCGCGCCGATTCGAACATCAAAACGTTGTTCGCCACGGGCGTGAAGCACACGCCCTCCGGATACGCCTGCTTCACCCGCGTCTACGACGCCGCGCACCTGAAGGCGCATCCGCGGCAGTACGTGACCAAGATTCGCGTGCTCGCGGCGCTCGGCGGCGACAAGGTCGAGGACCATTATGTGTTGCTGGAGCTCGACGGCGCGTTCCGCAACCTCGAGACCCCTCTGATGATGGAAGGGTCGTGCGGTCTCACCGGCGGCGGGCCGCATTGCGGCATCACCTGCGAGGGCGGCGAGATCGGAGTTCAGCTGAAGGGGACGGGCGCAATGCTGCTGACGTTGCCCGTGCATCCGACGATGTGGCCGCACAATTGGTATCACGACGCCGCCAACGCCCTGGGCTCGGACGACCGCGTGTTCCGCCTCGACCGCGCCCCGCTTTCCGCCTGCCGCGGCCTCGCCGTCGACGACGCGGGCAAGGCGATATTGAAGGCGGCCAAATGATAGCGCCGCGCCGCCGTTTCATTGCCGCTCTCGCGGCCCTCGCCGCGACGCCGGCCGCCGCCGCGGCCGGCCGAGATCCGGACACGGTCTATCACCTCGCCGACGTCGAGAAGGCGAATTTCGTCGCCGGCAACCTGCGCAATCATCTTGCCGGCGCCGACGGCAAGCCAAAACTCGCCGTCGTCATCCACGGGCCGGCGTTGCAGCTGTTCAAAGGCGATTCGGCCCCGCCGCGGCTCGCGGCCGAGGTCAGCAGCCTGATGGGCAAAGGCGTGACCTTCTACGCCTGCGCCAACACCTTGAAAGCGCTCGGCTGGCAGCTCGCCGACCTGATCCCCGGCTTCGCGCTCGCCGAGCGCGGCGGGGTGGTCAAACTCGCCGAGTTGCAAGGGCAGGGTTACGCCTATCTCAGGCCGTGAGGGGGGGTGTAAACGCTGGGGTTCGATGCTATCTTGAGGCGACGTTCCGGGCCTTGACCCCGGCGAACGGAGACGAGAGATGGCGAGAAGAGCGCGTTTGCAGGTGATGACGCTCACCGAGGCGGCGGCGGAGCGTGTGAAGGGCATCCTGGAGAGCGCCGGGGGCTCGGCGCTCAGGGTGGGGGTGAAGAACGGCGGCTGCGCCGGCATGGCCTACACCATGGAGGTCGCCGACAGCATCGCGCCCAACGACGAGATCGTCGACGACAAGGGCGTCAGGGTGGTGATCGATCCCAAGGCGGTGCTGTTTCTGCTCGGCTCGGAAATGGACTTCACGGTCGATCGCCTTTCGGCGACGTTCAGCTTCCGCAATCCCAACGAGACGTCGTCCTGCGGCTGCGGCGAGAGCCATGCCATCACCCCGGCGCCCGCCGCGGCGCTGAACGCCTGACGCCATCGACGCCGCGGCGCTCGAAGGTCTGTTGGCGCCTTTCGCGCCGGTCGCCGTCAAACACATGTTGGGCGGCGCGACGGTATACGCGGACGGGCTCGGATTCGCGATCGAAGCGGGCGCCAAAGCGCCGGTGATCGGCATTTACGCATACCGCGGCTCATGCTAGTGGCCGCGCGAGTACAGGGGTTCGCGCTCGTGAGCGCGGGGGTTTCAGCATGCAGTCCGTCCTCATCGTCATTCACCTGCTGGTGGTGATCGCGCTCGTCGCGGTGGTGCTGTTGCAGCGTTCGGAGGGCGGCGCGCTCGGCACCGGCGGCGGTGGCGGATTCATGACCGGACGCGCGCAGGCGAACGCGCTGTCGCGCGCGACCGCGATCCTCGCGACGCTCTATTTCGCCACGGCGCTGGCGATGTCGATGCTCGCCAGCTGGAACCGCGCGCCAAAGTCGCTCATCGACGTCGGTGGGCCGGCGACCACGAGCGCGCCGGCGGAGCCGAACAAGAACGCCCCCCCGAAGAGCATTCTCGATCAGCTCGAGGGTGGTAACGCCAGCACTCCGGCGACGCCGTCGCCGAAGTGACGGCCCGCGGCTGACGCGTGCCCTCGTTCCGCTCCGCCCGAACCGTCGGGCATCGCGCCGAAGACATGTTCGACCTCGTCGCCGACGTCGAGCGCTATCCCGAATTCGTGCCTCTGTGCACGGGTCTGAGCGTCACGCGCCGCCGTCCCGATTTCAGCGGCCGCATGGCGCTCGAGGCCGACATGACGGTCGGCTACAAGGCGATCTACGAGCGCTTCGCCACCCGCGTCACCCTCGACAGGCCGAAATTCAAGATCGTCGTCAACTATCTCGATGGGCCGTTCAGCCATCTCGAGAACATCTGGAACATCCATCCGCAAGGCCCGCGCGCCTGCCGGGTCGATTTCTTCATCGACTACGATTTCAGGAGCCGCTTGCTCGGCCGCCTGATGGGCTCGATGTTCGACGCCGCGTTCCGCAAGTTCGCCGACGCGTTCGAAGCGCGCGCCAACGAAGTCTACGGCAGGGGCGAAGTGCTCGCGTATCGTCCCGAGCCCTGAAGGCGGTGCCGCGCCACGCTCAACGCGTCCGCCCGTCGCCCGCCGCGTAGCAGTTCGCGAGCCCCTCGCGATAGGTGGGGAAATTCCAGATGTAGCCTAGCTGCGACGCGAGCTTTTCCGTCGAGACCCGGCGGTTGTCGGCGTAAAAACTGCGCGCCATCGGCGTCATCTCGGCCGTCTCGAAAGGCTCCTCGGGGGGCGGCTCGATGCCGATCAGGCCCGCGGCATAGGCGACGACATCCTGCGGCGGGGCCGGCTCGCGATCGGCGACATTCCACACCCCGCCGGCGCCGCCGGCCGCGATCAGCTTCATAGCAACACCGGCGATGTCGACGACATGGATGCGGTTGAAGACCTGGCCGGGCTTGACGATACGCCGCGCCGTCCCCTCGCGGAGCTTTACCAGAGTGTTGCGCCCGGGGCCGTAGATACCGGCGAGTCTGAGCACGTCGACGGGGACGCCGATCACCCGCCCGAGGTCGAGCCAGCGCGCCTCCGCCGCGATGCGCCAGCGCGCCCGCGGCGAGCTGCCGAGCGTCGGCGCGGTTTCGTCGACCCAGCCGCCGTCGGCGCCGCCATAGACGCCGACCGTCGACAGATAGATCACGCGCGACAGAGTTTTGGCCTTCATGATGTCGTCGGCGTAGGCGGCGAGCGCGGGATCGCCGGCGGCGTCGGGCGGGGCTGAGACCAGCAGCACGTCGGCCGCGCGCACCGCCAGCCTCGAGCCCGGGTCGGCGAACGCGAATGCGTCGACCCCCGAATCCCTGAGCGCGGCCGCCGCCTCCGGCGAGCGCGTCGTTCCGCTCGCCGCGAAGCCGGCCGCGCGGGCGACGACGACGCGTGCGCAAAAGCCGAGGCCGAATACGAACAGCCGCTTCACAGCGCCTCCCTCGCGCCGAGCGCGCGCCCGTAGAGAATGAGCCCCGGTCCTTCGGGGTTGCGCTCGCTCACCCGCGCCGGGAGGTCTACGATCGGCGCGGCGATGCGCACCGCATCGGCGAGACTGACGTTGGCGAGATAGAAGGCCGGCGTCGCGGGGTCGAGCCCCTCGGCGATCAAGCGCCGAACCACGTCTTTCAGGGTGCGCGCGCCCATATAAATCGCGGTGGTGGCGTCCGGCGCCGCCAGCGCCGGCCAATTCAACTTTGCGTACGGGCCGTCGCCCTCGTGCGCGCTCGCCAGTTGCAGGCGCGGCGCGAGGTCGCGGTCGGTGAGCGAGGCGACGATGTCGGCCGCCGCGGCGAACGCCGCCGTGACGCCGGGCACGACGGTGATCCTCGAGCCTGCCTCGCGGGCGCAAAAAATTTCCTCGTTGGCGCGGCCGAACACGCTGGGGTCGCCGCTCTTCAGGCGCACGACGCGTTTGCCCGCGCGGGCGAAATCGATCAGCATCGCGGTGATCTCGGCCTGGGAGGGCGAGGGCGCCCCGGCGCGTTTGCCCACGTCGATGCGCTTGGCCTCGCGCCGCGCGAGGTCGAGCAGGCGGGGCGAAGCGAGCTTGTCGTGGAGGATCACGTCGGCGCTGTTGAGCGCGGCGACGGCCTTCAGCGTGAGGAGATCGGGGTCACCGGGACCGGCGCCGACGAGCACGATCTCGCCGCCGGCCTCGGCGGCGTGGGCGTCGCGGGCGGCGGCGAGCGCGTCGAGATCGGCGTCCGTCGGCGCGCGAGTCCCGGCGCCGAGCGCGAGCTCGGCGAAGCGCTCCCAGAAGCCGCGGCGCTGGCGAAAATCGAGCCCGAGCGGGGCGAGCCGCGCGCGCCACTGGCGCGCCGCGCGCGCCCAGAGGGCGAGCGAGGCCGGTAATATCGCCTCCAGACGGGCGCGGATCGCCTGCCCGAACACCGGCGCGGCGCCGCCGGTGGAAATCGCGACCACCAGCGGCGAGCGATTGACGATCGAGCCGAACGCGAAGTCGCAGAATTCCGCTCGGTCGATGACATTGGCGAGGGCGCCGGCTCCGCGCGCGGCCTCGCGGAAAGCGCGGGCCTCTTCGTCGCCGCTCGCCTCGAGGATGGCGATCGCGGCGCCGGCGAGGTCCTCGGCCGACCAGGCGCGTGCGACGAGCGCGACCGCGGCGACGCGCGCCGCGAGCGCGAGCATCTCATCCGAAAACCGTTCGGCGAAGACTTCGACGCTCGCCCCGGCCGCGGCGAGGAGCTCGACCTTCCAGGCCGCGCCCGCGCCGCCTCCGCCGACCACGGCGCGCCGCCCGCCGAGCTGAAGAAAGACCGGCAGCGAATCCAGGGGCGCGATCGCGCCGGCAGGGTGCGGGGGCGGCTCCGACATGTGCGCGGCCTCGTCGAACGATCCTGGAGCCGGGGCGCCCTCTCCGATCAGGGACCCGTGCTAATGTCATGACTTAAGCATGCGAAAAGGTTTTGGCCACAGAATGGCGCATTCGCTGATGAGCGACCGCAATTGGACCGCGACCGAAAGGATGTGCGTCCCATGAATCCTGGCAGTGATTTGGGCGCCCACGGAGCCTTCTGCGTTGGCGACGTGTTGAGCGTACGCGGCTCCGAGGCCCGCGTGGGGCTGGCGACGGCCTCGCACGACGATGCGCGCGCGACAGTGGGTTCGTTTCTGCGCATCGAGGCGGGCCACCGCCGTCTGATCGGCATGATCACCGAAGTGGCTCGCGATCGCGAGCACGAGGGCTACATCGCCGTCGCCGAGATCGATCTGATGGGCGAGTTCACGCTCGACGAGCGCGGCAAGGAGCGTTTCACGCGCGGCGTGGCGAATTATCCCGCGATCGGCGATCGCGTTTCGGTGATCGGACGCGAGGAGCTCAGTCTCATCTATTCCGTGGCCGCCGAAGGCGGCATCGAGATCGGCCATCTCCACGATGACGAGACCATTCCTGCGCGGGTGCTGGTCGATGGCCTGGTGACGCGCCATTTCGCGGTGCTCGGCTCGACCGGCGTCGGCAAGTCGAGCGGCGTCGCCATCCTCGTCAACGGCATCATGGATGCACGCCCGAAGCTGCGTGTGTTCCTGCTCGACAGCCACAACGAATTCGGCCGCTGTTTCGGCGCGCGCGCCAGCGTCGTCAATGCGAGCACTCTGAAGCTGCCGTTCTGGCTGTTCAACTTCGAAGAGCTGGTCGACGTCGTCTACGGCGGCCGTCCTGGGGTCGACGAGGAGATCGACATTCTCGCCGAGCACATCCCGACGGCGAAGGGCATGTATCTGCAGCATCGCATGTCGCAGGACCGCGCCATGGTGCGCCGCGTCGATCCCAAGCGCGTCGGCTACACCATCGACACGCCCGTGCCCTACGTTCTGCAGGACCTCGTCAATCTGATCGACGAGCGCATGGGTCGGTTGGAGAACCGCGCCACCCGCATGCACTATCACCGCCTGCTGCAGCGCATCGAGACCCTGCGTTCGGATTCGCGCTACGGCTTCATGTTCGAGAACGCCAACGTCGGCGGCGACACGATGGTCGACATCATCGCCCATCTGTTCCGCCTCGAGCCCAACGGCCAGCAGATGACGGTGCTGCAGGTGGCCGGGCTTCCCGTCGAAGTGGTCGATGCGGTCGTCAGCGTGGCGGCTCGGCTCGCCTTCGACTTCGGCTTGTGGAGCGACGGAGCGGCCCCGATGCTGTTCGTCTGCGAGGAGGCGCATCGGTTCGCCCCAGCCGACAAGGCCGCGGGCTTCGCGCCGACACGCCGCGCGCTGATGAAGATCGCCAAGGAGGGCCGCAAATACGGCGTCTACCTCGGCCTCGTCACCCAGCGTCCCGCGGAGCTCGATGCGACGATCATCTCGCAGTGCAACACGTTGTTCGCGATGCGCCTCGCCAACGATCGCGATCAGGCGCTGCTGCGCTCGGCGGTGACCGACGGCGTCGCCAATCTGCTCGCCTTCGTGCCGTCGCTCGGCACGCGCGAAGTGGTCGCGGTCGGCGAGGGCCTGCCTTTGCCGGCGCGGGTCACCTTCAAGCAGCTGCCGGCCGAGCTCGTGCCGCGCAGCGAGACCTTCGAACGATCGGAACTCGAGTTCGGCGGCGGGCGCGAACGCGCCTTCGTCAAGACGGTCGTCGACCGCTGGCGCGCGGCGTTGGGCGGCGGCGCCACGACCGCCGAACCCGTGGCGCCGCCGACCAACGCCGCTCCGACGATTGCGGCGATGCCGGCCGGCTGGACCGCGGCCGCCGTGGAGCCCGAGCCGATCCAGCCGCGCGAATCTGGCGTCGCCAACAGGCTCGAGCAGCTCCGCTCCCAGATCCTCAAGCGCGGCATCGGCGGTTCCGGGCCCGGATCGTGACCGCTTCCGAAGCCAGCACAGCGCCTGGGGTCGAGGCGTCGCCGGTCGAGCTCCGAATGCTCTCCGCCGCCCTCGAGGCGTCTGGAGTCGCGTTGCAGATCCGCGACGGCTCGGGGAATTGCGTGTTCGCCCATCCGTTCGCCGATCAACTGTTCCGCGACGATCCCAATGAGGCGCCGGAGGCCGAGGAGCGCGCGATCGATGGCCGGGCGGTTTCGATCGTGCGCCGGCGCATCGACATCGACGGCCGCGCCTTCGACGTCCGCGCCGCGATCGACGCCGGCGCGCAACGCCGTGTGCAGGATGAGCTGTTCCAGCGCGCCTATTTCGATCCGCTGACGTCGCTGCCCAACCGGGAGCTGTGCGACCGCGCGGTCAACGATCTCGCCGGCGCCGGCGCCGCCGGCCAGAGCTTTGCGCTCGTGGTCATCGAGGTCGAGAAGTTCACCGAGATGAACGCCATTCACGGCGAGGCGACGGGCGACGCGCTGCTGCGGAGAATCGCCCAGCGCATCGCCCACAGTCTTGGCGAAGACGAATGGCTCGGCCGCTGCGGCGGCGACGCGTTCTGCGTCATCCTGCCCGAATCGGCGGTCGGCGAGCGCTATCGCGACCGGGTCGGACGCATCGTCGCGCGGCTGGCCGATCCGTTCTTCATCGAAGGCGTCGAGATCTTCGCCTCCGCCAAGGCCGGGCTCGGGGTCTGGCCGACCGACGACGCGACCGGCGACGGCCTGTGGCGCAAGGCGCGCGCCGCGCTCGCCGAGGCGCGCCGCGAGGCGGGCGCACGGGTGCGCGCCTACGATCCCGAGCTGGAGCGCGCCCAGCTGCAACGCGGCCGGCTGGAGATGAGCCTGCGCGCCGCGATCCGCGACCGCCGCATTGCTTGCGCCTTTCAGCCGAAGGTCGATTTCCGCGCTGGCGTCGTCGATTCGCTCGAGGCGCTCATGCGTTGGCGCGACGAGGACGGCGGCTGGCATTCGCCGGGCGATTTCCTCGACATAGCCAACAGTGTCGGGCTCACCAACGACATCACGCGGCTGGTGTTCGAACACGTGCTGGATTCGCTCGAAGCGATCGCCGAGGCTTTTCGCCCCGGGCTGCGGATCGGCTTCAACATTTCGGCGCGCCAGGCCGGCGACGCGCGTTTCATGCGCCGCTTCGCCGACGATCTCGCCGCCTCGGGCGAGGCGCACCGCTTCGTGCTCGAGCTGACGGAAGAGGCGTTCCTGCCGGCGACGCAGTTCCAGACCCGCGTGCTGCCGATGCTGCGCGACATCGGCGCGCGCATCTCGATCGACGACTTCGGCGCCGGTTTTTCCTCGCTCGCGACGCTCGCCGACATCACCGCCGACGAGCTCAAGGTCGACCGCTCGCTCATCGCCGGGGTCGACAAAAAGCCGCGCAACCAGACGCTGCTGCGCGCGATCGAGTCGATCGGCGACGCGCTCGGCATGGAAGTGATCGTCGAGGGCGTCGAGACCGAGACCGAGCTGCAATATCTGCGCAATCATACCCGGATTCGCGTCGCCCAGGGCTATCTGCTCGGGCGGCCGCTGCTGCTCGAACGCGTCTCGAACCGCGCCGACGGCGCGCGCTCCGCCGGCAAGATGGGCGAGCGCTATTCGCAGACCCGGCTCGTGGAGCGCCGGCAGGCCCAATAACCGCCGCAGCGGCGGGTCTCGCCGCGGAACCCGCGGCCGGCTCCTGCCCGCTCAATCGAGCCAGTCGAAACTCTTCGTCAGGGCCTTCGCCCATTTCCGGCCGAGAGCGGCGCGCCGGTCGTCCGCCATGCCGGGCGTCCAGCGCCGCGCTTCGGCCCAGTTCTCTCTGATATCGTCGGTCGAGCGCCAGTAGCCGACGGCGAGGCCGGCGGCATAGGCGGCGCCGAGCGCCGTGGTCTCGATCACTTTAGGCCTCACCACCGGATGGCCGAGAATGTCGGCCTGGAACTGCATCATGAGGTCGTTCAGCGTCATGCCGCCGTCGACCCTGAGCTCGGCGATCTCGATCTTCGAGTCGCGGGTCATCGCTTCGATCACGTCGCGGGTCTGGAATGCGGTGGCTTCGAGGGCGGCGCGCGCGATATGGGCCTTGGTCGTGTAGCGCGTGAGCCCGACGATCGCGCCCCTCGCGTTCTCCTTCCAGTGCGGCGCGTAGAGCCCGGAAAAGGCGGGCACGAAATAGACGTCGCCGTTGTCCTCGACGCTTCGCGCGAGCGCTTCGATCTCGTCGGCCGAGGAAATGAGGCCGAGATTGTCTCTGAGCCACTGCACCAGCGCTCCGGCGATCGCGATCGAGCCCTCGAGCGCGTAGACCGCCGGCGCCGCGCCGAGCTTGAAGCCGAGCGTGGTCAACAGGCCCGAGCGCGAGGGGCAGGGGCGCGCGCCGGTGTTCATCAACAGGAAGCAGCCGGTGCCATAGGTGTTTTTCGCTTCGCCGGGCTTCAGGCAGGCTTGGCCGAGCAGCGCCGCGTGCTGATCGCCGATCAGGCCGGCGAGCGGAACGCCTTCGAGCGGCGCCAGCGCCGGCGCGAAAACTTCGCTCGACGAGTGGATGCTCGGCAGCAGCGCGCGGGGGATGTCGAAGAGAGCGAGGATGTCGTCGTCCCAGTCGAGGGTCGAAAGATTCATCAGTTGCGTGCGCGAGGCGTTGGAGACGTCGGTCGCGTGCAGACCGCCGGTGAGCTTCCAGGCGAGCCAGGCGTCTAAGGTGCCGAACGCGAGGTCGCCGGCTTCCGCCGCGGCGCGGGCGCCGGGAACCCGGTCGAGAAGCCAGCTGAGCTTGAGGCCGGAGAAATAGCTCGCGAGCGGCAGCCCGGTTTTTTCGCGCAGCCGGTCCTTGCCGCCGACGCGCGAAAACTCCGCGACCAGCGCATCGGTGCGCGTATCCATCCAGACGATCGCGTTGTGGATCGCTTCGCCCGTCGAGCGGCGCCAGAGCACGGTCGTTTCGCGCTGGTTGGCGACGCCGATGGCGGCGAGGTCGCGCGCCTCGAGCGAGGCGGCGGAGAGCGCGCGCGAAATCACCGCCTCGGACGCGCGCCAAATCTCCTCGGGGTCGTGCTCGACCCAGCCGGGGCGCGGATAGATCTGGCGGTGCTCGCGCTGCGCATGGGCGACGACCGCGCCCTGGCGGTCGAAGACGAGAAAACGCGTGCTCGTCGTGCCCTGGTCCAACGCGCCGACGTATTTGGCCATCCGCGGCGCCTCCCGCGCAGCGCCATTATAGCAGGCGAGGGCGAAGATTGGCTTTTTTCTATGGTCCGGGGCGCGTTTCAGCCGCGTTCGCTCAGAAGAAATCGTCCCGCGTCGCGCGCAGTCGCGAGCTTCCGCCATCGCGATACTCTCCCGCGCGCCACACTGACCGGCTCGAAGCGCGCGGCCGGGCCTGGCGACGTCACGTGATGTCCGACGGGCGAACATGCAGATCGACGCCCGGCCTCCCCGATCGAAGAGGGGACGGGGTTTACTGCCGCCCGACGGCTGACGCGCCAAACTCGAGAAGCCTCACAATCGCTCGAATCAGCGACTTCGACGGCCGTGGCACAGCGCCCGCGGTCGATTGCCATTGCGCCAGATGTCGGGCAGGATTCGAAATGGCCTGGATCTGTCGCGGTCTTCGAAGCGCTTCGTGAACGGGCGGGCGGGACCGATCGGATCCGAGGGTTCGATGAAAGCAAGAAATTTGGCCAAGCCCAAGAGCAAAATCCCGAGGCGCCAACCGATCACGCTCGAGATCGAGAATTTCGCTCATCTCGCCGATGTGCGCCTCACTTTCGGAGATCTTACGATCGTGGTGGGACCTCAGGGGGCAGGCAAGAGCCTCGCTCTCGAATGGCTCAAAATCGCGCTGGACGGCCGTCAAGTGGCGAATCAACTACGCGCGGCGGGTCATCCGGTGGATCGAGCCGACGCCGTGATCGACTTGATATTCGGAACCGGGATGGGGAGCGCTTGGCGCCCGGACTCGACGTCCATTCGGTTCGGGAGATCGCGGATAACGCTATCGAGCATCCCACGGCGCGGGAGTGGCCACGAGGAGCTGTTCTTCGTGCCCGCGCATCGCTCCATGCTGATCAGCGACGGCTGGGCAGCGCCGTTTCAGAAGCTGACCTCGGATACGCCGGTCGTCGCACGGCTGTTCAGTCAGAATTTATTCGAAAGTTTCAGCGGCAAAGACGCGGGAACTCTCTTTCCCGTCGAAAAGCGGCTGAAGAAGGAGATCCGGGAGAAAATCGATGACGCTGTTTTCCACGGCGGTAAAGTTGGCATCGAGGAAGACAGCCAGCATGCGCTCAGGTTACGCCTGGTTCACGGCGACAAGCACTTGCCGTTCATGACCTGGACGGCCGGGCAACGGGAGTTCACGCCGTTGCTTTTGGGGCTTTACCATCTGCTGCCGCGAACAAAAGAACGAAAGAACGATCAGACCAACTGGGTGGTGATCGAAGAACCCGAAATGGGCTTGCACCCGCAAGCCATTACAGCGGCCATGCTGCTCGTGCTCGATTTGATCTGGCGCGGCTATCGCGTGGTGCTTTCGACCCATTCCCCGCACGTGCTCGCTTTGCTGTGGTTGATGAAGCTATTGAAGGCCAACGAGGCTCGCTGGCAACTCGTTTGCCAAGCTTTCGATGTCGAGGCGGCGCCAATGCGCGAGGTTGCGAAGGCCGCTCTCGAAAAGGACTATCGCGCCTTCCTACTGCGGTTCGACTCGACCGGATGTGTCAAGTCGGTAGATATTTCCGATCTCGACCCAAGCTCGAGCGACGAGGATGTCGCGGGTTGGGGGGGCCTCACCAGCTATTCGTCACGCTTTGCCGACGCCGTTCGCGAGGCGGTGAACGAGAACAATCATTGACCAGGCGCGTCCGCCAAGAGCGAGTTCAGGCTTCGCTGACCCCGGTCCGCGCGGCGCTGCGGTCGCAGTCGCCGTTGCGGGCCCAAGTCGAAGACGGGCTCGACGGAGTCGAGAAAGCGCATCGGATCTACTTCGACAAAACTGTTCGGTCGTCGTTCGCCGATAGTCTCAATCTCGACGTCGCGCTCGCACGGGGCCATGAACGAGAGAATCGCTGGGACTATCTGCTCGGGCACGCGCCGAGCCATCGGGTCATGGCGGTCGAGGCCCATTCGGCCGAAAACAAAGAGATCGCGACCGTGATAAAGAAGCGAGAGGCCGCTCTCCGCCAGCTTCGAGAACACTTGCGTGACGGGAAATCGGTGGCGAAATGGCTCTGGGTCGCATCCGGCAACGTGCACTTTGCGCCCATGGAAAAGGCGACTTTCCAGTTGGCGCAGAGCGGGATCGAGTTCGTCGGAAGAACGATAATGAATAAGCACCTCGCCTGAACCAGGGCGATCGCTGCTCTGCTTTCAAGCAGGTCGACGGGCGGCGAGCGCCCAGCGCTCCACGGCGCCTGGACAAGGGCGCATAGTCCGCCGCTTTCGGCGGCGCACTGAGGCGGGCGACGAGCGTTCGCTGTGGCCCGCCGGGCTCACTCGTCATCCGGTCCCGGGACCAGGTAGCCGGAATTGGGCTCGACCCAGGCCAGCCGGTCGCGCACCGCCTCGACCCCTGGGGTGTTCTCGACGAGTACTTTCAGCGCGCCGCGCAGCCGATCGTCGGGGATCGCGCCTTGCAGCGTCGCGACGCGGTCGGCCACGGTCACCCGGATCGAGTCCCTCGGGGTCCAGGGCTCGCGGTCGATCTCGGCGGCGATCGCGGCGGCGATTTCCGCGTCCGAACGCGGCCCTTCCGCTCGGGGCAGGGTCGCCATCAGGGCCTTCAAGAGATCGGAGCGCGACAGCACGCCGACCGCCTTGCCGTCGCGCACGACGACGAGGCGCTTGACCTTGTGGGCGAGCATCTCGTCGACCGCCGTAGAGAGCGGCGCGTCCTCGCCGATAGTGAGTGCGCCGCGAGTCATCACCTCGCCGACACGGCGGCCGTGGGAAAGACGGTAGTCCTCCGCCGCGCGCCCGCCGCCGACCAAAAATTCGAGCCACACCGGCCGCTTTTTCGCCGTGCCGAGTTCGGCGCGCCGGATGAGGTCGCCTTCGCTGAGCACGCCGACCGGCGCGCCGGCTTCGTCGAGCACCACCAGCGCGCTCACCTTGTGGCTAGTCAGCGCCTCCAGCGCTTCCCACAGGGTGGCCTTTTCCCCGAGGCCGATCACTCCCGGCGTCATCACGTCCTCGACGCGCATGGAAAACTCCTTCGGCAATCGCGATCGATCCTTGGCGCAGTCGCGCCATGAAGGCATTGACTTCGCTCCAGCCGCGGTTGCGTTTAGGCGCCGACGCCAAAAGGGGCGAGGCATGAGCAATCCGATCGTCGTCGAAATTCTGCGCGGCGCCCGCGTCGAGAGCGCGCATCGCGGCGCCGGCGCGGTCGTCGACGCCGACGGCGCGCTGGTATTCGCGTTCGGCGATGTCGAGCGCCCGACCTATCCGCGCTCGGCGGTGAAGGCCCTACAGGCGCTGCCGCTGATCGAGAGCGGCGCCGCGGACGCGCTCGGGCTCGGGGACGCCGAGCTCGCGCTCGCCGTCGCCTCGCATTCCGGCGAACCCGAGCATGTCGCGCTCGCCGCCGGGATGCTGGCCAAGGCCGGCGCCGGGGAGCCTTCGCTCTGCTGCGGCGTGCATTGGCCGCTCGGCGCCGACGCAGCGCGCGACCTTTGCGCAAGGGGAAGCCATCCGAGCCAACTGCACAACAATTGCTCGGGCAAGCACGCCGGCTTCCTCTGCCTCGCGGCGGCGAACGGCTGGCCCGCGGAAGATTATGTGGGGCCCGACCATCCTGTGCAGCAAGCGGTGCGGGCGGCGCTCGAGGAGATGACCGGCGAGACGCTCGACGAGTCGCGGCGCGCCGTCGACGGCTGCTCGATCCCGACCTATGCGGTCTCGCTTTCCGGCCTCGCCCGCGCCTTCGCGCGCTTCGCGACCGGGCAGGGGCTCTCCGCGGAGCGCGCTCGCGCCGCGAAACGCATTCGCGCCGCCGTCGCCGCGCATCCGTTCCTGGTCGCCGGGACGGGCCGCTTCGACACCGAATTCATGACGCGTTTTCGCGCGCGCGCGTTCACCAAGACCGGCGCCGAGGGGGTTTTCTGCGCTGCGCTGCCGGACCTCGGGCTCGGGTTGGCGGTGAAAGCCGACGACGGCGCCACCCGCGCAGCGGAGGTGATGATTGGGGCGCTGTTGCAGCGTTTCGGCGGCTTTGGCGCCGAGGCCGAGCGCTTCGTGCGCCCGAAGCTGACGAACTGGCGCGGCCTGGACGTCGGCGCGCTGCGGCCCGCCGGGCCGCTGCTGTAGCCGCCGCCCTCGATTCGAGCGTCTCAGCCAGGGGTCGATCTCGGACTTGGGGACGGGCCCGCATCCGATAGCTCGTCGCCTTCGTCGGGCGGCGAGTCCGGGACGACGTTGTCGAGGATCGACAGCGCGGCGTCGACGTCGGCCCGCGCGGCGCGCTCCTTCATCATCTTCAGTCCTCGCCGCTGGCCGAGGCCTTCGGCAATGAACGGGTCGATCGATATTAGGTCCTCGGGAATGCTCATTGGGGGAGGATCCAACGTTGGAGGAAGGCTGCGCTTTGACGGGCTCGGGATGAGTTGTCATCCGCTTCGGGCGCCTCGAGGCATGAAGGGTGGGTGGTTAGCCTTTCTCGAGGCCCCCTTTCGGGGGCCAGCGGATTCGTACATCGTTCCGCCGCGCCAGCCAGCAACCCCTCGTCCTGAGGTGGCGCGAAGCGCCCTCGAAGGACGGGCCGCAAGACACTGACGGTAGTGCAAGCCGCCGCAACGCTACGTCAGCGGACAAAGGCTCCTCGCACGACCGGACCGGCTAACCCGATCATCCTTCGAGGGCGCTTCGCGCCACCTCAGGATGAGGTCCGAGGCCCCTTCGGTCCTGAGCTTGTCGACAGGGCCTCGGGATGAGTTTCCGTGCGCTTTTGTGCACCTTGATGCATGAAAGACCTCCAATTGTAGCCGCGGTCGTCGAGCGGCTGCCGGGGTCAGCGACCCCGTCTACAAGGTTGCCTTTCAGGAGAGGGTCGTGGGCGGCGCTCGAGATGCGTGAACTCGGCAGCTTTCATGGCAGGGGGCGGCTACACCGAAAAGCTCACCCCGCAGCCGCAGGAGGCGGTCGCGTTGGGGTTTTTCACCTGGAACGACTGGCCCATCAGGTCGTCGACGAAATCGAGCTGCGCGCCGCGCATCATCTCCAGCGACACCGGATCCACGAGCACCGTCGCGCCATCGCGGGTGACGACGAGATCGTCGCCGGCGCGCGCGTTCTCGATGTCGAACACGTATTGGAAGCCGGAACAGCCGCCGCCCTTGACCGAAATGCGCAGCGCCGCCGACGCATCGGGCAGCACCTTCAACAATCGCCGCGCCGCGCTTTCGCTGATCGAAAGGGCGGGGGCCTCGGCAACTTCGTTCATCACGGCTCCGTTGGGTTCGAAAATCGGCATTGTAGTCTAAGATAGGCCGTCCAGCGTGCGTTGTCAGGAGGAACGATGTCTCATTTCCGCGCCCCCTGGGCAAGCGATCCCAACGCGTCGCGCGGGCGGCTCTGCCCCGAGCCGTCGTCGCCGACCCGCACCGAGTTCCAGCGCGACCGCGACCGCATCGTCCATTCCACCACCTTCCGCCGCCTCGCTTACAAGACGCAGGTGTTCGTCCACGCCGAGGGCGATCATTTCCGCACCCGACTGACGCATACCATCGAGGTCGCCCAAATCGCCCGCGCGCTCGCTCGTGCGTTAAAACTCGACGACGATCTCGCCGAGGCGGTGGCGCTCGCCCACGACCTCGGCCACACGCCGTTCGGCCATACCGGCGAGGACGCGCTCGACGCCTGCATGCGCGAGCATGGCGGCTTCGAGCACAACAGCCAGGCCCTGAGAATCGTCACCGAGCTCGAGCGCCGCTACGCCGATTTCGACGGGCTCAATCTCACGGCGGACACGCTGCAGGGCCTCGTCAAGCACAACGGCCCGCTCGTCGACGCCGAGCGGCGGCCGACGGCGCGTTGGCGCGAGCGCGGCGTCCCGAAGGTCATACTCGCCTACGATGCGCGTCACAACCTGGCGCTCTCACTCCAGCCGAGCCTCGAGGCGCAGGCGGCGGCGCTCGCCGACGACATCGCCTACAACGCCCACGACATCGACGACGGACTGCGCGCCGGCCTGTTCGCGATCGACGACATGCGCGCCATTGCGTTCGTCGATGCGCTCGTCGCCGAGGTCGATCGCCGCCATCCCGGGCTCGAGCCGGCGCGGCGCGTCCACGAACTCACGCGCCGCGTCATCACGCGCTTCATCGACGATGCGATCGCCGAGTCGGAGCGCCGCCTCGGCGAAGCTGGGGTCGCGAGCCTCGCCGACGTCGAGGCGGCGGGCGGCGCTCTCGTCGCTTTTTCCCCGCCCCTCGAGGCTGCCGATCGCGACATCAAGACCTTCCTGTTCGTCCACATGTACCGCCATGCCGAAGTGCAGCGGGTGCGCGAGAAGGCGGACGCTATGTTGCGCGCGTTGTTTTCCGCCTATTGCGCAGCGCCTTCGGAGATGTCGGCGGCATGGGCCGAGGGCGCCTGCCGCGGCGACGCGCCGCGGGTGGTCGCCGACTACATCGCCGGCATGACCGACCGCTTCGCGCTCAAGGAATATCGCCGGCTCTTTGACGCTCAGGCCAACCTGCGATAAAGCCGCCCGAGCCCCCGACTGCCTACTGCCGAGACCCAAGGCCAGTTCATGAACATTTTCGCGTCGTTGCAAGCTCGAATTCATGCTTTGCTCGAAGCCGAAATCGCCTCCGGCGGCTTGCCCGCGGGGCTCGATCTGACGCGCTTCGTCGTCGAGCCGCCGCGCGAGGCCGCCCATGGCGACGTCTCCACCAACGCCGCGATGGTCTACGCCAAGGAAACGAAAGCTCAGGGCTCCAACCCGCGGGCGCTCGCGCAAAAACTGGTCGCCGGCCTCGAGCGCGAGCCCGACGTCGAAAGCGCGGAGGTCGCCGGCCCCGGCTTCATCAACTTGCGCCTGAAGCCCGGGGCTTTCGAGGCGGTGCTGGCGGCGGCGCTCGCCGATCGCGAAAATTTCGGCCGCGGCCCGATGTCGCAGAGGGGGCCGGTCAATGTCGAATACGTGAGCGCCAACCCGACCGGACCCATGCATGTCGGCCACGCCCGCGGCGCCGCGTTCGGCGACGCGCTGGCCGAGCTCCTCGCCTTCGCCGGCCGGGAGGTCACGCGCGAGTATTACATCAACGACGCCGGCGCCCAGGTCGACGTGCTCGCGCGCTCGGCGTTCCTGCGCTACCGCGAGGCGCTGGGCGAGGCGATCGGCGCCATCCCCGAGGGGCTCTATCCCGGCGACTATCTGAAACCCGTCGGCGAAGCGCTGAAGGTCGAGCACGGCGCGGCGTTGCGGGACCTGCCCGAATCCGAATGGCTTCCCCTCGTGCGTGCGCGGGCGATAAGCCTGATGATGGACATGATCCGCGATGACCTGAAGGCGCTTGCGATTCGCCACGAAGTGTTCTTTTCCGAGCGCTCGCTCACCGGCGCCGACGGCGGCGCGGACGCCGTCGGCGCCGCGATCGAATTCTTGCGCGAGAAAGGCCTCGTCTATCAGGGGCGGTTGCCGCCGCCCAAGGGCGCGCCCACCGAGGACTGGGAGGACCGCGAGCAGACCCTGTTCCGCTCCAGCGCGTTCGGCGACGACGTCGACCGGCCGCTCGTCAAGTCGGACGGCGGCTACAGCTATTTCGCCAGCGACATCGCCTATCACAAGACCAAGATCGATCGCGGTTTTTCGGATCTCGTCGACGTCTGGGGCGCCGACCACGGCGGCTATGTGAAGCGCATGCAGGCGGCGGTCTCGGCGCTCTCCGACGGCAAGGTCGCGCTCGAGGTGAGGCTCTGCCAGCTGGTGCGCCTGATGCGCGCGGGCGAGCCGGTGAAAATGTCCAAGCGTTCCGGCGATTTCGTCACGCTGCGCGAGGTGGTCGACGAGGTCGGCGCCGACGCCGTGCGCTTCATCATGCTGATGCGCAAGAACGACGCGACGCTCGACTTCGACCTTGCCAAGGTGATCGAGCAGAGCCAGGACAATCCGGTGTTCTACGTCCAGTACGCGCATGCGCGGACCTGCAGCGTGCTCCGGCAGGGCAGGGCCGTGTTTCCCGATCTCGATCAATCGCCGGCCGCGCTCGCGCTGGCGCCGCTCGCAAAACTCGTCGACGAGAGCGAGCGGGCGCTGGTGCGGACGATCGCTGAGTTCCCGCGGGTCGTCCTGCAGGCGGCGGAAGCGCGCGAACCGCATCGAATCGCGTTCTATGCTCATGATCTCGCCACAGTTTTCCATTCGCATTGGAATCGCGGCATGGATCACGCTCATTTGCGATTCGTTAACGAAAAAGATCGAAACCTAACGGCAGCGCGGCTCGCGCTCGCGCTCGCAGCCGGGGGGGTGCTCAGCTCGGCGCTCGCCATTTTGGGAGTGACCGCGCCCGAAGAAATGCGCTAGCGTGCGCGGCTGATCCGCGCCGGAGTCGTGCAACAAGGCGGGGACGACGCTGCGGCGGCGCCGCGCGGTCCATCTCGCGAGCCAGGAACTTTCGTGATGAGTACAAGCCCGAGGCGATTGCCGGAATTCGACCTGGAGGAATTCGAACGCCGTCTGCGCGCCGCCGGGGCCGCCCAAGCGCAGGTCGAGGACCCGCTGGCGGAATTGACACGGCTCGTCAACTCGATTTCCACGGAAATTCCGAGCGAGCCGCCGGCGAAATCGCCGGACGCCGTCGAACCGGAAGCGCTCGACGTCGAATATGCGCTGCCTGCGGAGCCGGCGCCCGACGAATTGAGCCTGCGCCCGGGGCTCGATCCGGCCGACGCGCCCGACGACGCCGAGGCGCCGTCGGAGGTCGAGCCCGCCGCGGCCCCGCCGCCGCGCGCGTCCTCCGAGCGCACGACGAGCTGGTATATCAAGGTCGGCGGGCTCGTCACCGCCGCCGTCATATTGGTCAGCGGCGCCATCATGCTGAAATTCGGCAACATCGCCTCCGGCCCGCAGACGCCGCCGACGATTCTCGCCGCCGCGGGGCCGACCAAGGTCGCCCCGCCGAGCGAGACCGCCGTGCAGTCGCCCTCCGACAGCGGGGCGCTGCTGACCAAGGATTCGGCGACCGGCGCGCGCGCGAAGATCGTCGACAATCAGGAAACGCCGATCGACGTAGCCTCGGCGGAAAAGCAGGCGAGCCCGAGCCCGAGCCAAGCCGAGAGCGCGCAAAGCCCGGTCGCCCCCACCTCCGACACGCCGATCATCGCGCCCAGCGCGACCCCGGCGCCGCCGACCGCGCCCGCGTTCGCCGAGAGGAAGCCGGTGAAGACGGTGACTGTGAGGCCCGACGGAACGCTGATCGCGGTCGATTCCATGCCGGTCGCCCCGCCGCCGGCCGCCGCCGCGCCCGAGCCTGTGGCGCCGCCGCTGCCGGCGCCCGCGCCCGCGCCGACCGTCGCCGCCCAGCCTGCGAGCCCGACCCTCGAGCTGCCGGCGCCGAAGACGACGAAGACGACCAAGCGTGCTGTGGTCGCCCGCACCGACACGACCGCGCCCGCGGCGCCCATCAACGGGCCGCTGCAGCTCGGCTCCGCCGCGGCCGGGGACAGGACCGCGCGGCTTCCGGCCAAGCTGCGTCCGCCGGCCTCGGAGGCAGTGGCCAATGCGGCGCCCGCTCAGAGCGCCGGCGGCTATGCGGTGCAGCTCGCCGCACCGCGCTCGGAAGGCGATGCGCGCAACACGATCGAGAGGCTGCAGAGCAAATACGCCGACGCGCTCGGCAATGTCGGCCTCGGCGTGCACAAGGGCGAGAGCAGCGGCGAGCCGATCTATCGCGTGCGCACCAACGACATGTCGAAAGCCGAAGCGCTAGCGCTGTGCCAGAAGGTGAAAGCCGACGGCGGCGACTGCTTCGTCACCCGCGAATGAGAGCGCGAGTTTGGTGAAAGCGTTCGTCTGCGGCTGCAGGGGTCCGCGCCTCGGCGCCGACGAGCGCGCTCATCTGCTGAGCAGCGATCCGTTCGGCCTCATCCTGTTCAAGCGCAACGTCGAAACCCGCGAGCAACTCTCGGCGCTGACGAGCGAATTCCGAGACGTCGTCGGCCGCTATGCGCCGGTGTTCGTCGATCAGGAGGGCGGGCGTGTGCAGCGCCTCGCGCCGCCCGTGTGGCGCGCCTATCCCGCCGCGGCGCGGTTTCTCGCCGAACTCGGCCGCGAGCGGGCGCTCGAGGCGGCAGGGCTCGTCGCGCGGCTCGTCGCCCGCGATCTTCTCGAAGTCGGGATCGACGTCGATTGCGCGCCCGTCCTCGACGTCGCCGACGAGGCGACGCATCAGGTGATCGGCTCGCGCGCCTATGGCAGAAACGCGAGCGAGGTCGCCGAGCTCGGCCGCGCCGTGGTCGACGGATTGTTGGCCGGCGGCGTGCTGCCGGTGATCAAGCATATGCCCGGCCACGGGCGCGCCCGCGTCGACAGCCACCTGGAGCTGCCCCGGGTCGAGGCGAGCCGCGCCGAGCTTGCCGCCCGCGATTTCGCGCCATTCGCCGCGCTCGCGGACGCGCCAGCGGCGATGACGGCGCATATCGTGTTCACGGCGATCGATCCTCGAGCGCCCGCGACGCAGTCGAAACGCATCGTCGACGAGATCATCCGCGGCGAGATCGGCTTTGCCGGTTTGCTGATCAGCGACGATCTGTCGATGAAGGCGCTCGCCGGCGATTTTTTAGCTCGCACGCGGGCGGTTTTCGAGGCCGGAGTCGATCTCGCCCTGCACTGCAACGGCGACCTCGCCGAAGCGCGCGCCGTCGCCGACGCGACCCCCGAGCTCGCCGGGCGCTCGTTGCAGAGGGCGGAGGCGGCTCTGGCGCGGATCGCGGGCGGTCCCGCGCCGTTCGACGCCGAGGCGGCCGAGGCGCGGCTCGAGGAGATCTGGCCGAACGTCGGCGCTAGCGCGTGAGGCGCCTCACGCGGCGCGATGCGTCGCGATCTTGGCGATCTCGTCCGCGAGCGCTCGTTCGGCTCGCCACAGGTCGTAGGCCATTTGCATGGCGAGCCAAAGTTCCGGCCCGTTGCCGCAAAACTTGCCAAGCCGAAGCGCCATCGCCGGTGTGATCCCGATTTGCCCGGCGAGCAGACGATGCAGAGTTTGGCGGCTGACCCCGAGCTCGCGCGCCGCCGTCATGACAGGCATTTCGAGCGCCGGCAGGACGTCCTCGCGAAGTACCTCGCCCGGGTGGGTCGGCGGCCGATCAAGATCGCGTCCGGCTTTCGTGGGGGTCATCGGAATCGCTCAATGGTATTGTTCAAAGTCCACCTCGCGCGCTTCGCCGTCTTCGAAAGCGAACGTGATACACCAGGGGCCGTCGACGTGGACCGAGTCTCGCGTCGGCTCGAACCCGTGCAATGCATGGAAGTCGAATCCGGGGACGTTCATGTGTTCTGCGTTTCGCGCCGCGTTCAGCGCGTTCAGGCGACGCAAAATCCGCGCATGCAAGCGAGCGTCGATCCTCCCCGACGCCCCTGTTCGGAAAAGCGCCGCCAACAACTTGCTGCGAAAAGTCGCGATCACGCGACAACAGTAACACAGCGCTTTACAGTGTCAACAGATGGATTACACCCGCGCCTGCCCGTATTTCCCAATTCCGGCGCGACCTGGCGCCCGGCGCCGTTCGACGCCGAGGCGGCCGAGGCGCGGCTCGAGGAGATCTTGCCGGGGCTCGGCGGGGTAATCCAGGGTGTCGTTTGTGACCGTAAGCACTGACGCGCCGTGCGCCGGCGGCGCCGCTGCTCGCGGGCAACGCGCGAGGCAGAGTGTTCGGTTCCCTACGGGGCTGAAGGCGCGGGGGCGATTTCCGGCATGACGGCGCCGTCGTCACGAACAGCAATCGGGGCTTCCCGCGGGCCGCGGCGCTTGTTGGCCGGCTTGGGCGCAGTGGCGCGGCCCGGCCGCGAATTTTCACTAGGGCCCCAATGAGAACTCGCATACAATTCCAGATGCGTAGCGCGGGGCTGTCGCGGTGGGGACTGGCGATGACGGCGGAAATCGTGGACAGGACCACCGCCGCGGAGATGGTGAAATATCCGTGGATCCGGTTCGAGCTGAACGAGAAAAAGTGCCTCGAGGGGATACAATTTCTCGCCGGCGAAAAGCCCGGCATCACACAATATTACATTGGGAAAGTGTTCTTTTTCGCCGACAAGGCGCATTTTCTGGATTGGGGTCGGCCGATCTCCGGGGATCGCTATGTAGCGATGGAGCACGGCCCGGTCCCGTCTTTCATTTACGATATGCTGAAAAAAGATTCCGGCGAGCCCGACGAACTCGAGGACGAATTGGCTGCGCGCGTCGATCGAGTCAGAGAGAACAACAAGATCCGCTTCTACGCGAAGAGTTCGGCGCCCACGCCGAGATTCTTGTCTAGATCGGACAAAGAGTATTTGACGCAGTCGCTGAGCCAATACAGTTCGATGCCGTTCGATAGGATCAGGAGCCTGTCGCACGAAGATCCGGCCTACGACTCGGCATGGGCGGCGCCCGGGCTCAACAACGAGCTCGACCTGCGTCGCTGGCTCTCGACCGGGCAGCTCGAAGAGCTGTTCGAAAAGACCGGCATTGTCAGGGCTCGCAGAGTTGGTTGACAAGTGGGACATCGTCAGGGTCTACCGCCCTGACCTGCCCAGACCTCACGACAAATACTGTATATGCATAAGTCCAACACGACAGTGGTATTTTTATATCAATAGTGACGCTCCGCAATATAGAAGGGCGAGAGAAGTCGCCATCGAGGTTTCGAACTTCGAGATTAGTTGCTTGACCCACACATCCTACATCGACACCACATACGTCGTCACCGACCTTCCGGAAAAACAACTGTCCGAGGCGATCCGCGACCCGAAGCGACGTCACGGCTCCATCTCGCCCTCCTTGCGGCGCAGGATCGTCGCCACGGCAGCGGCCCACGGCGTGCTGAGCCCGGAACACGCGGCCGCTCTCGACGAATGAACCTCTACGCGACGACCCTCTTGCGGAACGCATCGGGAACGGATAGGGATTGTTCGCGATTTGTTTAGGCCTCGCTGCGATTCTCGCGCGAATCGCGGCGCGCGCCCGCGGGAGAGGCGGACATGCTGACCAAGAAACAGAGCGAGCTCTTGCGCTTCATCCACGAGCGGCTGCAGGCCGAGGGCGTGCCGCCGTCGTTCGACGAAATGAAGGAGGCCCTCGACCTCAAGTCGAAATCGGGCATCCACCGGCTCGTCATGGCGCTCGAGGAGCGCGGCTTCATCAAGCGGCTCGCCAATCGCGCCCGCGCCATCGAAGTGTTGCGGCTGCCGGAAAACGCCACCGTCGGCGCGCCGCGGCCGCAGAAATTCGCGCCGAGCGTGATTCCCGGCAGCCTCGGCCGCGTGCGCTCGGCGGCCGCCAACGACAACCCTGCGGTGATGATCCCGGTCATGGGCCGCATCGCCGCCGGCACGCCGATCGAAGCGATCCAGAACAAGGTGCAGACGATCGCCATGCCCGCCGATTTCCTCGGTCTGGGCGAGCATTTCGCACTCGAAGTGCGCGGCGATTCGATGATCGAGGCCGGCATCCACGACAACGACACCGTCATCATCCGCAAGCAGGATAGCGCGGAGACTGGCGACATCGTGGTCGCGCTGATCGACGGCGAAGAGGCGACGCTGAAGCGGCTGCGTCGGCGCGGCGCCTCGATCGCGCTGGAGGCCGCCAATCCCGCTTACGAGACGCGCATCTTCGGTCCCGACCGGGTCCGCATCCAGGGCAAATTGGTGAGCCTGCTCCGGCGCTACTGAAGACTAGGCGCCGGCCCGGCCCGGCTTCGAGGAGGCCACTCCTAAGCCGCGCCGGACCGGCTACCCCGCGGACCCGGGAGATGCGGCGGACCCGGGCGCCCCGAGGGGTGTACGTAATTCTCGCGACGCGGGAGGGAGCAATCCACGCGTCCGTGATGGGCTTAAAAATAGCGCGCTTCGATGTGAATTCAACGTCGGCAGCGGGCGAGCGTGCGTAATCCGGTTATTTACCTTTATTTGTGTGGTTAAAACCCGTTCCCACGGATTGGAACCGATCCATGAGAATGGGCGGCGCGAATGTGCGCCGGCGCTGATCGGCGGGAATCGCAGGCCGCCGCGAGTCTCGGCCTGCGAGATTCGGTTTGCAGCCTCAGGGCGCGTGCGGCGGTTTGTGGATCGTCGCCCCCGGAGGCTTGCGCGGCCAGCGCCAGCGTGTATGTCGTCGTTGGTAATGGCGATGAAAGCGATGCGAGCGGCGGAGGCGGCGACGGAGTTCGATGGCTTCGCGGCCGAGCGCGCGGAGGCGGAACCTGCATTCTTCGTCGATCTCGATGGCTTCGAGGGCCCGCTCGACCTGTTGCTCGAGCTGGCGCGGCGGCAGAAAGTCGACCTCGCCCGGATTTCGATGCTCGAGCTCGCCAATCAGTATCTGCGATTCGTCGAGGCGGCGCGTCAGCTCCGGCTCGAACTCGCCGCCGACTACCTGGTGATGGCCGCGTGGCTCGCCTATCTCAAGTCGCGGCTGTTGCTGCCCGATCCGCCGCGACCGGAGGCCCTCGGGGCGGCCGATCTCGCCGAAGCCCTGGCGCGACGGCTGCGCCGGCTCGAGGATATCCGCCGGCTCGCGCAAATGATGCTGGACCGCCCGCGGCTCGGGCGCGACGTGTTCGCCCGCGGCGCGCCGGAAGGCGTTGCGATCGAGGCCTCGGTCGTCTACGAGGCGAGCCTGTTCGACCTGTTGTCGACTTACGCCGCGCAGGCGCAACGGCGCGCGCGCGCGTTCGTGCGGATGAAGCCTCGCGAGGTGTGGTCGCTCGCCGAAGCGCGCGACGCGCTGATCGGCGTCGCCGCCTCGGCGCGGGAATTCGAGGCGCTCGAGAGCTGGCTCCTCGCGCTGTGTCCGGAGCCGAAAATGCGACGCTCCGCGCGCGCCTCGACCTTCGCCGCCGCGCTCGAGATGGCGCGCGAAGGCCTCATCGAGATCCGCCAGGAGGGAACTTTCGCGCCGATCTACATTCGCGCGAACCCGGAAGCGGCGCAACCGGCGGCGTGAAGACCGCGTAAACCCGATGACAGCGAGAGTTCACATGGGCGTCGTAGCGCATCTGTTCGAAAACATGATCGATCCTCGGCTCGACGCAGAGGACGTGCGCGTGGCCGAGGCGCTGCTGTTCGCGGCGACCGAGCCGCTCGACGAGGCGACGATCGCGGCCAGAATGCGGCGCGGGGCGGACGTCGCTGCGACGCTCGCCGAATTGCAGCGCCAATATGCGCGGCGCGGCGTCAATCTGGTGCGCGCGGCGGGGCGCTGGATGTTCCGCACGGCGCCCGACATGGCCTATTTGCTGTCGCGCGAGACCCAGGAGAAGCGCAAGCTGTCGCGCGCGGCGGTGGAGACGCTGGCGATCATTGCCTACCATCAGCCGGTGACGCGCGCCGAAATCGAGGACATTCGCGGCGTCGCGGTGTCCAGGGGTTCGTTGGACGTGCTGATGGAGGCGGGGTGGGTGCGCCTGCGCGGGCGGCGGCGCGCTCCGGGGCGCCCGGTAACCTATGGCACGACGCCCGCCTTTCTCATCCATTTCGGGCTCGAACACGTCGGCGATCTGCCGGGTCTCGACGAATTGAAGGGCGCGGGGCTGTTCGACGGCAAGCTGCCGGCGGGATTTGGCGTGCCGAAACCTGACGATAGTCAGGCGTTGCGGCCGGACGAGGAGCCGCTCGGCGATCCCAACGCGCTCGAGGAGGCTTGGGCGCCGCTAGCGGACGGCGAGGGCGAGTGAACGGCCGGTTCACAGCCACGAAAGCGCCGGAAATTACAGCGAGACAGTTTTTTTCTGACCGTTGAGCGGAGCGCAGACATGAGAAGGTCCCTGGGTCTTGCGGTCGCCGCGCTCGCCATCTTGGGCGCGGCGCGCGCCGAGGCGGCGATGCCGCTCGCTGCGCATCGCGCGGCCTACGAACTCTCGCTCGCCAGCGGCGACTCGAACGGGCCCCCGAGCGGCGAAAGCCCGGTCGCCGCCAGCGGCCTCATCGCCTACGAGTTTCGCGGCTCGGCGTGCGAGGGCTACGCCTCGAACTTCCGCCAAGTGACCCAATTGCAGCGCGGCGAAGGCGAGCCGATCGCCTCGGACGTGAGCTCCGTCACCTACGAGGACGCCGCCGGCAAATCGCTCAAATTCGAGATCGCGGGCCGCGGCGGCGCGAGCGAGGACCCTCCGATCAGCGGCTCGGCGGCGCGCGGCGCCGGCGGCGGCATCGAGGTCCAGCTGTACAAGCCCGCGAAGGCGAAGCTCGACCTCGGTTCCGACGTGCTGTTTCCGACCCAGCACATCGAGCGCATCATCGAGGCGGCGAAGGCGGGCGCAACCACGCTGGAAGCGCGGGTCTACGACGGCTCCGACACCGGCAAGAAAGTGTTCCATACCCTCTCCGTGATCGGCAGGGAGGCGACGACGCCGAGCCCGGACGCCGCGGCGGCGCCGGAACTCGCAAATGTGCCGCGTTGGCCGGTGACGGTGTCCTATTTCGACGAGGGCCAGCCGGACGCGCCGCCGGACTATACCCTGTCGTTCGATCTCTACGAGAACGGCGTCTCGGGCTCGCTGAAGCTCGATTACGGGACGTTCGCGCTCAACGCCAAGCTCACCACGCTCGATTGGCTGAAGACCGAGCCCTGCAAGTAGCCCGACTTCGCGTCGCGTCGTTGCGGCCGCACGTCGGGTGGGGCGCCTGATCGAGACGGGCGCCTCAATCCTTTGCCGTCGGCTTGAAGGCGAGGCCGCGCTGGATGGCGGCGGCGCCGAATTTTTCGCGCAGCGCGTCGATCGCGCCCTCGCGCGCCTTCTCTTTCGTGCGCTCGCCCTCGACGAGATCGGCGGCGTCAGCCTCGGCGCCGGGCTCGAGACCGGCGGCGGCGATGCCGATGAGCCGATAGAATCGGCCGGCGGGCTCGCGCGCGAGCAGGGCGCGCCCTTCCGCGAACAGCCGCATCGTGAGCTGCGTCGGCGGCTGGCCGGTCCGGGTGCGGGTCGAGAGCTTGAAGTCGGGCGTGCGCAGCTTCAGCGTCACCCCGCCTGCCGCGAGGCCAGCGCTTTTGAGCCGCCGCGCCACTTTTTCGCACAAGGTCAGCAGCACGCGCTCGAGTTCGGCGCGCTCGACGATGTCGTATTCGAAGGTCACTTCGGCCGAAATGCTTTTCGCCTCGTGGTCGACCGTCACCTTGCGCTCGTCGAGGCCGCGCGAGAGCCGCCACAGCCTCAGTCCCTGGTCGCCGAGCTTCGCCATCGCCTCGCGCTCGTCGAGTTTTTGAATGTCGCCGATGGCCCGCAAGCCGAGCTTGGCGAGCTTCGCTTCGGCGACCTTGCCGACGCCCCAGAGGCGCGAGACCGGCAACGGCGCGAGGCGGCGAAGCGCTTCGTCGCGGCGGATGACGGCGAAGCCGCGGGGCTTGTCGAGGTCGGAGGCGAGTTTGGCCAGGAACTTGCAGTAACTCAGGCCGACCGAAACGGTGACGCCGACGCGCTGCTCGATGCGGCGTTGCAGCCGCGCCAGCGACTCGGCGGCGCCCATGCCGTGAAGTTTCTCGCAGCCGGTGAGATCGAGGAACGCCTCGTCGATCGACAGCGGTTCTACGAGCGGAGTCAGCTCTTCCATCAGCGCGCGGATGTCCCGCGCGACCCGGCCGTATTTGGCCATGTCGGGCGCGAGCACGACCGCTTCGGGGCAGAGCTTCAGCGCGGCGGCGGTCGGCATCGCCGAATGTACGCCCGCGGTGCGGGCGAGATAGCAGGCGGTCGCGACCACGCCGCGCCGGCCGCCGCCGCCGACGATGAGCGGCTTGTCGGCGAGCGTCGGATCGTCGCGTTTCTCGACGGAGGCGTAGAACGCGTCGCAGTCGACATGGGCGAGCGTGAGGCCCGCGGCGGAGGAAAGGTCGAGGAGGCGCGGCGAGCCACAGGCCGGGCAGCGCACGGCGCCGACGGACGCGGATCGCGCCAGACAGTCGCGGCAGAATCGGTCGCCGGCCGCGGTCATCGCTCGCTGCGCCGCGCTCCCGCGAGCCGGGCGCGGGCGGTCATCACGTCTTCGGGAGGCCAGCCCTGGCGCTCGGCGAAGGCGACGAGCAGCGCTTCATCGGCCGCGACATAGTCGAGCACGGCGCTCAAGAACGCGGGATCGGCTGCGGCGCGGCGCAGGTTGTGCGGGCCGAGGCCGGAGAGGGCGAGAAAGCGCTCGAGCCGCGCGTCATCGGCGGCGAGGAAGCCGAGCGCGGCGATCGCGGCCTCCTCGGCGAACCCGGCGCCCCGTTGCGGCCTGACGTCGCGGTCGCGTAGCATCGTGGGATTCTCCATTCGTAAATGTCTCTAGCCTAGAGTTGGCCCATCTCGGCGCTTACATTGGCGAACGTGCCGCCGGGGGGGCGGCGAGCGGACGAAAAAGCCATGGCGAAGACAGTGCTGATCGTAGAGGACAACGAGCTGAATATGAAGCTCTTCAACGATCTGGTGGAGACGCGCGGCTGCCGCATCCTCAAGACCCGCAGCGGCGTCGAGGCGGTCGAGCTCGCGCGCGCGCACCTTCCGGACCTGATTCTGATGGATATCCAGCTCCCCGAGGTCTCCGGTCTCGAGGTGACGCAATGGCTCAAGGACGACGAACTCACGCGCGCGATTCCCGTCGTGGCGGTGACGGCCTTCGCCATGAAGGGCGATGAAGAGAAGATGCGGCAGGGCGGTTGCGAGGCGTATCTGTCGAAACCGATTTCGGTCGCGAAGTTTTTCGAGACCATCGATCATTTTCTGGGAGCGCGTTAGGGCCCATGACTGCACGCATTCTCGTCGTCGACGACATCGCGGCCAACAGGCGGCTGCTCGAGGCGCGTCTCAGCGCCGAATATTACGAAGTGCTCGCCGCCGCGAGCGGGCCGGAAGCGCTCGAGATCTGCGAGGACGGGCAGTGCGACATCGTGCTGCTCGACGTGATGATGCCGGGCATGGACGGCTTCGAAGTGTGCCGGCGAATCAAGGCCGGGGAACTCACCTCGCATCTGCCGGTGGTCATGGTGACGTCGCTCGATCAGCCCGCCGACCGGGTCAAGGGTCTCGACGCCGGGGCCGATGATTTCGTGACCAAGCCGATCGATGAGGCGCACCTGCTCGCGCGCGTGCGCTCGCTCGCGCGCCTGAAACTGGTGATCGACGAACTGAGACTGCGCGCCGGCGCCGCCGGCGCTCCCGCCCGATTCGCGCCGCCGCCGGGCGCCGAGGCGCGCGGACGCGTGCTCATCGTCGAGGACCGCGCGAGCTCCGCCGAGAAGCTGGTCAGGGCGATCGAGCCGATCGCCCAGGCGACCGTCGAAGCGAACGCGCAAGAGGCGATCTTCAAGGCGGCGGAGGCCGACTACGACGTCCTGGTCGTCTCGGTCGGCCTCGCCAATTTCGACGCTTTGCGGCTCTGCGCGCAGATACGCGCGCTGGAGCGCATGCGCAATCTGCCGATCCTGCTCGTCGCCGAGGCCGAGGAGCGGCCGCGCGTGCTGCGCGGCCTCGAGCTCGGCGTCAACGATTGGCTGTCGCGCCCGGTCGATCGCAACGAATTCATCGCCCGCGTGCGCACCCAGATCCGCCAGAAGCGCTACGCCGACGGTCTGCGCGAGCAGGTGATGCAGTCGGTGGAGCTCGCGCTCATCGATCAGCTCACCGGACTCAACAACCGGCGCTATTTCGATCTTCACGTGACCAATCTGGTCGAGACCTCGCGGATGCGCCGCTCGCCGCTGACGCTGTGCATTTTCGACATCGACCATTTCAAGCGCGTCAACGACACCTATGGCCACGACGCCGGCGACGACGTGCTCAAAGGGTTCGCCGAGCGGCTCAAGAACATCGTGCGCAGCGGCGATCTGCTGTGCCGGCTCGGCGGCGAGGAATTCGTCATCGTGATGCCGGGCGTCGATCTCGCGGTGGCGACCCGGATCGCCGAGCGCGCCCTGAAGGCGATCGACGGCGAGCCGTTCTCGATCCGCGGCGGGACGCAGGAGATCGTCGTCACCACGTCGATCGGCGTCGCCGAGCGCACGGGAGCGCAACGCAGCCCGGAGCTGTTCCACGCCGCCGACCAGGCGCTCTACCGAGCCAAGTCCGAGGGCCGCAATCGCGTGGTCGCGGCGGCGGCGTGATGTAAGGCGATGCGGCAAGCCGGCCTCGCCGCGGCCGGCTACACGGGCGCATGTAGCCGGGGGCGTCGACCCCGGCTTCTCTCCGCAACGTCGTTGGTGCGGGGAGCCGGCCTCGCCGCGGCCGGCTACACGGGCGCATGTAGC
>JBKQKS010000005.1:0-16801 GCA_052147395.1 Roseiarcus sp.
CCTCCCGGCGACGCAGTTGCCTTCGGCTACACGGTTACGACACTCCATGACGGGGACTTGCACCCCGCCGACAACGCGGAATCACAGACGCACTGGATGGCCGTGACGAGCACGGCCATGACGGAAAGGGCGCCGCCACTTCCCTGGCTGATTGACACTCCGGGCTGAGCGACCCTCTCTCGCAGCACTTATTGTTCGGCGTCGCCTTAGGCGCTCACGCGCCGACCGAGGTCGTCCTTCGTCAAGCTCAGGATGAGGGCGCTTAAGCTACAGAATGGCGCCGCCCGGGAATCTGCCCCGGTTACATTCCTGGCCCTGAAGTGGGCTGAACTGAACGAACGAGGCTGAGCCATGCCCAGGAGAATGCTTCCGCGCATCGTCGCGGTCGCGGTGGGCGACGGGCCCGTGACCCTGCGCGTTCGCTGGGATCTGGGCGACGAGACCGTCGTCGACGTTTCCCAAATGATCGAGGCGTTTCGAATCTATGAGCCGCTGCGCCGCGATCCTGATCTGTTTGGGCGGGTCCGCGCCGGCGAGCACGGAACGGATATTGTCTGGTCCGACGACATCGACATGTCGGCCGACACATTGTGGCGGCTCGCGCAGGAACAGTCGGGCGCGACATTGTCGCCGGAAGCGTTCCGCCGTTGGCGCGAGCGCCACGCGTTCACGCTCGACGGCGCCGCCACGGCGCTCGGCATCAGCCGCCGCATGGTCGGCTATTACGAGCAAGGCAAGAAGCCGATCCCCAGGGTTGTCGCGTTGGCGACGCGGGGGCTGGAGGCCGGGTGAAACTATCGGCGTCGTTTGCCGATCCTGCGCGAATGGCGGGGGCGTTGCGGCGGGCGCTCGGTCTTTAGTCGTGTCCGCGACCAAAATTGGCGCTCACGCCGCCCACATTTTTTCGCGCTGTGCGATGGCTCATTGCCGCCCTAGCGCTTCGGCTAGGTTTTTGTTAACAAGGTGATGGTGATAAGGATAGGCGGGCACGCTGTGCGCCGGCGCGGGTTTGTTGCTCGTTCAGCGCGGCGTAGGCGCGGGAGGACGGGAGAGGGTTGGCGCCGATTGTTTCGGCTTGCGGGCTGTGCGCCCCCTTCGGTTCCTGCCGACATCGGCTCGCAAGCGCCGGCGGGCGGGTAGTCAGGATCAGTGATAGACGCGGTCGTGAAACCGTTACCGCAGATCGGGATCGATATTGGATGGTGCAGGCAACATACCGCCGAATGCTGGCCCTCTCCCACGCTGAGCGGCGGCGCTCTCTGTCGCGCGCGATCTCCTATGTTCGCCCTCGGGGCGTCAATTGTGCCCCTGCGACGGCAGGGGCCAAGGGCGCGTCATGCTATCTCACATCGGACTGCCGCGACGAGATGTCGAATGAACTGTATTCGTCGCCTCAAGCCCGCATTGCCGGCTTGGCAATGGGTTATCCTCGGCCTTCTGCTGATTGTCGCGGTGGACACAATCCTCGCAACGGCCATATGGTTGCTGGAAAACTTCTTTTTTTCAAGCGATCTTTCAAGGCATCGGTTTCATTTCTGGTTGCAAACTTTCACCGGCAACTGGTCAGACCCAGGCCAGGCGACTTACTCGTCTTCTTCCTTTATTTTCTCATTCATCGCATCTACCGCTCTGATTTTGAATTTCGGACCCCTGTAGCAATATTAACGTATGTTGTTAGTATTTCCCGAAACCTCTCTAGGGACAGAAAGGTAACGCCCATGCTCTTGTCGCAGGCTCTCCGCACTCGAGATCAAGTAACTAAACAGCGTTTGATTACTCTGTTTTCGGACGATCCGGCCACGATTGAACGCATCAACGAGGGTTTCCGCCAAGGGGAAGAAGAATGGCCCAAGGCGCTGGTCGCCACCATGGGTCGTCGCATGGCAGAGTTTGTATTCAATGCGCTAAAAACGGAAATCCCGGGACCGAAGTGATTTCCACTCCGGTTAAGAAAACTTGATTTTAATTAGCGCGTTTTGTCGCGCGAGCGTTGTGGTGTCAGCATCGTATTCGGACAATTTTCGAGGAGCCACCAAATGCTCTCGGAGGGCCAGAAACGCCGGTTGAGGTTAATAATCGTGGACTTACGAGAAGCCGACTATCCTGATGACATGATTAGTCGACTTATCCACTGGGAAGTTGCAAATGATCCCGGATTCCGCAATCCCCATCCTGCCTCTGCAACTGTCGTAAATGAGTTCTTGAAAGGCGAAGGTCTTCCTCCGCTCAACTAGGCTCAATTATTAGATCCTGAGTATCTCCATGAATACTGTAATGTGTAGCCAGCGCCCCGCGAGTTAGATCGTTTGGCGCCCTTGTTCTCTATGCTGACACAAAAGGCCTGAGTGCACGTTTTCTGTGCGCTCTCCCATCGTTTGTGCTGAAACTTTCCTCCCGATATAGACGCCGATGATCGCTTCCGCGACGACAAGTGCGCGCCGACTGCTTGTGCCTCGCCGACGACCCACTCCCGTGCATGACAACGAAAGCTTAAACCGCCATTGAAGCATCTGGTACGCTCACCCCCACCTGGACCTACTTACTGCCGGCGCCCTATAGTTCTTTCTCCCCTTGGGGGACCGGCAAAAACACTTGGCGTTTCGCCGGGGGTGGGGGGTGGCCAAAGGCTGGATGAAGGATCGGTTCAGGACTGAGCGCCTGCCGCGCCACCGCTCATCTCCAACCCTCCTCAGGCAAGGGCATCGGCGCTCAGCGCCGCGAAATCCACGACCGGCGATCTTGCTGCTACGCGTATGGGAGAGCTGACATGACCGACGACGCCAAGGGCCGCCTGAGCGCGGAAACTTTCGACGAGTTCCTCGCCGAGCAGGGCTTGCTCGATTGCTGCGAGCACTGCGCCATCGAGGAGCTGAGCGCCGAGCTGCTCGCCGAGGCGACGAAGGCGCCCGACCGCTCGGAGGTCGACAGGACTCGGCGCACGGACCCGTTCCCTCGGTGACGCTGGCGACGCTTCGCCGGGCCGCCGGCGCCGAACGCCCTGCCATCGAAATAGCAGCCGCTCGCCACTCGTTTCAGTGCCTCGCCCGTTCTCCCTTCGCCGCAGCCGAGCGGCGAAAATCCCTATACGCGCAACGGCATCAGCACGTAGAGCGCCGGGGCGCCCTCGCGGTCCTGGATGATGGTCGGCGAACCGGAGTCGGCGAGCTTTATCAGCGCGGTGTCGCCGGCGAGCTGCTGGGCGATGTCGAGCAGGTAGCGCGCGTTGAAGCCGATGTCGATCGGCGTCGAATCGTAGTCGACCTCGACCTCCTCGCTCGCCGAGCCGGCATCCGGATTGTTGACCGAGAGCGTCATGCGGCTGTCGGCGATCGACAATTTTATCGCGCGCCCGCGCTCCGAGGAGATCGTGGAGACGCGGTCGACGGCGCGCTGAAACGTCTCCTTGTCGACGGTGAGCCGCTTGTCGTTGTGTTGCGGGATGACGCGCCCGTAGTCGGGGAAGGCGCCGTCGATGAGCTTGGTCGTCAGCTGCACGTCGCCGAAGGTGAAGCGCGCCTTGGCGACGGAGATTTCGACCGTGATCTCCTGCGAAAGGTCCTCGAGCAGCTTCTGCACCTCGCTCACCGCTTTTCGTGGGGCGATGATGCCGGGCATGCCGGACGCGCCTTCCGGCGCCGGGGTCTCGACGCGGGCGAGGCGGTGTCCGTCGGTGGCGGCGGCGCGCAGCATCGTCGTTCCGCCGACGTCGACCGTGTGGAAGAATATGCCGTTGAGATAGTAACGCGTTTCCTCGGTGGAGATGGCGAACTGGGCGTTGTCGATGAGCCGCTTCAACTCGATCGCCGGCAAGGCGAAGCGGTGAGAGAACGGACCCGTCGTGAGGTCGGGGAAATCGGAGGCGGGCAGCGCCTGCAAAAAGAAGCGCGAGCGCCCGGACCGCATGAGCAACTGGCCGGTGTCGCCGTTCATTTCCAGGCTCACCTGCGCGCCTTCGGGCAGCTTGCGCACGATGTCGTAGATCACGTGCGCGGGGGCAGTCGTCGCCCCCGCGAGCGCGACATCGGCGGGAACCGATTCGGTCGCCTCGAGATCGAGGTCGGTCGCCTTCAGCGCAACGCGGCCGTCGGCCGCCTCGATCAGCACATTCGACAGGATCGGGATCGTATTGCGCTTCTCGACGATGCGATGGATGTGGCCCAGCGCCCTGAGCAGCGCCGTTCTCTCCAGAGTGACTTTCATCGCAATATCCCGACCACCCCTCCGGGTCCGCAACGTCAGGCGTGCGAACCCTGTTGCAGCCGCTGTCGAACGGCAGCGGGGGGCGGACTTTGCCAAGGCCGGCGCCGTCGCGCAAGCCCGCACTGTCGGAATCGACCGACATGTCACGAAAAATTCCGCTCGCCGAGCAGAAAGCGAGCGAGCTTTACCGGCCCTTAAATCGCCGGCTTTAGCCTTGAAGGCGTCGCTCGAGCCAAGTGCGGGGAGAACCGCTCCGGCGCTCTTCGATTCGAACCCGGACGCGGGAATCCAAATGTTCGGCAATGGCGGCAAGCGCAAGACGGGGCGAATCGAACCCCGCTTCGACGACCCGCCGCCGGCCGTCGACGACGATATTCACATCGACCCCGAGGACCGGCCCGTTCCGCCGCGCCGCGGCAAGGCGCGAGCCGCGGCTCCGGTCGACCGTCCGCGCCGCCGTCGGCCGCTCATCGGCGGCATCGTCTATTGGATGTTCGTCGCTGCGATCTGGGGCGGGATCGGGTTCACCGGGCTCGTCGTCTATTACGCCAGCGAGCTGCCGCCGATCGACCAGCTCGCGGTGCCGAAGCGTCCGCCCAACATCGCCATTCTCGGCGACGACGGCAGGCTGCTCGCCAATCGCGGCGACACCGGCGGCGCCGCCGTGCGCCTGAGCGAGCTGCCGCCCTATCTGCCGAAGGCCTTCATCGCCATCGAGGACAGGCGCTTCTATTCGCACATCGGCATCGATCCGCTCGGCATCGCGCGCGCCGTGTGGTGCGACCTCACCGGCGCGGGCGCCATGCAGGGCGGCTCGACGCTGACCCAGCAGCTCGCCAAGAACCTGTTCCTCACCCAGGAACGCACGTTGTCGCGCAAGATCCAGGAGGCGATCCTCGCGTTGTGGCTCGAGCGCAAATATTCGAAGGACCAGATTCTCGAGCTCTATCTCAACCGCGTCTATTTCGGCTCGGGAGCTTATGGCGTCGAGGCGGCGTCGCGCAAATATTTCGGCAAGAGCGCGCGTTCAGTGACGCTCTCGGAGGCCGCGGTGCTCGCCGGGCTGATGAAATCGCCGACCCGGCTCGCGCCGAACCATAATCTCGCCGGCGCCAACGAACGCGCCGCCCAGGTCGTCGAGACGATGGCCGCGCAGGGCTTCGTCACCGAGGCGATGGCCAAGCTCGCGCTCGCCAATCCCGCCAAGGTCTACCACGAGAAGGGCGCGGGTTCGGTCAATTATGCCGCCGACTACGTGATGGACATGCTCGACGACACGGTCGGCGCCATCGATCAGGACATCGTCGTCACCACCACCCTCGATCCGAAGCTGCAGTCGGAGGCCGAACATGCGCTGTCCGACGAACTCGCCGCCAAGGGCGGCAAATATGGCGTCGAGCAGGGCGCGCTGGTGGCGATCGACCCCGATGGCGGCGTCGAGGCCATGATCGGCGGGCGCGATTACGCCGAAAGCCAGTTCAACCGCGCCATCGCCGCCAAGCGCCAGCCCGGCTCCGCGTTCAAGCCGTTCGTCTATCTCTCGGCGCTCGAAAAAGGGTTGAGGCCCGATACTGTGCGCGAGGACGCGCCGATCTCGGTCAAGGGCTGGGATCCCCGGAACTATTCGCGCGAATATTTCGGCCCGGTGACGCTGACCAAGGCCCTTGCGCTGTCGCTCAATACGGTCGCCGTTCGCCTGTGCCTCGAGGTCGGGCCGAAGACGGTGGCGCGCACCGCGCATCGGCTCGGCGTCGTCAGCGATCTCCAGACCAATGCGACCATCGCGCTCGGCGCTTCGGAGGTGACGCCGCTGGAGCTGGTGACGGCCTATGCGCCCTTCGCCAATGGCGGAATCGGCGTGCAGCCGCACGTGATCGCCAGCGTGCGCACTGTCGGCGGCAAGCTCCTCTATCAGCGCCGCAACGCCAACAACGGCCGGGTCGTCGAGCCGCAATACGTGGCGATGATGAATCAGATGATGGAGGAGACGCTGCTCATTGGCACGGCGCGCAAGGCGGAGCTGCCGGGCTGGCAGGCGGCGGGCAAGACCGGCACCAGCCAGGATTGGCGCGACGCCTGGTTCGTCGGCTACACATCGCACCTGATCGCCGGGGTGTGGCTCGGCAACGACGACGGGACCCCGACCCGCAAAGTCTCCGGCGGCAATCTTCCGGTCGAAATCTGGAGCCGTTTTATGCGCGAGGCGCATCTGGGTGTGCCGCCGGCCGGCCTGCCGCTCAGCGATTGGCAGAGCCCGGAGCCGAGTCCGGCTGCGCCCGCCGCCCCGGCGCTCGACTCTCCCGTCGCCGGCCCGCCGATGAACATCAATAGGAGCGGCGAGGAGCTGCAGAGCGCCGTCGCCGATACGCCGCTCGCGCCGCCGCCAACCTATCGCGCCGGCCCCGCGCCCGACGATCATCCCGTACCGCCCGGCATGATCCCGCATCCCGCCGCCAATGCTCTGACGGCGCGAGACAAGGGCCTCATCGAAAGGCTGCTAGGGGCGATGTAGGCGCGGCTTGCCACGACGCCCGACCGAAGTATGCTCGCCCCGCCGCCGGCGCGTCATACCGGTTCCCTCGGAAACGGTATGAGAGATCGGAGCCAGAACACTGGCGCAATCGCGGAGGAACCGTCCATGGCCGTCAACAAGCAAATCGTTCTCGATTCGCGCCCGAGCGAAAAGGTCTCGCCCGCGAACTTTCGCCTCGTCGAGGCGCCGATCCCGCGCGCCGGCGACGGCGAGGTGGTGGTGCGCCATCATTATCTGAGCCTCGACCCCTATATGCGCGGGCGCCTCACCGACGCCCGTAGCTACGCCAAGCCGCAGGCGATCGGCGAAGTGATGGTGGGCGGCGCGGTCGGCGAGGTGATCGAATCGAGAAACCCGCGCTTCACGCCGGGCGACTTCGTCGTCGGGATGGGCGGATGGCAGCTCTACAGCGTCGACAACGGCGCGACCCTGCAAGTCGTCGACGCCAAAGCGGTCCCGTTGCAGGCCTACCTCGGACCCGTCGGCATGCCCGGCGTCACCGCCTGGCGCGGGCTGAACGAGATCATTGCGCCGAAGCCGGGCGAGACGATCGTCGTCTCCGCGGCCTCGGGCGCCGTCGGCTCGGTGGTCGGCCAGCTGGCGAAGCTCGCTGGCGTCCGCGCCGTCGGCATCGCCGGCGGGCCGGAGAAATGCGCCTTCGTGCGCGACGAGCTCGGCTTCGACGCTTGCGTCGACCACAAGTCGGCGCATTTCGCCGCGGAGCTCCGCGCCGCGCTGCCCTCCGGACTCGACGGACTGTTCGAGAATGTCGGCGGCGAGCCGTTCCTGCAATGCCTGCGCAATGTCAATGACTTCGCGCGCATCGCGATCTGCGGCCTCATCGCTTCCTACGAAGGCGCGCCGACCGCGCTCCCCGACATGAGGCTGTTTCTGGTGCGCCGCATCAAGGTCGAGGGCTTCATCGCCTCCGATCACATGGCAGTATGGCCGCGCGCGCTCCGCGAGCTCGCGGCCCATGTCGCGGCGAGACGGGTCAAGTATCGCGAGACGATCCTGGAGGGCCTCGACAGCGCTCCGCAGGGCCTCGTTGACCTGCTGCATGGCGGCAATTTCGGCAAGATGCTGGTGAAACTGATCTGAGCACACACAAAAAATCGAGGATACGCTCGATCGCCGCGGGGGGCCTTGGCCTCGGTCAATGCGCCCGCCCGACATTAGCTGTATAGAGGCGCCGTTTTCAGCGCTCGCAGAGGCTCTCCAGAAGGCGCAAGCCGAGGGAGGCCCGAGCGGCCTAACCGGAGGAGTTCGTCATGCGTGTGACAGTTCCTACGCTGTGGGGGCGTGATCTCAATCCGTTCGAAGGGTTCCGACGTGAATTCGACGATCTGTGGCGCGACTTCGGAACCAAGTTTCCGATGCCGTGGACCACGGGGGGCGAGACCGTCGATGTTGCCCCGCTAAATGTCGCGGAGACCAAGGAAGCCGTGGAAATCGCGACCGAATTGCCGGGGATGGGCGAGAATGAAGTGACGGTGACGATCGAAGGTCAGTCGATCGTGATCGCCGGCGAGAAGAAGACCGAGACCGAGACGACCGACAAGGCTTGGCAAGTTGTCGAACGCAGCTACGGTTCGTTCCGCCGCGTCGTGCCGCTGACCTTTGCGCCGGATCCGAGCAAGATCAACGCGACTTTCGAGAAGGGCATTCTGCATGTGACCGTCGCCAAACCCGCAGAGATGATCGAGCGGAAGGTGACGATCCCGATCCAGAAAGCCACGTAACGAGTCGAAGCTCGAATCTCGCAACCGGCGGCGCTGCGCGCCGCCGGTTTTTTCGCGTCGGAGGGAGGCCCGCCATGTCATACAAGGACATCTTGCTGTTTCTCGATCCGACGCCCGCTTCCGATGAGCGGCTGAAAATGGCGATCCGGCTCGCCAAGGGCCATGGCGCGCGCCTGACGGGCGTCGACGCGACGGCCGACGTGGCCTTCGAAGGCGCCTGGCGGCCGCGCGCCCTCCAGGTCGCCCGCTATTTCGAGGAAATGACGCAGTCGGCCGGCGTCGAATGCCGGCTCATCGGCACGGATTACCGCCAAGGCGGCCCGAGCCCGGACTTCACCCATTGCGTCGACCTCGTCATCGCGCCGCATCCCGAGGGCGAGGCGCGGGAGCTGGTCGCCGCGTTCCTGCCCGACGAGGCGCTGCTCAAATCCGGCGCCCCGACCCTGATCGTGCCGCAGAACTGGGTTCCGGGCCCGGTCGGCGAGCACGTGGTGATCGCCTGGAATGCGAGCCGCGAAGCGACGCGCGCCGTCCACGATGCGCTGCCGATCCTCGAGAAGGCCCGCAAAGTCGTGGTATTCGCGTTCTCGCACAAAGAGAGCCAGCTGAGGACGAGCGCCGAGGCGCTCGTCGAGCATCTCGGACGCCACGGCGTGAGCGCCATCATCTCGGACTGGACCAACACCGGAGAGATTTCCGCGATCGAAGCGCTGTTCGCGAGCCTCGACACCCAGGACAGCGACCTCATCGTCGCCGGCGGGTTCGGGCATTCGCGCACCTTCGAGGGCCTGTTCGGCGGCGTGAGCCTCGACCTTCTGCAGCAGCCGACGCTGCCCGTGCTGATGTCGCATTGACCGTTTGTAGCCGAGGGCGCTTGTAGCCGGGGGCGCCGACCCCGGCCAGGCGGATGACGGGGTCTGTCGATGATGCACGCCATGGTCGCGCGAGCCCGCGGGGCGCCGCTCACGTGGGAGGAACGGCCGGAGCCGACGCCGGGTCCCAATGACGTGCTGATGCGCGTCGAGGCCTGCGGCGTGTGCCGCACCGACCTGCACGTGATCGACGGCGAGCTCGCCGACCCGCGCTATCCCATAATTCCCGGCCATGAGGTCGTCGGCCGCGTCGAACGGCTCGGCTCCGAAGTCGAGCGTTTCGCGGTTCGCGAGCGCATCGGCGCGCCATGGCTGGGACACGCCTGCGGGCGCTGCTTCTACTGCGTTTCGGGCAAGGAAAACCTCTGCGATCACAGCGCTTTCACCGGCTATGACCGCGACGGCGGCTACGCCACCCACATGCTGGTCGACGCCGATTTCGCGCTGAAACTGGCGGAGGACGCCGATGCGGTTGCGACCGCGCCGCTGCTGTGCGCCGGCCTCATCGGCTGGCGCTCGTTAAAGGCCGCGGGCCCGAGCCGGCGGGTCGGCCTCTATGGTTTCGGCGCCGCCGCGCACATCGTCGCTCAGCTCTGCCGCTTCGAGGGCCGCGAAGTTTACGCGTTCACCCGGCCCGGCGACGACGACGCGCAGGCGTTCGCGCGAAAACTCGGCGCGGTCTGGGCGGGCGGCTCGGACGAGACGGCGCCGGAGGAGCTCGACGCGGCGATCCTGTTCGCCCCCGTCGGCGCGCTCGTGCCGGCGGGGTTGCGCGCCGTGCGCAAGGGCGGGCGCGTCGTCTGCGGCGGCATCCACATGAGCGACATTCCGAGCTTCCCCTATGCCTGGCTGTGGGGCGAGCGGGAAATCGTCTCGGTCGCCAATCTGACACGGGCCGACGGCGCGGAGTTCTTCGCCGTCGCCGCCAAGGCCGGCGTGAAGACGGAAACCCGCGCTTATCCGCTTGCCAACGCCAATCTCGCGCTCGACGATTTACGCAACGGACGTTTGCAAGGCGCAGCGGTGCTGGTTCCGACGTAGCAGCGTGCGCCTGTAGCCGCGCGCGGCGAGCGCGGCCCGCCAGGCTGTGCCATCGGGGGGAACGGTGGGAATGTATTTCTGGGGGACAAAATCTAAGGATTGGCGCCCTAGCCGGAATGTTGCAGGAGGGCGGACGTTCAAATTGAGGAATTGACGGGACCCTTCGTCCCCTTGCTCCTTCGGCGCTTTTGAGTCCATCTCGGCCGAGACTCGACATTCGAACCAACGAGTGCGAAGATTCCTAGACCGTTTTCGGATTAGTCCCGATCACATTGCCCGTCCCACGCCCGGCTCGCCCTCCGAGGGCAGCGGATCCCGCCAAGATTGAATTGGCGACCGAAGCGGCGTCTCCCGAATCCGCTCTACATCGACAAGGAGAACACGGCATGGTCCTCGAAAATCGCCGTCGGCGGTTGCCCGCAGCGCTGATCGGGGTTGCGCTGACCGTCGTCGTTAGCGTGGTCATCGCCGTCGCCGTCCTAGGCCCCCAACGCATCGATCCCGGCAATACGTCTTGGATGTGGGGCGATTTTCTCATGATGCAATTTGGTTTCGACGCCTATCGGCATGATCCGGCCTCGGCTTTCTCCATGACGACGACTCGAGCGTCTTGGCCGATGCCGATGCCGATTGCGATATTCGATCTCGTCCCGATCGTCGCTTTGCCGATGAAATTGCTGAGCTCGTTTCTGCCTGCGCAATTCCAGTATTTCGGCGCGCTTTTCGTCGTCAATGCCGCATTGCAGAGCCTATTCGCGTTTCTGCTATTTTTCGAAATCGTCAAGCCGGTGGTCGGCGCCGACGCGCGACGCGCGACGCGCCATTATCCTGGTCGTGTTGGCGTCGTTGTTCCTCGTCGGTTCGCCGATCCTTTATCAGAGGTTGGCTTTTTCGCATCCCCCATTGACCGCCCATTGGCTGATCATCGCGGCTCTTTGGCTGTATGTGCGAAGCGAGCGTGTCTCTTGGTCGCAAACCATCGGCGGCTTCACCGCGTTGCTTTTCGTCGGCGGCGGGATAAGCCCTTATCTACAGGTGATGACGAGCCTGGTCTATTTTGGCTGCCTCGCGAGGGCTGCTTGGCAGAGACGCTGCTCATGGCTACAATTCGTTTGGAGCGCCGCGCCGCTTGGCGCCGCAGGCGCGTCGTTGTTGTTGTTTGGTTTCCTGACAATAGGCGGAGCCGGCGTCGCGCCCGCGGGTGGGTTTGGCTACTATTCGAGCAATACGCTGTCCCTGATCAATCCGATGGGGCCAGCAATTCTGCCCACCCTACCCACCGTGTCCGACGGACAAAAAGAAGGATACGGCTATCTGGGACTCGGGGCCATCCTCGTGATCGTCGCAGGTCTCTTTCTCGCCGCCGCCCGTCAGCGGCTTTTCGCGCAATTCTCGTTGCCGTTGCTCGCCGTCGCCATCGCGGCCTTTCTGTTCGCATTATCGCACAAGGTGACCTTCGGCCCTTATACGCTGGTGATAATCCCTCTGCGTGGCGCGCTGGCCGACGTCGCGGCGATATTTCGCAGCTCGGGCCGCTTCGTCTGGGTCACGAACTACATTCTCGTGACGTTGAGCGTCTTCTTCGTCGCTCGGCTCGCGTCGATGGGTCGGGCGATCGCCATCCTCTTGGTGGGCGTCGCGCTGCAAACCGCCGATCTCGCGCCGCAGTTCGACGGATTTCACCGCAGGTTCACAGAGTTTTCGCTGCCGCGCTTCTCCGGTGAATTGTTCGCGGATCTCGGACGGCATCACGACAGACTGATGGTGATTCCTCCTTGGCAGTGCTGGTCATCGAGCGAAAAGCAATCTCACCCGATGATAGAAAATCGCATGGCTTTTCTGGCCTTCGCCGATCGACTCGAGACGAATAGTTTCCGGGCGGGTCGTATGCCGCTGGAGCAGGAGCGCTACCACTGCCAGGACTTTCCCGCCGTGTTTGGAGCCACGGAGCCGCGGAAAAAGACCGCCTATCTTTTCACGCTTTCCGGCTTTATGCGCTTTGGCCCGATGGTGTTGCCGACCCATGCATGCGATCTGGCGGACGACCTGATATTGTGCCGCGGCGATCGCGGCGCGGCCGGCCTCAGTGCGCAGGAGGCGAGCGCGTTCGACGAGCTGGTCGTCGAGACAGACAAGATATTGCGCCCGACCCGCTCGTCCCTTTGGCCCAAGATTTCTCATGGTTTCGGGGGGCGCGACGGGGCCTCGATAACCGGGAACGTCGGACGTTTCGATCTATCGTCGCATTTGTCCGCCGACAGCCCGTATCGAATGGAAGTGTGGATGGCGTCCGCTGCGGAAGACGAGAGCGGCGCTTCGATCGACGTTTATTTGAACTCGCTGCGGCTTGGGTCCCTCGGCGAGGCCAGGGGCGAATTTCATGGGCTGTTACCTGTCCCTGCCGGCGTGACCCGCGACCTGCCATTGGTCTTGGCATTCGTCGACCGCTCGCCGCGCCCGGTCCACCCGTCACTCGCGCTTCTGAGCTTCCATGCCGAGACCGGAACGGCTCCCCGCATGCCTATGACCTTCGCATTCAATGGAGGAATCGGTTCCAGTCGACTGCTCGCGAATGGCTGGCCCTCCGCCGACGATTGGGGCGTGTGGTCGGACGCAAAGGTCAGCGTCGTCGAAATTCCCCACGACTTCTTGGGAGCGGGACCGGTTTCGATCGACATCGACGCCTCGGTCTTCATCGCTCCCGAACGCGGGCTCGGCGCGCAGAACGTGCAGGTGTCGGCGAACGGCGACCTCATTGGCGCTTTCCGCCTCACGGAATCCAACGCTCGCTTGGTTCTGACGATCCCCGACTCTGCAGTGAAACGTAACCCTGACGCGATCGAGCTGCGTTTCGAATTGCCGGACGCCGCCCGACCCGCGGATTTGGGTGTCTCCCTGGACGACCGCCAGCTGGCGATCGGCTTGAAATCGCTCGTAGCGAGGCCGGCGCCGTGAACCGTGCGCTCGTCGGCATCGAAGCGCGAGTTTCGCGCGAGGGGAACGCCTGTTTCGCGGGAAACAGCTTCATGTCTCGATGAGCCCGCCGAGGTCGCCCATGTCCTTGCCGCCGCCGTGCGGCGCAGCGAGATAGTCGAGCGAACGCATTTCGATGAGCCGCGAGGCGGCGCGAGCAAACTCGAATTTTTCTGCCCCTTCCAGCGCGGCGCCGAGCGCGTCAGGCTCCGCGGCGGCCGACGCGACGAGCTTGACCCTGGCGTCGTACAGCGCGTCGATCAGGGTGATGAAGCGTTTGGCCTCGTTGCGCTCGCTCGGCTGCAGGGCCGGGACGCGGTCGACGAACACGGTGTGGAATTCCGCCGCGATCTCCAGGAAGTCGGCGGCGCCCAGGGGTCGCCGGCAAAGCTGGTCGAAGGAAAAACGGGCGACGTCGCCGACCGCCTGCGGCACGACCAGCGTGCGGCCGAGCAGGGGCAGGTCGCGCCGCGGCCCTCGCGGCGCCCCGGCCAAGCGCAGGAAAGTCGCGTTCATGGCCGCGTCCGCAGCGGCGCCGAGCGGGCGGTAATAGACCGGCGCGCTCCTGAGCTTCTGCAGCCGATAGTCCATCCTGGCGCCGAGCTCGAACACCTCCATCCGCTCGCTGAGCCGTTCGAGGAAGGGCAGGAACAGCGCGCGATTGAGACCGCCCTCGTAGAGGTCGCCGGGCGCGACATTGGACGTCGCGACGACGACCACGCCGGCGGCGAACAAGGCCGCGAACAACCGCGCCAGGATCATCGCGTCGGCGATGTCGCGCACGGCGAACTCGTCGAAACACAACAGCATGGAGTCGGCCGCGAGGTCTGCTGCAACGGGCGCGATCGGATCGTCCCCGTAAACTTCGCCGCGCTTGCGTTGCTGCCGCCAGGCGTGCACTCGCGCGTGGACGTCGGCCATGAAAGCGTGGAAATGCGCCCGCCGCTTCGCGGGAACCCGCGCCGAGTCGTAGAACATGTCCATCAGGATCGTCTTGCCGCGCCCTACTTCGCCATGGATGTAGAGTCCGCGCGGCGGCTCCGGCGGCTTGGCGCCGAGCAGGCGGCCGATGAGCCCGCCGCGGCTCGCCGGCCGATAGTCGTGGAGCCGACTCGCGAGGGCATCGAGCCTGGCCACCAGCTCGGCCTGCGCCGGGTCCGGTTCGAGGCTGTTAGCTTCGATGGCCAAGCGATAGCTCTCGAGCACGCTGTTGGTATCGGTGATGGCCGCCATGCCTCTATCAACGTTATATCGAGACTCGTGTTCATCATGGCGCGCCGTTGCGCGAGAATCCGCGTAGCTGCGGGGGGACGCGCGCGTGCGAGCGTGACGCGCAGTGTCGCCGCGATCCCAGCGTTGTCGGCGTTGTGTATGTTCGCCCTTGTGAAGTCAAAGGCCGAACCGGGGCTTACGACCAATTTCCGAGGCGGCTCGAGGAGCTGCGTCGCGCCAGACGTTCCTGGAGGCGGCGAACCTGCCCGCGGCAACCAGGGTCTGAATTCGCGGCTTGACACTAGAGTGCGCTCGCACGATCTGATCGTCGACGGCGCCGTGCCAGTGAGTTGCAATCGTGGAAATCTCCATTACTGAAGCCGAAAGGGATTTAGCTGAGCTTGTCCGCCGCGCCGAGGCGGGCGAACAGGTAGTCTTGACCCGCAATGGTCATCCTGCCGCTTGTATTACGCCTATAACAAAAAATTCGACCGAGGATGAATTACGGCGAGCCCTGGCGGAAATTCAGGCAGCAGCAGCCGCCAACGTCATTTCGGACGGAATGAGCGCCGCAAGGAGCCAAGACCTCCTTTACGGCGAGGACGGGCTGCCTGCGTGATCGTCGTCGATAGCTCCGCGCTCATTGCGATCGTCCTGCGAGAGCCCGACGCAGAGGCATGTTTTCTCGCGATGCGCGGCCGTGGGCCGGTTCACGTATCGGCGGCGACGCTCGCCGAGACGCTGATCGTCGCCATCAGGAAGAACATCGAGCCGGTTACCGAAGCAGACGCGCGCAACGCCGCGGACGCGTTTCGGCGATGGGGAAAGGGCCGCCATCCCGCCGCGCTCAATTACGGCGATTGTTTCGCTTACGCATTGGCGAAAGAGCTGAATTGTCCCCTGCTGTTCGTTGGCGGCGATTTCTCCGACACCGACATCGTCTCGGCGCTCGACCTCGGCCGATAGAACTCGTCGCCAGCTTCGGCTAGTCTGTCGCGCATGACCCAGTCCCATCGCCCCGTCGGCCCCGGCGACCATGTGTTCCTGGTCGACGGCTCGTCCTTCGTGTTCCGCGCCTATTTCCAGTCGATAAGGCAGGACCCGAAGTACAATTACCGCTCCGACAAGCTCCCTGTCGGCGCGGTCAGGCTGTTCGCGGCCAAGATCCTGCAGTTCCTGCGCGACGGCGCGGCGGAGATCCGGCCGACGCATCTCGCGATCATCTTCGACAAGTCGGAGAATTCGTTTCGCCGCGAGCTCTATCCCGCCTACAAGGCCAACCGGCCCGATCCGCCGGAAGATCTCGTGCCGCAGTTCCCGCTGATGCGCGCGACGGTGAGCGCTTTCGGCCTGACCCCGATCGAACAGGAACGCTACGAGGCCGACGACCTCATCGCCACTTACGCGCGCCAGGCCCGCCAGCGCGGCGCCGACGTGCTCATCATCTCCGCCGACAAGGACCTGATGCAGCTCATCGAGCCGGGCGTCGCGATGTTCGACCCGGCCTCGGGCGATCGTGACGAGCGGCGGATCGGTCGTGACGAAGTCGTCGCCTATTTCGGCGCGGGTCCGGACAAGGTCGTCGATATCCAGGCGCTCGCCGGCGATTCCACCGACAACGTGCCGGGCGCGCCAGGCATCGGCGTCAAAACCGCGGCGCAGCTCATCAACGAATATGGCGACCTGGACTCTCTGCTTGCCCGCGCGCGGGAGATCAAGCAGCCCAAGCGGCGGGAAACGCTCACCAATCCGGAAAATGTGGAAAAAATCCGCATTTCCCGCAAGCTCGTGGAGCTAGTGCGCGACGTGCAGACCGAGACGCCGCTCGAAGAGCTCGGCATGCCCGAGATCGATGGCGCGCGGCTCGTCGGCTTTCTCAAGGCGATGGAGTTCTCCACCATCACCCGCCGGGTCGCCGAGATCTGCAAGGTCGACGTCGACGCGATCGACGCCGATCCGGCCTATGCCGGACCCGGCGGCTGGCGCGGCCGCAACGGCGAGGCCAAGGCGCCGCCGCCGGCCACATCGGCCCCGGCCACCATAGAACCGGCGCCGGCGCCCGCCGTGACCCCCGCGGCGACGCCCACTGCGCTGGCCCGCGCGCGGGCGGCAGAAGCGAGGGCGCAGCGCGTCGACGTGTCGGCCTATCCGACCGTGACCTCGACCGCCGCGCTCGCCGACTGGATCGTTCGCGTTCGAGAAGCGGGCGCGGTCGCCTTCGACACCGA
>JBKQKS010000006.1:0-6739 GCA_052147395.1 Roseiarcus sp.
CGGCGGTAGAGGCCAACGCCCGTCGGCTGAAGACGCCGGAGGGGCGGAAGCTCTACGCGCTGCGCAAGCAGACGCCGGAGCCGGTGTTCGGCATCATCAAATCGGTGATGGGGTTCCGCCAGTTTTCACTGCGCGGCCTCGACAACGTGCGCGGCGAGTGGAGTCTGGTGACGATGTCATGGAACATAAGGAGAATATTCTCTCTGAAGACCGCCTGAGCGGGCGCAAAAGCCTCGTCCCGCCGCCAAACGAGGCCCAGAAGGCGTCGAAAACGCCTTCGAAGCCACCATTCGAATTCGCCAAGCGGCACTCCGGCGTCCCGGGACGCCAACAGGCCGATAGCTCATCGCCAACAAAAAACTCAGTCCGACAGGCTGCTAGGAAACCATTTCAGCGATCGCGCCCGCGGCGCAGGAACATCTGACGGCAGCGACGTCGGCGGCTCCGGACTCAATTTTCAACTGCAGACGGCGCCTTTGTTAACCCGCTGCTGCGACAAAAGAAGCGTTCGGCGCGGAGTGAGGACCATGCCACAGATTTGGCTTACGGATCATGAGCTTTCTGCACACCTCGACTGCTCTCCCGTCGAGGCGCGACAGCTGGCGCTCAGCGGCGGCTGGAAACGCAAGCGGTCGCGGGACGGGCTGTCTCGTACCTGTCTGCCGGAAGCGATGATGATTTCCTACGTTCTCGACATCGTGCAAAACAGGCTCGACGCGCCTCCGTCGCCTCCGATCGGCGACGCGCGACACGGCGTCCGACGGCTCTCGCACTGGACGGCATCCGCGGCGTGATGTTCGCGCCTACGAGCATCGTGTATGAGCCGAGATTACGAGATTCTGGTGTGGTATGTCTCGGAACTCATTACCCCATAGGCGTCGGGATAGCTACAGACTCCTAATGCGCCTCGTAACGCGCCAACGCGACGAACGTTTGCAGGATGATTTTGATGTCAAGCAGCGGCGACCAGTTGTTTATGTACCAGAGATCCTTCTGAATGCGATCTTCCATCGCCGAGAGCGTCCGCGTTTCGCCTCGCAAGCCGGCGACCTGGGCGGCGCCTGTCAATCCAGGTCTGACATGATGTCGCAGCGCATAGTCGCCGATCTTCGTTTTGTACTCCTCGTCGTGCGCGATGGCGTGCGGCCTAGGCCCGACGATGGACATTTCCCCGCGCAATACATTGATCAATTGCGGCAGTTCATCGATGCTGCTGCGCCGTAGCAGCCTGCCGAGCGGGGTGACCCGACTATCATTTCGGGTCGCTTGAACAATACGGTCCCCATCTTCGACAACGTACATCGTGCGGAATTTGTAAATCACGAACTCGTGGCTATCGAACCCGCGCCGACGCTGACGAAATACCGCCGGCCCCGGGCTTTCGAACCGTACGCATACGGCCACCAGGGCCAACAGCGGCGCAAGAGCAACTAACGCCAAACCGGACAACACGATGTCCGTAGTCCGTTTCAAGGCGCGCTCCGCCCACGACAGCGGCGCTCTCTGCAACTCCACCGCCGCCCGGATCGTCGCCGCCGGGCTCGCGTTTCGGCGCAACACCCTGCGTGTATTGGCGTCCGGGTACAGGCGGACCGGCAAAGGCGAAAGGCGGACCAGCCTCAGAATTTCGTCGAGAGCGGCGTCGTTTTCCCACGGCACAAGCAGCGCGAGTTCGCTGGCGCGAAGCTTTCTCGCGGCATCGATAGCCCGGACGACGGTCTTGCGATCTACGGGCGCGAGCGCACCGCCGTTGGCTACGAACCGCAGCCCGAAACTCGCGGCTTCTGTAATCCCGAATTCGAGAAACTCGTGAAAACCCAAGTCGTTGAGTTCGTTCACGTGGCCAATCACCACCGCGACGCGCCCTCTTACCATCCCGGAGCGCACCGCCCAGTGCAGATAGACGCCCAGCATCAACCTTTCCAGGACGACGCCTATCGGCGCCAAACCACAAAACGCGACGACAACGCCACGCGAGTACGCGCCTGCGACTTTGAGGAGGAACAGCGTGAGAATGACCATGAGAACGGCCAGAAAGCCGGCGCCGGCAATAGACCCCAAACGCTTTTGAGGGCTTATCAGGGCCTCGATCTGGTAGAGCTTCAGGGTCCGGCCCAACAGGAGAAAGAAGGAAGCTCCCACGAGGCCGAGTTCAGCAGCGTCGCCGAGGGACGGAATCGGGGCCAAGGAGGCTGCCGAATAGGAAACCTGCGAGAACAGGCTACAAAAGACGATGACCGCAATGTCCCCGACAGCGACGGTCGGCGCTATTACCCCTTTTGAAACTTGACCATACCGAATTGCGACGCGTTCGGATATCGATATTGGCCCGACAACACTCATAAGCACTACCCCCTACTTGCAGGGTGGAGCCGCAGCAATCTCAGGAATTTTGCGCTATTTCTTTACCCGTTGTTTACCCTTTTGCGCTCGAGGAATCAATAGGAAATTGCAGCGCGCAATGGCGACAGCCGGCTTCCGACAATCGAATGAAGCCGCACTTGCGGGGGCGTGAGGGTCCTGCGACCCGAGGGAAGGGGGCGCATTGCACCCCCTATCGGACCGTAGTTCTTCAGCGCGCCGAGGTGAGCGCTAGAGCGCGGTGCGAAAAAGTGGAACCCGGTGTTTCGAAAAAGCGCGCGAAATCAAAAATCTAGAGCAAATTGCGGTTCCAGCAGAACGCAATTTGCTCTACGCGCTCGAGAAGAGCGCTCGCCGATCCGCAATCCTTCTGCGGCGACGCTGTCATCGTGCCGTCGTGCCGTCTCGAAGGTCACCCGATATTTTGGCCGCTCGCCTGATCGGCTCGGATACGCAGACGCACGCGCGTTCCACGTACACTTGGCATCGAAGTGCTATCCTGGCGCTCGTTGAACCTGGCGATATGCGCTCTTCGGTTCTTCTATGAGATGACGTTGGGCCAGGGGACGATCCCCGAGCGAATCCCTTCTGCCCGCGAGACTCTCGAGCTTTCGACCATGCCTCGATGCGGTCGCGTGGCTCTGGTGAGTTGGTTTCGGGATCGACGGCGTGGCGCGAACGACGGCCTATGTGCCGCGGGCCTTCGGGGAATATTGCGTCGGCACGCTGAAGATCGCCGACAGCCCCGGATCAGGTAAGGGCGCCAGCGCCCGGATGGTGATTCTGATCGAGCCAGGTAAAGCTCGACAGATGTTCCGCGCCTACCCGCCTCCGTAGGCGCTTCCGGTCGAAAATTTTGCCTTCCTCACGTCGCTGACAGGTACGCGCCAATAGCTTCAGTCACCGCGCATCGGCGCGAACCGCTGGGTCGAATCGCTCGCGATGGAATATCTACGGGATGGCATCGGGGGCCTGCCTCTCCGAGAAACGATCGGGCCTGCGACGTTCACTCTCCGCGGGTGGCCGCGACGACGACGTCGAAATCACGCCGTTTCGATCCGGGTCGAGGGTCGCGCCGCGCCGCGTTTGGCTCCGAGACCTGCGCCGCTGCTCTCCGCTCGTTTACGGCGGAGCTGGAAATGCCGGCGACCCTCACCCACAAGCGCGGATGAACGGAAGACTGCCGCATGACGTATAGATAGCCGAGCGCGTCGACCGGCAAGATCGCGCCGCGCAGATTGTCCAGCACATAATCTCCCCGGTCCGTTCGCACCGTCAGCACGAGATGCGCTTCGCCGGAATTGGTGTAAACTACGGTCAACGCCAATGCGGCGGACGGCCAGCCCAGGTCGAGGAGCTGTTTGCGTTTCTCGACCGCGTAGTCATTGCAGGCTCCGCGCGAGGCTCCCAAAATCCAATTGTCGATGTCGGCGGCATCGGCCGAAGGGCGAATGCTGCGGTTGACCGCGAGGTTGATACGAAGGAGTTCAGACCAGCGCTTCGAGTCGAGGATTGCAATTCCTGTTGACCCGGCCCGGACGCACTGGCTCACGTATCGCTCGCAGAAATCCAAAAACGCTTTCGGCGGCGAAGTAAACGCGCCTTCGTCGAGCGTGCCCCCGCCGGGAACATGAACAGCGGGCCAGGCTGGGGCGCCGACTCGCAAGGCGCCGGCAGAGACCGGCGAAATCGTGACGCTCGAGATCGTCGCGCTCACGATCGCCACGACGGCGATGAGGAAGTCCCTGCGTAAGATCACCTCGTAGACCTTTCATCATTGGCTTGGGCTGCGCTAGTACAAGTTGTTCCGACTTGAGTATGAATTCAACAATATCTTGATGTAAGTTCGATGCGCGCATGAGAAGAATCCGTTTCCCTATTGCCTCGCCGAGAGATATCCGCGCTGATCTTTGAAGTCTATACCCGGGGCCGACCACGTTGCGATATCGCGTCGCTCGTATTTTCAGACAATAGCTGCGGACAGTAGTGATCTCGTTGAAAACTTTCAGCGCTTTCGACCTTTCGATTGCGACCCTGAGTCGCATGATCCGCCCAGCCGGCGCCGCCGGAGGCGCCAACGACCCCCCGCAAAGTCCGCAAATGTCCGTGAATCCAAGCCCGGACCGGAATCTGAGCGCGGGGCGTGCGAAAAATGTGAGTATCGCGAACATCGCAAGGCCGACGGCCACGGTCCCGGTCCTCTTTCGACCCCGCGACCTTGCAAGGCTCTGTATTAACGACTCGTAAAATCCACAGCGTTCGTAATTAAAAAATAAGACAATCAAATGTCACGTATCTCCGACGCCCGGCGAGAGCGTCGCGGGCCGACGCGTCGAGATGGGAGGGGACACTGCAGCCTGTCGCCATCGGAGCTTCGCTTTGCGATGGCGCGCGCCATGATCCAAACGCCTCGCCTCCCCGAATCCAAATTGTCCGGGCACGACGACGCGACTCTTTTGACTGGAGCTATATCCGCAGGAGTGTCGCAACATTCATGACGGCCGGCCGCTTGCGGGGGCGTTGGCGCTCGAGCCGGCCTTGCCGCACTGGCGGCCGTGGCGATTACCCGTCGCCGCGATCTCGCCCACGCCGCCGTTGCTCCGGTACTACCCTTCGCGGCGAGCGGCCTTGCCGCGCCTCGAGAGTCGCCACGAGCGAAGAAGCCACAAGAGAATCCCGACGGCCGGCAGACCTTCGCCCGCCACAGGGCCCGGCACCGCAACAGGCGACTTAGCCAATAAGTTACCTGTCAAAACTGTGTTAGGCGTCACATAATTGACATAGGTTCCCGGCGCGAAGTTCGATTGGAAATTGAAGGTGAGGTCCTGCCCGAAAATCGTTGGCGACGGCGAACCCGACGAACCCGGATTATGCCCCAAGCTGGTTTGGGGCCCCCCGCCGAGGCCTCCGCCTCCGCCTCCGCCTCCCGCGCCTCCCGCGTCCGCCCCCGTAGCCGCCGTGCGGATCTCATCGTTCTCGGGCGCTGGGGCCTGCAACGAGGCTAGCCGGCAATAGCCCTTCAATCCGCCATGCACACACAGATCAACCAGCACGCCCTGAAACACGCCGAGCTTCAGTCCCGCGCCGAACTTGACCGCGATGACCACAGCCTCGCCCGACTTTCCGACCGCTTTTACCGTATCGATCTCGTGAACGACGTCGCTTTTGAGTTCGTCGCCGGTTTTCGTTCCAAGGCTGTCGAGGATCGCTCCAACGGCGGCTTTCTCGACATCGGAAAGCTCGTTGGGCGCCACGCCTTGGGCGTAGGCCGACGCCGCGATCATTGCTGCCGCGACGCTCAAGACCCATTGGCTTGCGTGCCCTCGCACCCGCATACTCGGCTCCACGTATCTTGTCCCGCGACACGCTACGTCAAGCTCACAGTATAATCTCTTGTAACACTTTGCAACCGTTTCACGGCGCCAATATCGGGCCGACGGCGCCAGCGGGAGGGGGCGGGCGGGTCGCGGTGGCGGCGCCGATGGTCGACCTACTCACCCTCGCGCGCGGCGGGTTCGTGAACACGAGCAGGTCTGTCTTTCGGCCCAGCCCAGACCTTCGACTTCAACGAAAATTCAACGCCCGGGACCGCCCAGGTCCGGGCCCTGCAGGCGCCCCTTCCAGCGGGGGTCTCGATCAAGCTGGACTTCGCACGACGCTCGGATCTGCGTTTCGCAAAAACAAGGCGCCCCGTGGGCGCCCGCTATTTCCTCATTGCCGATACTGTCGATCAGGCGGCTCGCTTCCGACGCGCCCAGGCGCCGAAGCCCAGCATTCCGAGCAGAGCCGGAAGGCCCGCGCCCGCAATCGGGCCCGGGACGCTTACGCTAGGCGTAAACGACACTGTTGCCGCCTTGTTACTGCTGTTAGTGAAGTCGATATACACTTTATCTACGGCAACGCCCTTTTTCGTCTCGGTCCCTGTCGGCAGAGCAAACGAACTACCTGTCCCGGTAGTGGGGCCTACCAAAGTCAACCCGGTCTTATTGTCGTCAACCGTATAAGTCCAGGACACCGCAGCCGGCGTCAAGGTGCCTTTCAAATAGGCTGTTAGCCGCCCCAAGTTGAAAGTGTACGTCGAACCCGCCAAGAGATCGAAAGTCTCTGTGAACTCCTTGCTCGCTGCCTTGGCGACGTTCAGGGCTTCCAGGGACCCGGTATAGCCATCCTCCGCATCGATCGCCGCGTTGGCCGCGCCGGCCCACAGGACCGCGGTCAGCGCGAGCACACTGCCATGAATAATATGTTTCAACATCTTAGGTCCCCTCCGCGTAAGAGGGGCAAAACCCCGGGCGGCGGGGGCGGTAAAAAATCTGATCAGGTGGGCCGTGGGGGATTCCCAAGGACTCGAATTCCGGATTCATTCTCGGAATGTCGG
>JBKQKS010000007.1:0-9548 GCA_052147395.1 Roseiarcus sp.
CCGGGATGAGCCGCAAATCAATTCGCGCATGATCAACAGCGTCCATCTTTCGCCCACGATCTCGAGCGCCTTGGCGATGGAACAGAACTGTCCGTAGGATTTCATGCCGCGCATTGTGCCGCGTTTCACCCGAAAACGCACTACAGATTCAGGAGTAGCCAACCCACGAGGGACAGGGTTAGCTCGCGACAACGAGCGGACAAGTGGTTTGCAGGCTCGAGGGCGCATCGAACCAGAAGGACGCAGTCATGGGGTCGCTAGAGCAGCAAGTCGCCGGACATTACACCCACGGGTCACTGGAAGGCGCGATCCTCGCCGGCCTCGCGCAACTCGAGAAATTGTCCGATGCGGCGGAGATCGACCAGCTCGCGAGCGTCGATGAATTTCACATGGGCGGGCGCGCCGCAACCATCGCGGTCGCCGAGCAACTGAGGCTCAGTCCCGCGCTCAGAGTCTTGGATGTCGGATGCGGGCTCGGCGGAACCGCGCGATTTCTGGCGACCGCTCACGGCTGTCAGGTGGCGGGCGTAGATATCACGCCGGAGTATGTCGAAGTCGGCGAACGTCTGAATCGCCGATTGGGCCTCGACGAACGCATCAGGCTCAGCGTCGCGAGCGCGCTGGCGACGCCCTATGAGGATTCCAGCTTCGACCGCGCCGTCATGCTGCATGTCGGCATGAACATAGAAGACAAGACGGCGCTGTTTTCCGAAATCGCGCGCGTGACGAAGCCCGGCGGCTACCTCGTGGTCTACGATGTCATGCTGAGCAATGACCAGCCGTTGGCCTATCCGGTCGCATGGGCGCGAGACGAAGCGACATCCTTCGTCGGATCGCCTCAGCACTATCGGAAAGCCTTGGAAGCGGGCGGATTCGCCGTCCTGGAGGAGACCAGCAAACGCGACTTCGCGCTGGAGTTCTTCAAAAAATTGAAGGCGCGCCTCGCGGCGGGCGAACCGCCGCCGCTCGGCCTGCACATCGTGATGGGAAAAGACGCGCCGCAGAAGGTGGCGAACATGTACGCCGGTCGCGACAGCGGCGCGATTGCGCCGGTGCAAATGTTGGCTCATCGCAGATGAGGCGCTGGCAGGCGGCATCCCTCAATCGCGCACGAACTCGAACTTGTCGACGTCGACGAGCCCCATGTCGGTGATTTTGAGATGCGGAATCACCGGCAGCGGCAGGAAGGCGACCTGCAGGAACGGCTCGGGCAGGGTGACGCCGAGGGCCTTCGCCGCGGCGCGCAAAGGAATCAGCGCCTCGCGCACGTCCTCGAAGCTCTTCAGGCTCATGAGTCCGGCGACGGGCAGCGCGAGCTCGGCGACGACCTTGCCGCCCGAGGCGACCGAGAAGCCGCCCTCGATCTCGCCGAGCCGGTTGACCGCGACCGCCATGTCCTCTTCGTTCGCCCCGACGACGGTGATGTTGTGGCTGTCGTGGCCGACGGAGGAGGCGATGGCGCCGCGCTTCATCCCGAAGCCGTGGACGAAAGCGGTCGCGATGTTGTCGTTGACACCGTGGCGGGCGACGACCGCGACCTTGACGAGGTCGTTTTCCAGGCTCACCCCGCGCAAGCCGTTGGCGAAGGGCAGGGTGGCGGCGATGCGGTTGGTGATGATCTTGCCGGGGATGACGCCGATCGCCTGGGTCGACGGCCCCTGGCCGCGCGCCGCGAAATCGACCGCGGTCACGCGCCGGCCCTTGAGACTGTTGCGCCCGACAGGGGTCACGCGGCGGCGGTTGGCGAACAGCGCTTCGTCGACCACGCGGCCGGCGCAGATGGTGAGGCTCACCTCACAGCTGTCGAGATCGTCGATCACGTTGAGATCGGCGCGCCAGCCCGGCGCGACCAGGCCGCGATCCATCAGCGCGAAAATGCGCGCCGCGGAAATGGTCGCGGCGCGATAGGCGGCCAGCGGCGGCGCGCCGAGCCGGATCGCCGTGCGGATGAGGAAGTCGAGATGGCCTTCTTCGGCGATATCCAGGGGGTTGCGGTCGTCGGTGCAGAAGGCGATGAATGGCGAGTTGCGTTCGGTGACGAGCGGCGCGAGGGCGTGTAAATCCTTGCACACCGAGCCCTCGCGGATCAGCACGTTCATGCCCTTGGAGAGCTTTTCGCGCCCTTCCCTGAGATGGGTCACTTCGTGGTCGGTGCGCACGCGGGCGCTGAGATAGCCGTTGAGATCGCGGCCCGAGAGCAGCGGGCTATGCCCGTCGATCCGCCGGTCCTGAAACGCGGCGAGTTTTGCGAGACAGACGGGATCGCCGGCGAGCACTCCCGGAAAATTCATCATTTCGGCAAGACCCAGCACTTTCGGATGTTTCGCCAGCGGCAGCAGGTCTTCCACATCCAATCGCGCGCCAGAAGTCTCGAGATGCGTCGCCGGCACGCAGCTCGAGAGCTGGATGCGCAGGTCCATCGCCGTCGTCATCGCGCTGTCGAGGAAATATTCGATTCCCGCGACGCCGAGCACGTTGCCGATCTCGTGGGGATCGCAGATCTCCGTCGTCACGCCGTGACCGAGCACGCAGCGGTCGAATTCGGCGGGCGTGATGAGCGACGATTCGACGTGCAGATGGGTGTCGATGAAGCCGGGAACGACGATCTTGCCGCGGATGTTTATCTCGCGCACGCCCCGATATTCGGATTGCGTCCCGACGATGCGGTCGCCGCAAATCGCGACGTCGCCGTCGACGAGTTCGCCGCTGACGAGGTCGAACACGCGTCCGCCCTTCAGCACCAGATCGGCGTCGGCGAGGCCGCGCCCCTCGGCAATGGCGCGGGCGAGAAAGGCGATGTCTTCGCTCATAGGGGGCTCCTCTAGTTGGCTGGCCTGAAGCATAATGCGGGCGGCGGGTGATTGTCATGCCAGGCGGAGCCGCGAAGGATCATGATGCTATTCGCCGCTGCGCTCGCTGCGCTCTATGTCGCGGTTGTCGCGGGCCTTTATGCGTGGCAGCGCGCGCTCGTCTATTTTCCCAATTCGGCGGAGCGGCCGCCGGGCGAGGTCGGCCTCGCCGAGGCCACGCGGCTGCATCTGACGACCGACGACGGCGAGCGGCTGCTTGTGTGGTTCCTCGCGCCGGCGCCGGGAAAGCCGCTCATTGTCTATTTCCATGGCAACGGCGGGGGAATCGATCGACGCGCCGAGCGCTTCGCCGCTTTCGCCGCGGCCGGGTTCGGCGTGCTCGCGGTGGAATATCGCGGCTACGGCGGCTCGACTGGGCGGCCCAGCGAAGCCGGCCTCCACCGCGACGCCGAGGCCGGCTATCGCGAGGCGCTTTCGCGGGTCGAGCCGAGCCGCATCGTGATCCTCGGCGAATCGCTCGGCAGCGGCGTCGCGGTCGCGCTCGCCGCGCGCCACGAGGTCGCGGCTTTGGTCCTCGATTCGCCCTTCACTTCGCTCGCCGATGTCGCGGCGATGCGTTTCCCGATCTTCCCAGTGCGCTCGCTGATGCGCGACCGCTACGACAGCGCCGCGCTCATCTCGCGCGTGACCGCGCCGCTGCTGATCGTGCACGGAACGCGCGACCTCACCGTCCCCTACCGTCTGGGCCGCCGCCTGTTCGAGTTCGTCAATGCGCCGAAAACCTTCATCGCCGTCGAGGGCGCCGGCCATCTGGCGCTCGGCCTGCGGCTCCGCGAGACGATCGCCTGGATCGATCGCGCCGGCGGCGGTTGAGATTGCCTCCAACGCTCGTTACCCGCCTCGTGCGGCGGCAATGCCGTCGTGGTGGCAGTGCGCTTAGGCGACGCAGCAAAATAAGTGTGCCAACTGTCGTTGCCGTCATTGCGAGCGACGCGAAGCAATCCAGGGGCCGGGCTGCGGCCCCTGGATTGCTTCGTCGCTTCGCTCCTCGCAATGACGGTTGTCGGACGTCTCGAGCGATTCAGTAATTTCGCCGCGTCGCCCAAGGCGTGAAAGACGGGCATGTCACGATAAACCGGGGTCAGCTCTTCGCGTCTCGTCGCGGGCGCCAAGCTCGAGGTTTGCGCTACGGAGCGCCGCGCGCCCTCACTCCGCCGCCTCGCCTCGCCGGCGTCCGCCGAGCTTGCCATTGCGTCGCGACGCGGCAGCGCGCGCTTCGCGCTTCGTCCATTCGAGCGGTCCCAGAAACCCTTCGAGCAGTCGCGAAACGGTCAGATCGACATCGAGTCGCGGAAAATGCAGCGTGCTGCCTACGCCCTCGACCCGCACGCCCGCCAGATCGGACGGCGCGGCCTGTTCCAACCCGTGCGCCCGCGAAGGATCGAATTCGAAGGCGATTCCGGTGTCGAGCGTGACTTTGACGACGTTGCGGCGGCTGTCGAAGCGCGCCGCTGTCGCACGCGGCACGGGAGGGCGCTTGGAGGCCCGCCGCCGCATCGCCGCGAACTCCGCTTCGGTCAAAGGGATGAATTCAGCCATGAATGCGTCTCCAGGCCGCGCAGCAAGCCGCGAGTTGGTCGGCGATTTCGGCGCCGAGTTCGTTCAAATGGGAGCGGTTCCAAACGCCGTCGAAATCCCACAACGCCACCGCACCCGCCTCGCATTCGAGCAGGAAGCGCGCTTCGCAACCCTTCCCGAAAACATGGACGTGCGGCGGCGGATGATCGTTCGAGTTGACGGCGACCCGGCAGCGCCGACGGCTGTTGAAGACGCTGACCATGGTCGAAGCTAACATAAACCTAGACCGCCAGCTAGGTTTGCAGCGACTCTGCCCGGCGCGCCGGCAAGAAAGGGTCCGTCATTACCCAATTGTTCTAGAGTTGGCTTAAATGTGCAAAAAAGGGTATGTCACCGTAAACCCGTAAACCCGTAAACCCGTAAGCCCCTGTAAACCCGACATTGCGGGGCATGACCTATGTCGACCGCGCTGCGTCGTCCTCGTCAATCCGCAGGATCGACTCGTAATCCTGGCCGCCGTAGAAAACTCGCGTTATGAGGATCGAGGTCGGCGTGATGCGCTAGGCGACGACGACCCGGCCGAGCATGGGAAGAATGCGGACTCCGGGACTGAGATCGTCGCGCGCGGGGCCGAGCTTCGGATGGATGGTGAGCGGTCGGAGCCGGTCGCGGATGTCCTGAACGAAGCTGGCCGCCCGGCGCGGATTGTCAGGTTCGATGTAGGCATAATGGCATCGAGGTCGGCGAGCGCGACATGGCGAAAGACGAGGCTACGCATGATCCTCTGGCGTGGTGCGCGCCGCCGGCGAGCGCTCTAGTCTTTCCGCGAAGTGGCGATCCACGTCCGCATCGGACAAGGGTGGCTGAGTTTCGGCGTCGGCCTCGGCGATCTTGGCGCGCACCGCCACCAGCCGCTGGGCGCGCAGCAGCTCCTGTTCCTGCCAAGCGCGTATCGCCTCGCGGATGACTTCGCTGTTCGACGCGTAGCCGCCTCCCTCGACCTTGGCGCGGATCAGGCGCACCATGTCGGCGGGCAGGGTGATGCTGAGGCGTTCGACGTTCTGCATGTGATTTTTCTCCACGGAAGCATTGTAGCATAACGTAATACTTTATGCCACTGGTTCGTGGAGCGTAGCCGTGGTATAAAACACATATTATAACGGTTATTATCAAACGTTCCAGGTTCCCGCCCCGCCGCGACGGCCTGTTTCGGTCCGGTTCGCGACGGCGAAGGCGCCCGGGCGCGGGGCGTCGGCTTCCGAGCGTTGTCAGCTAGTCCGGCCAATCCCCGCCCGCGCCTGCGGGTTCTGCGGGTCGACCGTCAGGGCGCGGTCGTAGGATTCGTGCGCTTTCGCCTTGTTGCCCTGCTTTTCGTAAGCCTCGCCGAGGCCGACCCAGCCGGCGGCGCTGTTGGAATCGACGTTGAGCGCGGCGTTGAAATCGTCGATCGCCGCATCGTACTTGGCCAACGCCATCTCGCTCTCGCCGCGCGCTTGGTAGGGCGCCGCGGCGAACGGATCGCGGTCGATGGCGTTGTTGAAATCGGTGATCGCCTGCTGCGGATTGCCCTCGCGCTGGTAGATCAGGCCTCGGGCGTGAAAGGCCTGCGCGCCTTCGGGATTGAGGCGGATCGCGACGTCGAGGTCGGCGAGCGCCTCGGGCAGATGCCCTTGCGAACGCAAGAGATTGCCGCGCCCGAGATAGGCGGCCGCGTCGTTGGGGTTGGCGGCGACGGCGGCGTTGAAATCGGCCATCGCCGGCCCGTCCTTGCCCATCTGACGAAAAGCGAGCGCGCGGTTGGTGTAGGCGCTGCCGAACTTCGGATCGAGCTGTACGGCTTTGGTGAAATCGTCGATTGCATTCTGGTACTGGCCGATCTTGGCGTAGGCGATGCCGCGCGTATTGTAGGCCGACGGATCGGTCGGATTGCGTCGGATGACCTCGGAGAGCGAGGCGATGTTGCCCTTTTCCGCGCCGCTCGAATCGAGCTCGACCTCGGCGACGCGCTCGCGCGGGGCGAGCGAGCCCATGGTCTCGCTGCAACCTGCGAGCGCGACAGCAAGCAGCGCGACCGCGGCCACGCCGCGCGGGGGAAAAAATACGCTCGCGATTCGTTTCATCTCGCCTGCCTGACGCCTTCGCCGCTCAACCGGTCGAGCGTGCGCCGCCGACGCCCGGCTTGGGCTTGACGGGGAGCAGGCCTTCGCGCTGCAGCTTCTTGCGCGCCAACTTGCGGGCGCGGCGCACCGCTTCCGCCTTCTCGCGGGCGCGCTTTTCCGAGGGCTTCTCGTAGTGGTCGCGGAGCTTCATCTCGCGGAAAATACCCTCGCGCTGCATCTTCTTCTTGAGCGCTTTCAGGGCCTGGTCGACGTTGTTGTCGCGGACGAGAACTTGCACTGGCGATCCTGAGTTGCGAGGCCGGACCTCGAAACGACGTGGCGGTCGTTTGCGGCGAAAAGAGAAGCGCCCGTTCCTCAGGAACGGAGCGCTCGACGGGCGAGCGGATAGCAGATCGGCGGCCGGCTGTCCAGCTTTCGCGAGACCGCTCCGCGCGCCTTCGTGAACGCGGTCGGACGCCAAGTCACCTTGTCGCGGCGCGTTTTCCGTGCACTATGGCGCCGCGGCATCATTAGGGGAGGAAGCAGTGAAGATATCCGTGTATCTTGCGGCGGTCGCTATTGTTGCGACCTTCGGGGCGGCGCGCGCCGACGACAAGGTCGTCAAGATCGGCGTGCTCAACGACCTTTCGGGCCTCTATGCCGACGCCGGCGGCCCCGGTTCCCTGCTCGCCGCTCAGATGGCGGTCGAGGACAGCGGGCTCACGGGCAAAGGCTGGATGATCGATGTGCTCTCCGGCGACCACCAGAACAAGCCCGACGTCGGCGCCGGCATTGCGAAGAAATGGTTCGACGAGGACAAGGTCGACGTCATCGCCGACGTGCCCAATTCCGGCGTTGCGCTCGCGGTCAACGGCGTCGTCAAGGAGAAGAACGGCGTCTATCTCAATTCCGGCGCCGCGAGCTCCGACCTCACCGGCAAAGCCTGCACGCCCAACACCGTGCACTGGACATACGACACCTACATGCTCGCCCACGGCACGGGCGCGGCGGTGGTCAAGGCCGGCGGCGACACCTGGTTTTTCCTCACCGCCGACTATGCGTTCGGCAAGGCGTTGCAGCGCGATACGTCGGCGGTCATCGAGGCCAACGGCGGCAAGGTCCTCGGCTCCGTCAACGTGCCGTTGAACACCCCCGATTTCTCGTCGTTCCTGCTGCAGGCGCAGGCTTCGAAGGCCAAGGTGGTCGGGCTTGCCAACGCCGGCGGCGACACCGACAATGCGATCAAACAGGCGCACGAGTTCGGCATCGTCGCGGGCGGGCAGAAGCTCGCGGCGCTGCTGCTGTTCATCTCCGACATCAACTCGCTAGGCCTCGATGTCGCGCAGGGCCTGCAATTCACCGAAACCTTCTATTGGGACTTGAACGACGGGACGCGCGCGTTCTCCAAGCGCTTCTCGGTGCGGATGAAGACGCACGCGATGCCCACACAAATCCAGGCTGGCGTTTACGCCGCTGTGCTTCACTATCTCGAGACGCTCGAGGCTATGGGCGGAAATCCGCACGACGGCGCCAAGGTCGTGGCGAAGATGAAAGAAATCCCGACCGACGACCCCTTGTTCGGCAAAGGGTACATCCGCGCCGACGGCCGCACCATCCACAATGCTTATCTGTTCGAAGTGAAGACGCCGTCCGAATCCAAATATCCCTGGGATTATTACAAGGTCGTCGCGACCATCCCGGGCGACAAGGCGTTCCGGCCGCTCGCCGAGGGCGATTGCCCGCTCGTGAAGAAATAACGCGCGCGCCGCGTCCTTATCAGGCGACCAAATGGAGGAAAGCATGAAACCCAGATCGTGGCTGGCGCCGCTCGGCGGCGCGCTGCTCGCTGCGCTGCTCAGTGGGGCGAGCTATGCGGCGGAAAAGGTGGTGATCGGCGACATCGACGACATGTCCGGCCCTTATGCCGACGTGATCGGGCCGAAGGGCGTCGAGGCGATCAAGTTGGCGATCGCCGATTTCGGCGGCTCCGCGCTCGGCCAGCCGATCGACATTCTCACCTTCGATCACCAGAACAAGCCAGATCTCGGCAGCCAGAAGTTCCGCGAATTCGCCGATCGCGACGGCGTGACCATGGTGCTCGGCGGCTCCAACTCCGGCGTCTCGATCGCGATGTCGGTGGCGGCGAAAGAAAAGAAGGTGCCGTTCATCGCCATCGGCGCCGCGGCCGCCTCGCTCACCGGCAAGGACTGTACGCCCTATTCGGTGCACTACGGCTACGATACGACGGCGCTCGGCAACGGCACGGCGACAACGATTTTGAAGCAGGGCGGCAAGAGCTGGTTCTTCCTCACCGCCGACTATGCCTTCGGCGCCCAGTTGCAGCAATCGGCCGAGCGCGTCGTCACCGCGAACGGCGGCAAGGTCGTCGGCGCGGTGCGCGTGCCGCTCTCGACGTCGGACTTTTCGTCCTACCTATTGCAGGCTCAAGGGTCGGGCGCGCAAGTGCTCGGCCTCGCCAACGCCGGCACCGACTTCGTCAACTCACTGAAAGCGGCCAACGAATTCGGCGTCACCAAGACGGAGAAGCCGGCGGCGCTGCTCGCGTTCCTCGGCGACATCCACGCGCTCGGTCTCGACGCCGCGCAGGGCCTCTATCTGACGACCGGCTGGTATTGGGACCTCAACGACAAGACCCGCGCCTTCGCCAAGCGGTTCATGGACAAGACCGGCCGGATGCCGACGATGCCGCAGGCCGCCTATTACTCGGCGACGATGAGCTATCTCGAGGCCGTCAAGGCCGCCGGCACGACCAACTCCGACAAGGTGATGGACGAACTGCACAAGATGGTCATCGACGACATGTTCACCAGCCACGGCGTGATCCGCGCCGACGGCCTGTTGGAGCATGCGATGTACGTCATGCAGGTCAAGACGCCGGCGGAATCGAAGGGCCCGTGGGACTATTACAAGCTCATCGAGACGATGCCGGGCGATCAGGCCTTCGGCCCGCCGAACCCGGCCTGCCCGCTGGCGAAGAAGTAGGATCTGGAGCCGGGGCGCCCCCCCTCCCCTGTAGCCGCGGGCGCCGACCGCGGCTGCC
>JBKQKS010000008.1:0-14549 GCA_052147395.1 Roseiarcus sp.
TCGTCGAGGGCGGCCTCGACCGCGCTGACGCCGACGACGAGCGCGCTGTGGCCCTCCTCGATGCGCTCGACGAGCGCCTGGGCCTTTTCATCGAGGCTCGCTTCGGCGGCGCCGACGCTGTCGATGAGGGCGCTGCGGCTCGCTTCGATGCGCTCGGCGAGCGCTCGAGCCCGTTCATCGAGACTCGCTTCTGCGGCGCTGACGCCTTCGGCGATGAGGCTGCGGCTCGCCTCGATGCGCTCGGCGACGGCCCGCGCCCGCTCATCCATGCTGGCGTCTGCGGCGTTGAAACTCTCGACGAACGCGGAATGGCTGGCCTGCAAGCTCTCGACGAGGCCGCGCGCGCGTTCATCCAGGCTCGCCTCTGCGGCGCCGGCGCTCTCAACGAGCGCATCGCGGCTCGCGTCGACGCGTTCGGAGAGAACACGCGCGCGTTCGTCGAGGACCGTTTGCGCGCTGCCGACGCTCTGCTCGAGGGCGCTGCGGCTCGCATCGACGCGTTCGGCGAGGGCCCGTCCGCGGACTTCGAGGTTCGTCTCGGCGAGGGCGAGGCCGTCGAGAAATGCCGACTGACCGGCTTCGAGCCGGTCGACGAAGGCGTGCGCGCGTTCGTCGAAATTCGCTTCGGCGCGGCTCGCGCCCTCGAGAAGGGCGTGGTGGCTCGCTTCGATCTGGCCGGCGAGCGCGCGGACGCGCTCCTCGAGGCCCTCCGCGGCGGCGCTCGAGCTTTGCGCCAACGTGGCGCCGCCGGCTTCGATGCTCCCGGCGAGCGAGCGCACGCGCTCGTCGAACAAAGCCTCCGCGGCGCCGAAATTCTGCATCAGCGCGGCCTGGCTGGCTTCGACGCGCTCAGTGAAGGCGTCCGCCCGATCGTCGAACACGCGCGTGAGGCGTTCGCTGGTCTCGGCGAGGCGGGCGCTCACGCCCACGCCGTGCGTTTGCATGGCCTCGACGGCGCGAGCGCCGCTCGCGTCGATGCTTCCGGCGATTTCGAGCGTCTGCGCGTCGAACGCCGAGGCGGCGGCTTCGGCCGAGGCGGCGAGCTCGACGGCGAGCGACAGGCTTTGCGAGCGCAGTTCTTCGACCACCCTGGCGCCCGCGGCGTCGATCTTGCCGGCGATGTCGCCGGTGCGCTCAGAGACTTCGTCGATCAAGGCGACGCCGGTGGAGCGGATGCGGCCTTCGACCGCTTCGACCTCCACCGATAACGCGTTGGCGCTGTCCTGGGTCGCCGCCGCCAATCGCGCCGCGACCGACTCGCCGAGATGGGCGAGCTCGGCGCGCAAGGCTTCGCCCTGAGCGGCGATGCGCTCCACCGTGGCCGAACCGGTCGTGTCCATGGCGATTGCGATCTGCTCGGTCGAGGCGCCGAGCGCGTTCGCGACGCGCTCGCTCGCCTCGCCGAGACGCTCGGTGAGCTCATCGCCGATCGCTCCCAGATCGCGCGACAGCCGCTCGTGGGCGCCGCCGAGCGCGGCGCGCACCTGCTCGCCGTGGCCGACGATGGCGTCGCGCTGGTCGGTGAGCTCGGCGATCACCGAGCGGATGCGCCGCTCGCTCTCGCCGGACGAGCGGTCGAGCGCCGCGACTTCGGCGCGCAGCAGCGCCTCGAGCTCGCCGGCGCGCTGGTAGGCCTTTTCGACCCCGTCGCCGAGCGTCGCGATCTCGCGGCGGATCGCCTGCGACAGCGTCACGAACTGTTCGTTGGCGTGGGCTTCGGGCTCGGCTAGCCGCATCGCCACCTGGGCGATCGAATGCGCAGCTTGGCGCAGCTCCTGCAGCCGCCGCGAAAACGCGGCGAGCCCGAACAACAGCAATACCGGCGCGCTGGCGCCGAGCGCGATGAGCAGCAACATCGGCAGCCGCGCGCGGTCGCCGAGAACGTCGGGGCCGAATTCGACATAGACATATCCGGCGGCGCCGGCGATCCAGACGAGCGAAAGCAGGGCGGCGGCGATGAAGGGCCCGGGGCTCGGACGGCGCATCTGCAGCGCCTGCACGATCGGGCGGACCGCGGCGCGGTCGTCGTTGGCGGGCGGTTCGGGCGTCAAAACCGGGCGTGGCTCCGGGGCCGGACGTTGGGCGGCGGGACGGACGAGCGGCGGCTCCGGCGGCAGCGCGGGCGGCGCCGGGGCTTCGAGCGGCGGCGAAGACGGCGCGGCCGCGGGCTTGGCCGCGCCCTCCGCCTTTGCCTCGGCTTTGGCCTCGGCGCTGAGATTCAAGGCGTCTTCGATCGCCATCATCGCCTGCGACACCGGGTCCTGAGCCGGATTCTCTTTAGCCATGTCGTCCGCCTTGCTCTCGAATCCCGTCGGGGGACCGCATCCATCGCGCTCCGAACGCTCCGCATCGCCGCCGGGCCACCTTACGCTTCGGAACGAAGCGTTATACCCCCCCGCGAAAATCTTCTATTCATTAGAAGGCTTTCGCGCGATAAACGGGCCGCTCGCGCGCGCCCGGCCCCTCGACCTCCGGCCGCGCGCGCGGGACGCGATTAACCAAAGGCAGTTTACAGATCGCGCAAGCCTCTGAAAACCTGGGATCCCCCGGTTCTTTAAAACATCGTTAACGATCACGGTCCCAATATCGAATCGGACGGGCGCCATCGCCCGCGCCGCGGCTTTCGCAAGCGGAATGCCTCGAGAGAATCACGGACTCACGTAATTGGAGACGCTCGTGCTCGCCGCTCGCATCGAACAGGACCGCCCGCGCGCCGAAGCCGAGCGCTCCGCGCCGGGCGCCGTAGATCCCGCGATCGACCTCGTCCATCTCGCCCGCCAGACCGACGGCGACGGCGCGCTGGAAGCCGAATTGCTCGCGATGTTCGATGCTCAGGCGGCCAAGCTGATCCAGCGCCTGCTGCAGGCCGAGGTTGGCGCGCGGGCAAAGGCCGACATCGCGCACCGGCTGCGCGGTTCGGCGCTCGCCATCGGCGCGGCGCGGGTGACCGCCGCCGCGGAAGCCGTCGAGCGGCATTTCGAGCGCGCCGCTCAGGGGGCTTCGACGGGCGAAGCCCCGCTCGCGGTGCTGGTGAGCGCCATTGACGAGGCGAGGCGCGAGATCCAGCGTCTCGGCGCCTGACTTAGGCCGCGCCGTTTTATCCCCTTTTCTCACCGCGCGTCGCGCCCTATGAAGGCGCGCGCGGCGGCGCGCGTTCTGAGGGAAAATATCGCTCGATGGCCAAAGTGACTTTCATCGACGCCGGCGGGGCGTCGCGCACGGTCGAGGCGCAAGTCGGCTCGACGGTGATGGAAACGGCGATCCGCAATTCGGTGCCCGGCATCGACGCAGAGTGTGGCGGCGCCTGCGCTTGCGCGACCTGCCACGTCTATGTCGCCCCCGAATGGGCCGAGAAGACCGGCAAGCCGGCGCAGATGGAAGAGGACATGCTCGACTTCGCCTTCGAGGTCAGGCCGAACTCGCGCCTCTCCTGCCAGATCAAGGTTTCCGAGGCGCTCGACGGCCTCGTCGTCACCACGCCGCCGAAGCAGGGCTGAATCATGAGCGACACGATTTCCACCGACGTCGTCATCGTCGGCGCCGGGCCCGCGGGCCTGTTCGCGGTGTTCGAGCTCGGCCTGCTCGACATCAGGGCGCATCTCATCGACATCCTGCCCAAGAGCGGCGGCCAATGCGCCGAGCTCTATCCGGAGAAGCCGATCTACGACATCCCCGGCTATCCCGTGATCAACGGCCAGGAATTGGTGGACAAGCTGGAACAGCAGATCCATCCGTTCCATCCGACCTTCCATCTGGGCGAAATGGTCGAGGGCCTGGAAGCGCTCGGCGACGCCGAGCACCCGAAATTCCGCTTGCTGACCGACACGGGCAAGACTTTCGAGTGCAGCTGCGTGCTGATTGCGGCCGGCGGCGGCTCGTTCCAGCCCAAGAAGCCGCCGCTCAAGGGCATCGAGCCCTACGAGGGCAAGAGCATCTTCTATTCGGTGCGCCGCATCGAGCATTTCCGCGACCGGCGGGTGATGATCGTCGGCGGCGGCGATTCCGCGCTCGACTGGGTGTTGAACCTGCACCCGGTCGCCGAGCGCGTCATCCTGGTGCATCGCCGCGACCAGTTCCGCGCCGCGCCGCATTCGGTCAACACCATGCACGAATATGTCGCCAGGGGCGAAATGGACTTCATCCTCGGCCAGACGACCGGGGTGAAGGGCGCCAACGGCCAGCTCAGCGCGGTCACGTTGCGCAAGGAGACCGGCGAGATCGTCGACGTCGAGTGCGACGACATGCTGGCGTTCTTCGGCCTGACGATGAAGCTCGGCGCGATCGCCGGCTGGGGCCTGAACCTGCACGAGAACCTGGTGCCGGTGAACACCGAGAATTTCGAGACCAGCACGCCGGGCATTTTCGGCATCGGCGACATCATCACCTATCCCGGCAAGCTGAAACTCATCCTCTCCGCCTTCCACGAGGGCGCGCTGGCCGCGCAGCGCATCCACCACTACGTCTATCCGGAGAAGAAATTGGTGTTCCAGTACACGACCTCGTCGACCAGCCTGCAACGCAAGCTGGGGGTGAGCTGACGCCCGCGGCGCCCCCTTCATAAGAGCCGTTTCCTGTAGTTCCGGCGTCTCGAGGGGTGCGGCAAACCGCTAGGTTCGATTCCGGACGAACGCTCCGAGTTCGTCCTCGAGACGAGAGGGAAATGGAAACGGCGCCGTTGGCCCGGCGCCTCGACGCCACCGCGCCCTTCCTCGACTCCGCAATCCCACCCTGGCGCGTTAGCTATGACCAGCAGCGCTCCCCCCCGAGCGGTCATTGGCGGCACGAGGCTCGGGTCACGGTCGGCTACTCGATTCCGGTCGCCGTCATCAGCCATTGTATGCGCTCGGCAAGGGCGCGGTACAGGCCGATCTCAGCGTTTTCGCGCAAATCTCCGGCGAAACGCGTCGCCCACAGGTCGAGGTGGTCGACCCAGAGTTCGGCAAACAGCCCGCATTGCTCGCCGGCCGTCTCGACCAGCCAGGCCGCGCATTCGAGCATCGCGCCTAGATAATCCGCCGGAACGCCCTCGGGTGGCTCGAGCCCGGCGCGGCGATAGATATCCTCGACTTCGCGCGACGCCGGTCCTTCCAGGCAGCCGTGGCGGTATTGGGACTCGAACGGGGGGCAAGCGGTATGTGGAAAGCCGCATACGAAGAGACGCATGTGCTCCGCCTGCCAGCGATCGAGCGGCATGGCCGCCACCTCGCGCGCCGCCTGTTCGAGCCACGGATTGACTGTGGCGAGCTCGGCGACGACCTCAGCCGATTCCTCGTCCGGCTGAGCTAGCAGCAGGCCGATCGTTCGGCACGCACTGGCGAGTTCCTCGCGGCCGCCGATCATGTCTTTCGCCGACGCCACGGCCCCCTCACCACGGATAGGCGTAGACTCCGGCGAGCATGAAATAATGACGCAGCAGATATCCGCCTATGAGCACCAGCGCGGAGGACGTCACGACCGGCGCTGCAGAGCGCCATCCCCTCAGCACGCCGACCAGTTGCAGGGCGAAGGGGACGAGGAGTCCGAAACCGAGGAAGCCGATCACCCAGCCTTTGTCGCTGAACAGGATGGCGAGCGACTTACGGCCATCCAGGTCGCCGCCTTGCAGATAATGCATGATGGCGAACAGGATCACCAGTTCAGCGCCGATGAGCATCAGGTCGAGACGCTCGTACAATCGGCGGATGTCTTCGTCCTCCCCGTTGTGTTCGAAGACGTAGAGGACAATGAGCAGATACGCCATCGCCGTCGAGAAGGCAGATACCGTGAAGAGCAGCGGCACGCCGGGGTTATGCCACAGCGCCACCGCCGGGAAGGACTGCAGCAGCAGGCCGGTATAGACCGCCGTGCCGATGCCGTTGATCGTCGCCAACCATCCGCACACCTTGCAGTAGCGCCCGCACATGTCGCTCACCTGGACGATCAGCGGCAGATCGAGAACCCACCGCAGCAAGGGGACGCGCTCCTTAACCACGGATTTCTGAAGATGCGGCAGCGAATAGAGCACGCCCCAGAACATCATCCAGATGATGAACTGCGTGCCCCAGGCGATCCAGGCGTCGGGCTTTTGGAACAGAACGAGGGGGGTCAGAACATAGATCACCGCGACGTGATGCAGCAGATGACCGAACAGCATCACCGAGCCGATGCTGAGCATCACGACCCCTGACCACGCTCCCCAGAGGACGAGCACGCGGTGCGGCTTCAAGTACATGTCGGTCAGGAACGTCACCGACAGCGTCGCGGCGCCGAGTCCGCCGAAAAACAGATAGACGGCAATCCACCACGTCCAGATGTCTTGGGTATGATAACTGAGGAGGTCCATCACCTAGTCCCCTGCAAATCGTAGATATAGAAAACGTTCGGGCGCGTCCCGAGGTTCGCCATCAGCGGCCGCGCCATGCCGGAGGCCACGAGCTGCGTCACCGAATCGGTGGGATCGTCGAGATCGCCGAACATGCGCGCCGACCCGACGCAAGTCTCGACGCAGGCCGGTTTGAGACCGCGTTCGACCCGATGGTCGCAGAACGTGCACTTGTCCACGCTCGGGCCTTCTCGGCGATAGTCCTCGCCATAGAATTCCCGGCCGGCGGCGACATCGTGGTAAGTGACCTCGATGCGCGCATCATAGGGACAGGCCATCATGCAGGCGCGGCAGCCCATGCAAATATCTTGGTCGATCATCACGATGCCGTTCGGCTTCTTGTAGGTCGCCCCCGTCGGGCAGACTTTCAAACAAGGCGGGTCGCTGCAATGGTTGCACAGCCGCGGAAAGAAGCGGCGGTGAACGATGTCGCCGACGCCAATCTCCTTGTCGTGTACGAGCGTGCGCCACTTGCCGGCCCAAACCGGCGTCTGATTCTCCATCGCGCATGCCGCCATACAAGCGTTGCAGCCTACGCAGACGTTCAGATCTATGACCATAGCGTAGCGTGTCATGCCGACCGTTCCTCCGCCATCTTGGCGATCTTGATCGTGAATTCCTGGGAGCGGAAGCCGGCCACGACCGGCTCCACCTGGTAGGGAATGATCTTATTGGTCGCCGTGCCGAGGCCGACTGCGCGCGTGAGCTGCTTGTTCTCCACGCCGAAAGACGAGTGGAGGAAGGCCACTTCGCGATGCACCATGCGCGTGACATAGGCGTGGCCGAGCGCGTTCTGGCCCGTCAGCGCGTTGGTGATCTCGATCTTGTCGCCGGTCCCGATGCCGAGCGGACCTGCGCGATCCGGGTGGATCCACATGCCGTAATAAACCTCGCCGCGGAACTGGTTGATGGCCGCGAGCACCGGATTGTTGGAGTTCGTCGAGGCGTAGGAGACTGTCGGCGCCTTGCCATAGGTGAAGTAGAACTCGTCGCGATCGAGCGGCGCGCCGGCGGGCTTGCCGGGACGGCAATTCACCGGCACCGCCCCCGCCAGCGCGTTGAAGTTCGGCTCGGTGTGCCCGCCGTCGCGCAAGGAAGCGAACAGCGGCGCATAGAATTCGACCCGTCCGCTTTCCGTCGGCAGCGGCAGGACATGCGGCATCGCATGGGTCTCGAGCAGCTTGGCCTTCTCCGTCTTGCGATAGAGCCCCTTGGTCCGCATCTCGCCGTCGAGCGTCGCGACGTCGATGCCGAGCTCCTTGGCCGTTTCGGCCAACGAAACCTCGAGACAGGCCTCACTGAACGGACTGCGCCCCCCTTTGGACTTGGCGCGCGCGTAGGCCTCCTTCACTGCCGCCTTCGGCAGACCCGTCACCTTGTCGAGATAGTCGAGGAAGCGGTCCTCGGAGCCCGAAATGATGTGCGTCATCGCCAGGAGAAAGTCGGCCACCTCCTCGGAGTCGTAGAGTGGATCGATCGCGGGATAGCGCGTCGCATAGGCAAGGTCGTGATCGACGCCGTTGCCGTAGATTTTCGGCGCGCCGCGCTCCAGATAGGTCGAATTCGGCAGGAGGACGTCGGCGTAAGGCGTGGTGTCGGACGGCAGCACGTCCATGGCGACGACGATCTCGATCTCAGGCGACGTGAGGATCTCCTTCCATCGCGTATCCGAATAATAGTGGCGCATGGGGTTGGCGGCGTTGATGAGCAGCGCCCGGGTCCGGTAGGGTTCGCCGTTGAAAGTCAGCTTGCCCTTCACCGATTGTTCCAGACCGGTGTCGGCCATCACCGGCAGGGCGACATGCGGCTCGCCGGCGGCCTTCTGCTGCGCCGACCAGGCCCAGGCCCATCCAGGACGGCCGTGCGAGAAGTACTTGCCGCTGGAGAAAAAGTCGATGACCGCTTTGGCGAACGGCATCCCCGCGAGGTTGTTCAACGGCGCCGTAATCTGGTCGCCGCGCGCCTGAGCCTCGTACGTTCGAGCGACCTTGTCATGAAACTCGCCGCTCATGATCCAGCCGCCGGCTTTGTCGATGCCGCCGGTCAACGCCTGCAGCATGGCCTGTACGCGCCGAAGCATGAGGATGCTGTTGTAGCGAGCGCCATGCCAGCCGGGATCGATGATCGCCGGGCGGGTGGTCCCGAATTCCCGAGCGATCCGCCGGATTGTGGCGGCGTCGACGCCGGTCGAACCCGCCGCCCATTCGGGCGTGAAGCCGTGGACCTCCTGGCTCTGGGCCTGCATCACGGTGACGGCGGGCTGACCGTCGACCTTCAGCCCTTCCGGAGCGAACAGCGTGGGCCGCACGGCCTTGCCGTCCGCGTCTTGAAAATTGTCGTTGCCGAACGCGACGAGGGAGCGGATCTCCGTCGACTCTTCGTCGACGACCAGCGGCTGCTTCTTCTCGTCGGTCGCCAGCCGCCACTCGCCGGCGGCGTTGCGGACGAGGAGGAACGGCATGTTGGTGCGGCGCGCCAGAAAGATCGCGTCATAAAGCCGCTCTTCGAGCATGACGTTGAGCATGGCGAGGCAGAAGTCGAGGTCCGTTCCCGGCCTGATCTGAATCCATTCGTCCGCCTTGGCCGCCGTCTCCGATAGGCGCGGATCGAGCGCGACGACCTTGGCGCCGTTCTTCCTGCCCGCGGAGAAGCGCACCTCCCGGCAGGTGGAAATCCCGCCAACCGCCGCGTTGGAGACGACGAGGAGGATGTACTTCGCGTTGTCGAAATCGGCCAGCACCTCGTCGTGGATGTTGAAATTGCCGGTGACCAGGTCGGTGCCGAGGTGTCCGGTGAGCACGCAATGCTGCATCGGCGACGCGATGATGTTGGGAATTTCGTTGCCGAGGGCAAAGGAGACCGCCCAATTCATGTAGAAGACGCAGGACGTCCAACCGCCGATCATGGTCCATTCGTACGGCTTGACGGCGGTAGTTTTGACCTTGCTATCGATATAGGCGTAGGCTTCTTGCCAGGATGCCGGACGGAAAGCGAACTCGCCGCGCTTGCTGCCTTCGACGCGGATGAGCGGCGTCTTGATCCGGTCGCTATCGTAAGTCTGGCGCAGGCCGGACTGGCCGCGCGCGCACAGCTTGCCGCGATTGAGGTTCGAATAGGCATTGCCGTCGAGTTTGACGACGCGCTTGACGCCATTGCGCGTGCGTGTCGTGACACGGACATTGCATAGCGACGAGCAGAAGTTGCAGATGGTGTAGCTTTGTTCTTCGACCGCGTCGGACTCAGCCGCAGCGGCTCGACGCGCGACCTGCAAGAGCTCCAACCCCGCCCCCGCCCCAGCGGCGCCACCTACGGCGGCCCCTGCGACCAAGAACGCGCGTCGCGACAGTCGTGGATAGGTCCACCCCACAGACGATTCCTCCCAAATGTCGGCCTTGCTCGCCGCTCGCATCAAATTCGGAACTTCGGGCTCTTGCCCACCTCTTCCGACCCGCGGGCGGCGACTTACGACCTTCCGCCTAAAGTTCCGGCGGCATTGTTGCTATGTTGCGCCACACTTGGGCCCATCGCAACGCCTCTCGCTGCGGCAAGTCGGCGCACCTGCCTTTCGGCCCCTCTTGGCTCGCCAATTGGGCAGATCCTGCGTCGGGATCATGGGGACGGTATTGGAGTGCGCGCTCAGCGAATGATTCGTTTTCGAGGTCCCAAATCGCGCCTGCGCACGGAGAAGAGCGTTAGAGCGGCGCCCAGGGAATGATCCCATTTGGACGGTCGTTCTTGGAAGTCGAAATGGAGACGGCGAGCGGGATTTCCGCTCGCCGTCCCGTCGGGTTATGGGATTGCCGCATGGGTTGGGAGAGGCGCACGCTGCGGAATGGCTGTAACCGCAGCGCGGGGTCGGGTATCTGGGTCGACGCCTACGCAGGGTCCGCTGCGTTCGTGAGTTGTGTTCGGGGCCAGGGTATGATCGCGAGATACAAGAGGAATAGTGTATTAATGATAGGAATTAGTCCCAGCATGGCTAGCCATCTCGGGTAGCGCAGACGTGCGAGCGTGCCCCATAGGATGAAGGCAGTGATGGGGGCGATCAGCGCGCCTATTGCGGACACGATGACGTTTGCTATGATGTTGGCGCCTCGTCTACTCAACACGATGAATATCGGGATGGCCATCAGAAACATCAGTAGCAATTCGACTTTCGTATCGAAGTGCGGATAAAAGAACTGGGAAGACATTGTTGGCTCCTGGAGGTGGGTTCGTGATTGCGCTTTTTGGAGCGCCTTACCTGCTCGCGGCTCCAGACTCGTCGTCGTGGCTGGCGCGAATCAGACCAATTCATATTCTAGAATCCGAATTTGTGCAGCGCAATAGGAATTTGTGCAGTGCGAGATGTCCTTTTGGATTACGCGGTTTACGCGGGGTTACGCGATTACGGGCGATTACGGCTTACGGCTTACGGCTATGTGATACCGATCGCTAAATTGCGAAATTACGAAATTACAGAAATTACGGTGACGCCCGGGCGGATGCCATTGACGGAGGCGAATTGCAATTTGGGCGTGTCGATCACGGCGCGGCCCTCTTGCGGCATCATGCTACAGTTCGATGACATCGAGAAGCCGCCAAGCGGCGGCTTCAATGTCTATCCCCGCAACATCGAGGAGGCGATCTATCGGCGCCCGGCGGTCGAAGCGGTGAGCGTGATCGGCATTGCCGACGAATATCGCGGCCAGCGCCCGAAGGCCTTCGTCAAGCTGAAAGCCGGCGCGGAGCCGATGACGCTCGACGAGATGAAGGCGTTCTTGAAGGACAAGCTCGGCAAGCACGAGATGATCGCCGAGCTCGAGATCCGACCCGATCTGCCGCGCACGCTGGTGGGAAAGCTGTCGAAGAAGGAGCTCTACGAGGAAGAGGCGAGGAAGCGGGCGGGCTAGCCGCATTCCGGACTCCCTCTCCTGAAAGGCGCGCCTCTTGTAGCCGGGGGCGCCGACCCCGGCAGCCGCGCTCACCGCGCGCGGCTACAACGGAGCGCCCTTCATGCATCGAGGTGCGCGAAGCGGATGAGAACTCATTCCGAGCCTGCCGCGGGAGCTGGAATTCGGCGCCCTCCGGCTCTCAACCTCTCCCCGCTTGCGGGGAGATGGGAATCCCCTCCGCAGTCGTGATCGAGACCGTCGGCCGGCGGGCGGCGGGCGCGGCTTCGGCGGGGCTCGGGGGCGGACGCCGCGCGGCGGGCGGCTCTTGGCGCGAGAGTTTGGCGCCCGTGAGCGCGGCGATGACGATCGTCGCCGCGCTCGGGGTCAACAGCCCCTGCAGCCGGCCGAGCGCCCCGAGGCGGCGATAGTTCCCGCCCCGCACGAGGTCGAGGGCCGTCAGCGTGCGCACCATGAGATCGCTGGGCGCGCGTAGAGCGACCAGCGCTGTCGCCAGCGGCTCGCCCGTCGGGTCGTCGACGATGCGGCGGGCGAGCTCGAGCGGGCAATCGATGAGCGCGCCGAGGTCGCCGGCGAGCCGTTCGAGCCGGCCTTCGAGCGCATGACGCTCGAGCGAAAACAGAATTTCTGGGTCGAAGGCGCCGAGCGAAGGCGTGCGCGGCTGGCCGAGCTCGGAGCGCTGCGCGGCGATGAGGATCTCGGTTCGCGCCTCGAAGGAGGCGACGAGAAACAGCGGTGCAAATTCTGCGGCGAGCGGCCGGGAAAGCAGCGCCTCGGCGAGCGAAGCGTCGCCGTCCGTCTCGGCGGCGGCGCGGGCGCGCTCGACGAGCCCGGCGACGACGCGGCGCGAAAGCGCGATGTGGGCGTTGGCGGCGAGCGCCGCGAGCGTCGGCGTATCGTCGCTCATGGCGAGGTCGTCGATCGTCGCCCCATCGAGGTCGGGACGCCTGGCGAGCTCGCGCGCTCGCGCGGGGTCATCGAGGGCGCGGCAAATCGTCTCGGACGACAGCCTCGAGGCGTGGCCGATCGTCCACAGGCCGGCGAGGTCGGCGCGCTCGGCGAGGCGTTGCACGAGCCGCTCGGAGGCGTGCGGAAAAGCCACGACGCGCTTGGCGAGCGCGAGCCGCGCATCCTCGGGGACCGTGTCGAGGGCGTTGAGAACGTCGGCTTCGAATGCGGAATCGAGCGTGGCGGCTTCGGCGTTGGCGTTCGACAGAATGTCGGCTGCGATGCGCAGCCAAAGTTCACGATCCTCCTCGCGACGGCTCGAGGTCAGGGAACGGACGAAGGGAAGCTCGGGCGTCAAGACTCTTAGCCATGTTCGAGGGTTTCGCGGGAAACTGCCGCTTTTCCAGTGAATCTAACGCAACGGCGTTGACCGAGTGTTAACCTTCGAGACCGGAAAAAGGCGGCGTGGCGCGTTGATTTGAAACACAGGGGGCGCGCGCACGGAGGCGGACGAATGGGCGAACTGTTGATGTTCCGGCCCCGCCGGGGCCGAAGTTGGAGGTCGAGGGACCAGGCGTCGAATGGCGCCCAGATCATGTTCTTCACCGGCGTGCGCTACGAGCGGATGAGCGAGGCGGCGCCGGCGCTGGGGACGGGTTCGAGCGATCCCAAGCCCGCCGCCGAAGGCAAGGGACGCGCTCGCAGGCGCAAACGCGGATGACGAAGGCGGCCTTCGGCTCGGGGCAATCGGGTGAAAGCAATTGTCGTGACCTTTCCACCGTCATTGCGAGCGCGAGCGAAGCAATCCAGCCGTCGTGTGATGCCTGGTGGGCCGCGAGCGCGAGATATCGCGCAGCGGATAGGGGGTGAGCTTCGCTCGCGCTCGCTTTTGACGGTCTAGGAGCGGATTGCGACCATTGACCCGATTGCCGTGGCGCTCGGCTGACAAACGCTTGCCATCCGCTCGAGCTTCGCGTATGCGCGGCAGCGGGACACCTCTCCCCAACGAGAGGCGCCCATCTGAGAGGATGGCAAGACATGACGAATAAGCCCGCCGCGCGTCCGGCTGACGCGCGCTTTTCTTCCGGCCCCTGCGCCAAGCGCCCCGGCTGGACCCCCGAAGCCCTGAAAGACGCCGCGCTCGGCCGCTCGCATCGCGCGAAGCTCGGCAAGAGCAGGCTGGCGCTGGCGATCGACCTCACCCGCGAGGTGCTCGGCGTCCCCGCCGATTATCGCATCGGCATCGTCCCCGGCTCCGACACCGGCGCGGTCGAGATGGCGCTATGGTCGATGATCGGCGCCCGCGGCGTCGATGTGCTCGCCTGGGAAAGCTTTGGCCAGGGCTGGGTTTCCGACATCGTCAAGGAGCTGAAGATTCCGGGCGTGCGGACCCTGAAGGCCGGCTATGGCGAGATCCCCGATCTGGGAAACGTCGATTTCGGCAACGACGTCGTCTTCACCTGGAACGGCACCACCTCCGGCGTGCGCGTCCCCAACGGCGACTGGATCGCGGCCGGCCGCAAGGGCCTGACCATCTGTGATGCGACCTCCGCGGCCTTCGCCCAGGCGCTCGACTGGCCGAAGCTCGACGTCACCACCTTCTCCTGGCAGAAGGCCCTCGGCGGCGAGGCGGCGCACGGCATGATCGTGCTCTCGCCGCGCGCGGTGGAGCGCCTCGAGACCTACAATCCGCCGTGGCCGCTGCCAAAACTGTTCCGCATGACCAAGGGCGGCAAGCTGATGGACGGCATTTTCGTCGGCGAGACCATCAACACGCCCTCGATGCTGTGCGTCGAAGACTACATCGACGCGCTGAACTGGGCGGAAAGCATCGGCGGCCTGCCGGCCCTCATCGCCCGCGCCGACGCCAGCGCGCGCGTGATCGCGAACTGGGTCGCCAAGACGCCGTGGATCGACTTCCTCGCGGCAAAACCCGAGACGCGCTCCAACACTAGCGTCTGCCTGAAGATCGTCGATCCCGCCGTCGTCGCGCTCTCCGCCGACGGCCAGGCCGCGTTCGCCAAAGCGCTCGCTTCGGCGCTGGAGAAGGAGAAGGCCGCCTACGACATCGGCGCCTATCGCGACGCCCCCCCGGGCTTGCGCGTGTGGTGCGGCGCGACGGTGGAAGCGTCCGATGTCGAGGCGCTGACGCTGTGGCTCGACTGGGCCTTCGCGAACGAGAAGGCCAAGCTCGGCAAGGCGTGACTCTCCCTCTCCCGCCCTCATCCTGAGCTTGTCGAAGGAGCGGGAGAGGGCTGGGGTGAGGGCGGTTCTTCCACCTCCCCCGTCACCGATCCAAGCCCCTCATCCGGCGCTTCGCGCCACCTTCTCCCTCCCTCATCCTGAGC
>JBKQKS010000009.1:0-6089 GCA_052147395.1 Roseiarcus sp.
CTCGCCGCTCCCGCCAACAGCGCCTGGGCCGCGCCTGCGATTGACAACGAGCTAGTGCTTGCCGCGCAGCCTGAAGTCGCGCATCAGCGGACCGAAATCGCGCTTTTGCGCATCGGTGAGGCTATCATAAAGCGGCTTGGCCGCATCGGCGACCGCCTCGAGTTGCTCCGCCTCTTTCTTAAGATGCTCGGACATCATCGTCATGCGCTCGATCGGCGAGGGGCGTTCGCCGCTAGCCATACGCTCCCGCGCTTGGCGCCATCGATCCGCGCGCCTTTTCCGCGTTGCGGATCGCAGTTTCGAAAGCTGGCCAGTTTTTGGTTTGCTCGTCGGTGAGCTTGAGCCCCGCCTTCATCGCGGCAAGATGCGCATCGAGCATTAGGGCGTGTTGTTCCTGCATACGCTGGATTTGCGCCATGTCCGGCGTATCGGCGGGAGCGGCGAACGCGGTCGGGGCGAAGGGCGAACCGGCCAAGCCGACGACCGCGACGGAGGCGAGAAGAAATCTTTTCATGAGGGCGCCTATGGGTTGAATCATTGAATCATTGCGTCGTCTGTCGGATTTCAGCGCATTGCAGTGAAGCGCGAACTTGTCAGGCGCGCCATCTCGCGTTCTCCAACGAGCGGACCGCCCGTCGAGACCGAGTGGACCCGCGTTGTGAAGAAGCGATAGAGCCGTGTTCAGTAGCCCCAGGGACCACAGAGACCAAGAGTCAATTGAATCGGTCCGCAGAAGCCGTAGTAGCCGCCGACATACCCATACCCGCCAGGTCTGCCTCGGCCGCGGTAATGGGCCCCTGTCCAACCGGGACGGCCATGGCCCATGCCATGGCTCGCGCCATGGCCGGTCCCGTGCGGCCACACGAAGGCGTCGGCGGCGGACGGGAACGCGACCGTGCTGGCGACCAAGGCGAGCGCGCTCGCGCCCACGATCACCGCGTTCTTTAGGGTGTGCTTTCTCATGAGGGGGACTCCGAATGACGAGAGATAAAGGATCATCAATCAGCTAATAATACGGTCGCGCGCGGGAGCGCCAGGATCGGAATCTACTTACGCCGGCGGGTTGAGCCGCCTCCCACGAGCGCCGGCAGCGCGATCCTCCAACTTACCCGACTCGCCTTCGATTGCGGGCTGCGTGAGCGAGGGATGAACAGGATCAAGCATCGAGCGGATGCGATTGTTGGTCGGGATTTTCGCCGTGCCGAAAGGCGTCCGACAATCGGAGATCTTGCAGCTTTCCTCGAGCCAGCGCCGGTAGGAAAAGGACCGCTCCGACCGCAGGAAGAACAACGAAAACGCGGACAGGCCAATGTCCGCCATCGATTGGACTGCCGGGCCCTTCCGCATGCCGGGAACGAGCGCCGGTCCGCCACGAAGCGTGCTCTGGCGCCCGGATTGTGCTATGAGGTATTGCGTGGTTCCACGTTGGAGGGCCGCCGCTCGAGAAAGATCGTCCCATGCCTGGAAATGGTCCGCATCAGAACGAGGCGGAGCGGCCGCGTTGGATCCAGAATCCGCTTTCCGCCAGCCGCCACGTGGATTTCCCGATCGTCGCGATCGGCGCCTCGGCCGGGGGCCTCGAGGCCTGCAAGAAGTTGTTGGACGCGCTGCCCGCGGGCAACGGCATGGCCTTCATACTCGTCCAGCATCTCGACCCGAACCACGACAGCATGATGGTGGGTCTGCTCGCGGGCCACACCTCGATGCCGGTGTTGCAAGCAACCGACGGCATGGCGATCGAACCCGAGCGCGTCCATGTCATTCCGCCGGGCTTCTATCTTTCCGTCGACAAAGGGGCGTTGCGGCTTTCACGACCTCGTGAGCGTCACGGCGCGCGCCTCCCCTTCGACTTCCTGTTGGTTTCGCTGGCGCGCGAATATGGCGCGCGCGCCGTCTGCGTGATCCTCTCGGGAACCGGCGCCGACGGCAGCCTCGGGCTCGCGGCGGTGAAGGCGAAAGGCGGCCTCGTCATCGCTCAGGAAATCGGCGAAGCCGACTATGACGGCATGCCCCGGAGCGCCATCGCGACGGGCGAAGTGGACCTCGTGCTCCCCGCGGCGAAGATCGCCGAGGCGCTCGTCAGCCGCAAACCGGGCGCGGCCTCGGCGCCGACGCCGGGACAATCGCGCTCAGATGAGTCCGTGCTGGATTTGCTGCCGAAGATCATCGATCTGCTGCGCGCGAAGACCGTGCACGATTTCAGCCATTACAAGCATGGCACTCTCGAATGCCGCGTCGAGCGGCGCATGGCGATGCGGGGAATCGAGACCGCGGGCGAGTATCTGGATTTGCTGCTTCGCGACGCCAACGAACGCGATCAACTCTCGAAAGATTTGCTGATCAATGTCACGGGTTTCTTTCGTGACGCGCCGGTATTCGATTTTCTGACGAAGAGCGCCATTCCCGACCTCGTGCGCGACCACGCTGCCGATCGACCGCTGCGCATCTGGGTCGCCGGTTGCAGTTCCGGCGAAGAAACTTATTCCCTCGCCATGCTGTTTCGCGAAGAGATCGACGCCTCGAAACGCGACATCAAACTGCAGATCTTCGCCAGCGATATCGACCCGGATGCGGTGGCGACCGCTCGCGAAGGCCTCTATCCCCAATCGATAGAGGCCGATGTTTCGTCCCGTCGGTTGGCGGCCTTTTTCTCCAGAGAAGATCATTCCTATCGGGTCTCGCCCGACCTGCGGTCCAGCGTGGTGTTCACGGTGCAGGACGTGCTGGCGGACCCGCCCTTCGCGCGTCTCGACTTCATTTCGTGCCGCAACCTTCTGATCTACCTGCGCCCCGAGGCGCAGGCGAAAGTCGCTTCGATCTTCCACTTTGCCTTGCGCGAAGGCGGCCTGTTGCTGCTCGGCGCCGCGGAGGCCATCGGCGCCGACGAGGGCCGGTTCGCCGTCGTTTCCAAATCCGAGCGCCTCTATCGACGCGTTGGCGGCAGCTGGCCCGGTTCCGTCGGCTCGGCGCCCAGCGCCGGCGGTGGAGCGCGAATGCGCATGCTTTCCGGACCGGCGCCGACGCCTTCGCGCCAACCTTCGCTCGCCGAGCTTTGCCGAAAGATGGTGCTGGCGACCTACGGTCCGGCGGCAGTGCTGATCAACCGCAAACTCGAATGTCTCTACTTCCAAGGACCTACGGATCGCTACCTGGAGGTCGCATCGGGCCGCCCCTCGCACGATTTGGTCGCCATGGCGCGCCAGGGCGTGCGCGCCAAGCTGAGGTCGGCCGTCCAGCGCGCGCTCAGGGACAACGCGCGCGTCGTCATATCAGGCGGGCGGATCGACGGCGAAGCCGGCGCCTCGTCATTCCGCATCGTCGTCGAGCCGACGACGAGCGAGCGCGAAGACTTGTTGCTGGTGTGTTTCGTAGAGGAGCCGGCACGGGAACTCGCCGTGGGCGGCAGCATGACGCCGGCTGAGCTTCCTCGCGTCGTCTAGCTCGAGCTCGAGCTCGACGCGACGAAAATCGAACTCCAGAATGCCATCCGCAGCCTCGAGACCTCGAGCGAAGAGCAGATGACGATCAACGAGGAGGCGTTGTCCATCAACGAGGAATATCAATCGACCAACGAGGAGCTGCTCGCCTCCAAAGAGGAGCTTCAATCGCTCAACGAGGAACTCAACGCTCTCAACAGCCAGTTGCAGGAAACGCTCGAGCGGCAGCGCAAGACCGCGGACGATTTGCAGAACGTCCTCTACAGCACCGACGTCGCGACGATTTTCCTCGACACCCGTTTCAACATCCGCTTTTTCACGCCGGCGACGAAAGCGCTATTCGGTGTCATTCCGAGCGACGTGGGGCGTCCGCTCACCGATCTCAAGTCGCTGGCCGCCGATGACGCCCTCCTCGACGACGCGCGAAAAGTCCTGAAGAGCCAAACGCCGGTCGAGCGGGAAATCCAGGGTCGGAGCGGCTATTGGTTCATACGCCGGATCCTGCCCTATCGCACCAGTGACGAGAAGACCGAGGGCGTCGTCATCACTTATGAGGACGTGACCGAGAGGCGGCGCACGGCGGATGCGCTGGCCGCGGCCAAGCGGCAAGCGGAATTGGCGACCATCGCCAAATCGCGCTTTCTGGCGGCGGCGAGCCACGATCTGCGCCAGCCGTTGCAGACGCTCGCCCTGCTTCAGGGCTTGCTGGCCAAGAGGGTGGTCGGGGACAAAGCCCAGGATCTGGTCGGACGCATCGATGAAGCCTTGGGCGCGATGACAGGCATGCTGAATACGCTGCTCGACATCAATCAGATCGAAGTGGGCGCCGTCAAGCCCGAAATAGCCGACATCTTTGTCAACGAGCTGTTCGACTGCCTCAGGGACGAATTGACCTACCATGCCCAGGCGGCGGGCCTCGCTTTGCGCGTGATGCCCTGCTCTCTGTCCATTCGCAGCGATCCGCGTCTCATCGAGCAGATGATCCGCAACCTGCTTTCGAACGCCCTCAAATACACCCAGCGCGGCAAAGTGCTCGTCGGGTGCCGTCGCCGCGGGGGCAAGCTGCGCATCGAGATCTGGGACACAGGGGTAGGCATCCCGTCGTCGGAGCTGCAGGCGATCTTCGAAGAATATCATCAGCTCGACAACGCGGCCCGCCAGCGCAGCCACGGCCTGGGGCTGGGCCTTTCCATTGTCAAGAGCCTCGGCGAACTGCTTGGCCATCGCATCCGGGTGCGCTCGCTGGAGGGAAAGGGCTCGGTGTTCTCGATCGAGGTCCCGCTATCGCCGAGCGGCGCGGCGTCGGCTCCTGACCATCCTCCGCGCGGCGTAGTAGATGACGCGTCCGCGCCGGCGCCTCGCTCAGGAACGATCCTGATCGTCGAGGACGACCCAGAAGTGCGCGAGCACCTCGAACTCTTCCTGCGCGAAGAGGGCTATGACGCCGCAACGGCCGTCGACGGCCCCACAGCCCTCGAACTGGCGGCTCGCAAGACGATCCGACCTGATCTCGTCCTCGCCGATTACAACCTGCCGAACGGCATGAACGGAGTCCAGGTTTGTCAGAAATTGCGGCAACAGCTCAGTCGACAAATTCCCTTCATCGTTCTCACCGGAGATATCTCGACCGAGGCCCTGCGCGACATCGCCCTTCACGACTGCATTCAGTTCAACAAACCGGTCAAGTTGAGGGAGTTGACGCACGCGATCGAGAAACTTCTGGCCAAGCCGCCCGCCGCGTTTGCGTCGCCCACCGTGCGCTCGGTTCAAGAGTCGAGCGCTTCCGATCGCGCCAAGATCGTTGTCGTCGACGACGACGACCAGATTCGCGGGGCGTTGCGCGTCGTGCTGGAGGACGACGGCCGCGTCGTCGAAACGTATGCGAGCTCAGAGGCGTTTCTCGAGGAATTTCGTCCCGGTCCTTCCGCCTGCCTGTTGATCGACGCCTATCTGCCGGGAATGAGCGGGCTCGAGTTGCTGCGCAAGCTCCATGACGACGGCCATCGCCTGCCCTCGATCATGATCACCGGCAACAGCGACGTGGCGACGGCGGTCGAGGCGATGAAAGCGGGCGCATTGGATTTCATCGAAAAGCCGATCGGCCGCGACGAACTGATCGCCAGCATCGAGCGGGCTCTCGAACTGTCGCAAGATTCGAGCAAGTTGCTGGAACGGCGCGAAACGGCGGCGACTCACCTCGCGGGTCTGACGCCGCGACAGCGCGAGGTGATGGAGCGGGTGCTCGCCGGCCACCCCAGCAAGAACATCGCGGCCGACCTCGGCATCAGCCAACGCACCGTCGAGAACCATCGCGCCTCGATCATGAAGAGAACCGGCTCGAAGTCGCGTCCCGCGCTCGCCCGGCTGGCGCTCGTCGCGGCGGGCGGGGCAGGACCGAGTCAAGCACCGCATGCCCCTACAGCGCGTCCCGCTTGAGTAGAACCGCGTCCGCAGTTGCGGATATAGTTGAGTCATTCATGGGGAGGGAAGTCGTCGAGAGAGTCCTAAGTTTAGATAGGTATGAGCCATTCTCCGCTAACCTATTGGTAATAATCGTAAAACTCGTCCGATATGAGCGGCGATTGCCGCGACCCGGGGTGCCGCGGATCACCTGAAAATGAAATTGCGCGTGATGTCCAGAGCAGCGATGCC
>JBKQKS010000010.1:0-2677 GCA_052147395.1 Roseiarcus sp.
TCGGCATCGCCGAACCGATATTCACCCCGCCACTCGCCTCGGCGATCGTGTCGCTGGTTCTCTCTCGCCGCTATGCGGCGCCGCTCGCCTATGTGAGCGGCAGCCTCGGCGCGCTGATTGGCGCCGATCTCCTGAACATCGACAAGATCCAGGGGCTCGGCGCGCCGGTGGCGTCGATCGGCGGCGCGGGGACCTACGACGGCGTGTTCCTGACGGGCGTTTTGGCGGTGCTGATCGCGAGTCTCTCCGGCGCGCCCGCCGCCGACGCAGGCCAAGCGCGAGGACGGTGACCGGGCGTTCGCGGTAAGTTCGCTTTAAGCCGCGGGCGGTATCCGAGAAAGAGCGCCGCGTAATCGGGGCGTGGGCGTAAAGGTTCGGATCCGGGAACATGGATAAGCTGCTCGCGGGTCCGTTGGGGCTCGTGCTGGTGCTCGCGCAAGTCGCGTTGTTCGTCTATCTGCTGCGCGGCATGTTCGAGGCGACCGAAGAAGACGCGTCGATCCATTCGCCGCTGCGCGGCAAGCCGCGCCGTGGGGAGGCTCGAGAGCGCGCCCGGCGCCCGGAAGCGTCATCGGAAGGTTCGCACGGCTGGACGCGGGCCTCGCGCATTGTGGAGACGTTTCACGACGCCGACAGTGGCGCGATGAGCGGCGTCGTGCTCACCGGGCCGTTCGCCGGCCGCCGGCTCGAGGATCTGTCGCGCCCGGACTGCCTGCGTCTGCAAGAGTTCTGCCGCGAGGCCGGCGACGACTACGCGACGATGTTCCTGCAGGGCTACATGAGCCACCGCTTCGCCGGCGCGTTCTCGGGCGGCGCCGAAGGCTTCAGCCACAGGGAGCGCATGCCCCGGAAGGACGACGGCGGGCCGATGACGCGCGAGCGCGCCTATCAGGCGCTGGGCCTCTCGAGCGGGGCGAGCGACGAGGAGATCCACGATGCCTATCGCGCGCTGATCAAGAAGCACCATCCCGACCACGGCGGTTCGACCGCGATGGCGGCGCTGATCAACGAGGCCAAGGACTTTTTGGTCGCCAAGGCGCATTGAGCGGGTAAAGAGCGCCGGCGCATGGGCGCTTTGTCCTGGCTTCATTCCGCGGCGCGGTTCGTCATGGCGAGCGCCGCGAATCGGCGCCCTCTCCATGACCGCCGTGCACGCCTGCCGAATCCAGACGCGCCGGCGGATGTCACCGATGGGCGGAGGGCGGACGATTATGCACCTGATTTCTGCACCGCGTAACCCACTGATTTTATCGACGTCGAATCGTGTTGCAAGAATCTTGACTGCGCGCCAGAGATGACCCCAACGCAGGTCCCGGCCATCAAGTTTGGCCCCGCTTGCCACGAGGTTCATTATAAGCGCACTATTCGTCACAGTGAGGATCGGCTTGCGCATTGGAGAACGCTGATGGACCAAAATCCTCTAAAGGAATTCGGTATTACTGCCAAGAGCTTGTCGAGAAACCCGCTCGGCATCATCGCACTGTTCATAGTATTAGTTTATGGGTTGGCATGCCTAGTAATAATAACCGGAAGTTCGTTAACCTCGGTAGAAAGACTTCCGATAATTTATTTCCTAATTGCGTTTCCATTTGTCGTGTTAGGCGTTTTTACATATCTTGTGGCGTTCAGGGCAGGACAATTATTTGCGCCCGGAGATTTCAAGCGAGATGAAACATATCTCGAATTGCAAAAGATGAGACTTTCCGCCGTCGTGTCACTTACTGCTGCGGGACAAACTAAAGATATAGATCGAAACCTCAAAGGTGGTAGTCAAATTGAAGATGTTGTTAGAAGCGTTGATAATGCTGTAATTCTTGCTCAAGAGGGTACCAAAAACTCACTAATACTCTGGGTTGACGACAATCCAAATAATAACACTTATGAGAGAAAAGCGTTTGAAGCAGTTGGAATCCACTTCGTGCTCTCAAAAAATACAGTTAGCGCTCTAGAAGCCCTCTCAAGCCAATCGTTCGGCGCTGTCATTTCGGATATGGGTCGTCGTGAAGGCCCTCGGGAGGGCTATGCTCTTCTGGACACAATGCGCGCTCGTGGTGACGATACTCCTCTTTTCTTCTATTCCGGCAGCAACGCTCCTGAGCATAAGCGCGAAACCCGCGAGCACGGAGGGCAGGGCTGCACGAATGACGGTCAGGAACTCTTTGAAATGGTCACGAAGGCCATCTTTGGGCGGCAACCTTACAGAGGCGGCTCTTCGACAAGTCGAAGGGGGCAGCCCGATCGCCGTCTCCCCGGGTAAACTATGCCAATTCTGAGAACTCGTAACCACCTCACGGGACTTCCGCTTCGGGTCGAAGGCGGTCTTCCAATCCTTGATCGGAATGGGCGCCGAGCGTCAGATGCGAATCCCTGGGAAAGGTTACAGGCCTGGGCGCCGTGGAGCGCTCCGCTTCGCGCTCAATGACGGCGGCTTCGGAGATGATCGCGAACGTGCGTGGCTCTGTCGAGGCGAGGTCGGAGGCCGCGAACGGGTCGAACGTCGGCCCTTGTCAGAAAGCATAGACCGCCTCGCGCTCGGCGCTGGGGCGTACAAGCGGCTTCAGCCCCGCGCGGTTGGCGACGTCGACGCGGGCCGGGAACATCTCCTCGAGAAACTGGACGATTCCGACATAGTCGAGGATGCCGATGCGGGCCTCGGGCGCGATCTCGACCAGGATGT
>JBKQKS010000011.1:0-7113 GCA_052147395.1 Roseiarcus sp.
TGACCACTTCGCCCGCGGCAAAATGGCATATAGCGTTCTGGGGGCGTCGTATGAGGCCACCGCGGATCGTCAACGACGTGTTGGATTTACTGTTGACATATCCAATTCTGTATACGACGCTGTCAACATGGGACAAGCCATGGCTCGCGCGCGTCTTTTCAAATCCAACCGTTCCCAAGCGGTTCGTCTGCCCAAAGACGTCGCCTTCCCCGAAAACGTCAAAGACGTGACCATTCTTCGCCAAGGGGCCAAGCGCGTCCTCGTGCCTTCGAACGCTGTCTGGGACGACTTTTTCGCCCGGCCGGGCATCGACCTGCCGGAGCGCGATCAACCGGAGGCGCAGGAGCGGGACGCGCTGTAGTGTTGCGCTACCTCCTCGATTCCAATCTGTGCATCCGCGTGCTGCGCTATCGGCCGCCGTCGCTTTTGGCGCGTTTCAACGCCGAAGCGGACGCGATGGCGATCTCGACGATCGCCATCAACGAATTGCTCTATGGCGCCGCCCGGTCGGCGCGCCCCGCACACAACCGGCGCGAGGTCGAAGATTTCGCCTCGCGGCTGGAGGTGCTGGCCTTCGACTATTCCGCGGCGGACCATGCCGCCGAGATTCGCGCCGCGCTGGCCGCCCGCGGGCAGACGATCGGCGGTTTCGACGCGTTGATCGCGGGCCACGCGCGCAGTCGCGGCCTCATCGTCATCACTGCGAATTTGCGCGAATTCGCTCGCGTCGACGGGCTGCGCTCGGAGGATTGGCTCTAACCTCGCCGGCTCGTCCGGCAGGTCACGCCTCCGTCTTCCCCCTCATCCCGAGCTCGCCGAAGGCGCCCTTTTGTAGCCGCGGGCGTTGACCGCGGCTGCCGGGGTCGGCGCCCCCGGCTACAGTGGCCCCGCTCGCCGCCCCCGGCTACACTGGCGGCTGCGCCCGAGAGGACCGAGCCATGACGCCCAAAAACCCCGAACGCGACATCCTCATCGTCGTCGACGTGCAGAACGATTTCTGCCCGGGCGGCGCGCTGGCGGTCGCCGAGGGCGACGCGGTCGTTCGGCCGATCAACCGGCTCCTCGAACGTTTTTCACACGCGGTCCTCACCCAGGATTGGCACCCTCGGAATCATGCGTCGTTCGCGGCCAATCATCCCGGCCGGGCGCCGTTCGAGAGCGTCGACATGCCCTACGGCGCGCAGACGCTCTGGCCGGTGCATTGTGTGCAGGGCACTAAGGGCGCCGAGTTCCATGCTCTCCTCGCGGCCGACAAAGCCGAGCTCGTCATCCGCAAGGGCTTTCGCCAGAGCATCGACTCCTATTCCGCGTTCTTCGAGAACGACCGCACGACGCCGACCGGCCTCGCCGGCTACTTGCGCGAACGCGATTTTGCGCGCGTCGTGCTCGCCGGGCTGGCGACCGACTTCTGCGTCTCCTATTCGGCGCTCGACGCGGCGCGGCTCGGCTTGGCAACGGTCGTCGCGATCGACGCCTGCCGCGCCATAGACCTCGGCGGCTCGCTGGTCGCGGCGCGCGAGGCGTGGCGTCCGGCGGGAATCGAAGTGGCGGCGAGCGCCGATCTCTGACGCCGAGCGGGCTCAGCCCCACCGCCAGATCGCGATCTGACGCCGCCACGGCGCCGCGGGCGGCTTGCCCCTCGAGCCCCGCCGCGCGTCGAGCCTCAGGGCGCCAAGCGTGGCGAAGGCGGGGGCGATGGGGCCGGCGGCCGCAGCCAGCGACGCCTCGGCCGCGGAAATCTCGGCGAGCGCTGCCGCGTACTGGCGCTGGTAGAGCAGCGTCTCGGCGGCGCCGGCATGCAACGCCGCCGCATCGGCTTCGCCGCCGAGCGCGCGGGCGGAAAGCGCGAACAGCGGCGCCCACAGCTCGCGCCCTCTCGCGGCCGGATCGAGCATCGGGCGGTAGAGGTCGTCGCGCCAGGCGATGAGCCAGGCCTCGAAGCGCGGCTTCGGCAGCGCCCGCTCGGCAATGGTCGCGAGCAACGCCGCCGCCAGCGGGTTCGCTAGAGCCTCGTCGCGCTGGCCTAGAATCGCCTCCAGCCACCACATCAGCCGCATCTCGCCTGCGAGCGGCTCGCGCGCGGCATGTCTCGCGCGCGCGATCTCGTGGGCGAAGGCGGTGAGAGCATGGAGATGCTTGCGGTCCGACTCTGGGGCGAACAGCGCCGCGATCCAGCGGTCTCGATCGGCGGCGCGAGCGAGCGCGCTGGCGTGCTCGAACGCCGCCGCGCTCACGGCGCCGCGATGAGCAGCGCCGCGACCCGCCGCCCCTCGTCGATCATCACGTTGTAGATGCGCGAGGCGGGCCCGGTCGCCATCGCCTCGAAGCCAATTTTGCGCGCCCGCAATTGGGCGGCCAGGGGCGCCGGCGCGGGCCGCATCGTTTCCCCCGTGCCGATCACGACATATTCGACGACGCCCGGCTCGGCCTCGAGCTCTGCGATGAGCCGCGCGAGGTCATCGACGCCGAGTTCGCCGACCGACGCCGCCGCGACCGCGCTAACGCCCTTGGGCGTCGCCAGGATCGAGCCGACATGCGACATGCCGGCGAAGCGGAAGCCGCCCTTGCCATAGGCCTCGATTACATGCGCGCCCGGCGCGAAGGCTTTGCGGGTCATCGTTTGACGGCGTCCGCGTCGGCGACGTTCTTGTCCAGTGTGTCGGCGCGCACGCCGAGATAAATGAGCATCGGCGAGCAGATGAAGATCGACGAATAGGTGGCGACGCAGATGCCCCAGATCATCGCCGCCGAGAACGAGCGGATCACGTGGCCGCCGAGGAAGAACAAAGCGCACAGCGCCAGGAACACCGTGGTCGCCGTCATGATGGTGCGCGGCAGCACGGCGTTGACCGACATGTCGATGATGTCGGCGGTCGATATCTTCTTGTACTTGCGCATCACCTCGCGGATGCGGTCGAGCACGACCACGGTCTCGTTGAGCGAATAGCCGAGGATGGTGAGAATGGCCGCAATCGACGTCGTATCGAACTCGAGCCGGGTCACCGAGAAGAACCCGACGGTGAGCAGCAGGTCGTGCATGGTGCCGATGATGGCGCCGACCGCGAACTGCCACTCGAAGCGGAACCACAGATAGGTGAGCACCGTGAGGATGGCGACGACGACGCCGAGCGTGCCGCTCTTCACCAATTCGCCGGAGACGCGCGGCCCGACCTCGGCGACGCTGCGGAATTCGTAGCCGGGGTCGAAGGCCTGATGCAGCTTGTTGATCGCGACCATCTGTCCCTGCTCGCCGCCGGGCTGCACGTCGAGGCGGATCGTCACGTCGGACGGCGCCCCCATGCGCTGCGCCTCCACCGGCCCGAGCCCGAGGCTCTCGGCTGTTTGCCGCAACGTGGCGAGATCGGCGTCGCCGCTTTTGGCGCGCAACTCCACCTGCGTGCCGCCGGCGAAGTCGATGCCGTAGTTCACGCCGACGGCAAAGAACATCGTCACCGCGACGATCGACAGCGCCGCCGAGAGCGGATAGCTCAGGCGGCGGCCGCGCATGAAGCTGATCTTGGTGTTCTCGGGCGCGAGGCGCAGCAGTTTCATGGCTTCCATTCCCCCTCTCCCGCGAGCGGGAAAGGGTTGGGGTGAGGGTTTTCAGGAGCGGCGCGGGCGGCGTCGCCCCTCATCCGGCGCTTCGCGCCAGCTTCTCCCGCTCCTTCGACATCCTTCGACAGGCTCAGGATGAGGTTGAGATGAGTTCTCATCCGCTTCGGGCGCCTTGATGCATGAAGGGAGCCCCTTTGTAGCCGCGCGCGGTGAGCGCGGCTGCCGGGGTCGGCGCCCCCGGCTACAAGAGGGGCGCCTTTCAGGAGAGGCGGGAGAAGGGAATTCATATCGGCAGCCTCGTCGGCCGGCCGCGGCGGTACCACAGCGCGATCATCATGCGCGTCATCGTTACGGCGGTGATGATCGAGGTGAGAATGCCGAGGCCCAGCGACACGGCGAAGCCGCGCACCGCGCCGGAGCCGAACAGATAGAGGATGACCGCGGCGACGAACATCGTCACGTTGGAATCGATGATGGTGGCGAAGGCGCGTTTGAAGCCCGCATCCAGCGCCGAGACCACCGAGCGCCCCATGTGCGATTCCTCGCGGATGCGCTCGTAGATCAGCACGTTGGAATCGACCGCCATGCCGATGGTGAACACGATGCCGGCGATGCCGGGCAGCGTCAGCGTCGCCCCCAGCAGCGCCATCGAGGCGAAGATGAACAGGATGTGCACGGCGAGCGCAAGATCGGCGAACACGCCGAAGATCCCATAGGTCGCCAGCATGTAGACGACGACCAGCGCGCCGCCGACGAAGGCCGCGTGTTTGCCGGCGTCGATAGAATCCTGGCCGAGCCCGGGGCCGACGGTGTGCTCCTCGACGACGGTGAGCTTCGCCGGCAGTGCGCCGGAGCGCAGCAACACCGCGAGGCGGTCGGCCTCCTGCACGGTGAAATTGCCAGTGATCTGCCCCGAGCCGCCGGTGATCGGCCCCAGGATGCGCGGCGCCGAAATGACCTTGCCGTCGAGCACGATGGCGAACGGCCGGCCGACGTTCTCGGTCGTCACCTGTCCGAAGCGCTGCGCGCCGCGAAAATTGAAATTGAAACTGACGTCGGGCTCGCCGGTGCGCTGGTCGAAGCCGGGCTGCGCGTTGGTGAGGTCCTCGCCTTCGACCATCACCCGCTTCTCGACCGGCAGCAGCCCGGGACGGTCGGTCTGCGGCAGCATCTCGACATCGCCCGGCGGTTCGCCGGCATCGGCGACCAGGCGGAACTCCAGCTTCGCGGTGGCGCCGAGCAGCTTCTTGAGCTCGCTCGTGTCCTGCAAGCCGGGCACTTCGATCTCGATGCGATCCGAGCCCTCCTGCTGGACGCTGGTCTCCTTGGTGCCGACTCCGTTGAGGCGGCGGTTGAGCACTTCGATGGACTGCGAGACCGCGCGCTTGATCTTGTCATTGATCGCAGCGTCGGTGAGCGTCGCCGCGATCGCGCCCTGGCCGTTGTCGACAACGTCGAGCGAGTGCCCGCTCGCGCCGGAGAGCGCGCCGCCGACGCGCTGGTCGAGCAACTGGACGAGGCTCAGCGCCTTCGCCCGTTCGTCGGGCTCGGCGATGCGCACCGACACGCCGCGCGGCAGCGTCGCGAAGCCGCCGGTGATCGAGATGCGGCCCTCGCGCAGCTTGGCGCGCACGTCGTCGCGCAGGTTCTCGACCTGCGACTTGATCAGCGAGGCGCTGTCGACTTCCATCAGCAGCTGCGCGCCGCCTTGCAGGTCGAGGCCGAGCACGATCGGGCGCACGGGAAGCGACGACGGCAGCCTGGCTTGCAGGCTCTCGACCGTCTCGGCAGAGAGAAAGCTCGGGACGATGAGCAGCGCCGCGACGAGCACCATCCCCAGGATCGAGGCGACTTTCCAGGCGGCAAGATGAAGCATGCGTCGGGATCTCTGAGCAGGATTGCCGAAAAGTGGTCAGCGGTTTTCGGAAATCCTGCTGAAACAAAGGAAGGGGGGCGCGGTTCAGTTGCTCGCGGCGTCTTTCTTCTGAGCCGAGCTCTCCCTGACCGGCTCGCCCTTCGCCCTCACCTCCGCGATCCCGGAGCGGACCAGCCGCACCCGGACATTGGGCGCGATCTCGACCTCGACCTCGTTGTCGTCGGTCGACTTGGTGATCTTGCCGATCAGCCCCCCCGTGCTGACGATGACGTCGCCGCGCTTGGCGGCTTGCACCATCGTGCGCTGATCCTTCTGCTTCTGCTGCTGCGGCCGCAGGATGAGGAAATACATGATCGCGAAGATGACAATGAACGGCGCGAACTGGATCAGCATGTCGGTCGAGCTTCCGGTCGCGCCGGCGGCTTGTGCAAAGGCGGGGGTGATCAACAAAGTCGGGGCTCCCGGAGCGCCGAGGGGGTCGGCGAAGCGGGCGCATATATAGCGGGGGCGGATGCGAAAGCAATGCGCCCCGCGCGCCACATCCCCCGGGGGAAACTCCGCGAACCGGGTTTACGTAGGGTTGAGGCGTCTGCTAGCGTCCGCAGGCGCGGCGCGCCCGAAACTCTGCGGCCGCGAGGGGGAGTACATAATGAACAAAGCATTGGCCGAGGGTATCGGCACGTTCGCGCTCGTTTTCTTTGGTTGCGGCGCCGCCGTCATCGGCGGCATGGGAACGGGGGCAACCAGCATCGACGTGCTCGGCATCGCCATGGCCTTCGGCCTCGCCATCGTCGCGATGGCCTACGGCATCGGTCCGGTTTCGGGCTGCCACGTCAATCCGGCGGTGAGCTTCGGCGTCTATGTCGCCGGGCGCATGAGCCTTTCCGACATGATCACCTATTGGATCGCGCAGGTGATCGGCGCCATCGTCGGCGCCATCGTGCTCTACATCATCCTCAGCGGCAAGTCGCACGGCTGGACCGGCTCGCTCGGCCAGGACGGCTGGGGCCCAGGCTATCTCGGCGAATACAACGTAGTCTCCGCCTTCGTGTTCGAGGCGGTCGCGACTTTCTTCTTCCTGGTGTGCATCCTCGGCGTGACGCAGGAGGGCGCGCCGTCTCAGTTCGCCGGCGTCGCGATCGGCCTCACGCTGGTCGTCATCCACATCGTCGGCATCAACGTGACCGGCGTTTCGGTCAACCCCGCCCGCTCGATCGGTCCGGCGCTCGTCGGCATGGCCGCCAACGGCAAGGCAGTGCTGCAATTGTGGCTGTTCATCATCGCCCCGCTGCTTGGCGCGGGGGTCGCGGGTATGCTGTTCAAGACCGGCGCGCTGGCGATGAAGAAGGCGTGAGGCGTCGCTCGCAATTTCGTCGTGGCCGCCCCCGGGCTCGTCCCCATCGGCTGTAAGATACTTGAGGACGCCCTCGCCGCCGTCATGCCCGGGCTAGTCCCGGGCATCCACGCGGGTCCGCTGCTCGGTCCATCGAGAATTTGTCTATAGCCCGCACCTGCTGGTCGGCAAACTCGTCGGCCCTTCTGTCTTGCGGAACAGCGATAGGGGTAGGGAAGGCCTTTTGGGCCTCCCCTCCCTCCGAACCGTACGTGCGGTTTTCCCGCATACGGCTCTCCAGTCGTTGGTTTCCTCATCGGGGGCGTCTCGCTCTGTTCCGGACTGTGTT
>JBKQKS010000012.1:0-8151 GCA_052147395.1 Roseiarcus sp.
GCAAGCAAAACGAACGAATCGGTTGCGCGGGACGCTTGACACGATCCCGCGCGAATTGGAATCCCCGGCCAGTCTATTTGGTCTTCACTACAACGGTTTTTGGCGATCTTGTCGAAAGACACATGAATAAATTCAATTACTTACACTCGCTGAGCTCGTCCAAAAATGGGTTATCCACAGGCGAATCCGCGAAGTCGGGCTAGTAGTCGCCGATCGATATCGGTGATATAATGCGCAGGTGAGCATGGATTGTTCTCAACGTTCGGAGCAATATTCGTAGCACGTGCGGAGAAGGGTTATGGCGACAAATCGGCCTGAATCACGATGTGATGTCCCTTGGTCAAAGCGAAGAGAAATTCCAGATAGCCAGATCCTCGACGCAGCAAATCAGTACGAGAATGCTTGTAGGCTCTTGTCTCATCAGCCTCCTGGGAGCGGTGTCTTGCTTCCGTTCATGAACACAGCAGCTATTTCCATAGAACTTTACCTGAAAAGCCTTTCAGCCGAGCGACTTTATACTGCTGACACTGACATGCCAGATATATCCATCGTTTCAGCACTTGCGGAAAAAACTGGTCACAAGTTGAAAACACTCTTTAACGCCATCTCTAAGGAGATACATGCAAAATTGACCGCAGAATACGATAAAGAACTTCGACCCAAACTGAATAAGGATTTCATTACGGCGCTGAAGGAATTCGAAGGAGTATTTGAGATAAGTCGATATCCATATGAACCGCCGAATCCATATAAACTGAAGGCAAACATTCGCGACTACAATCTCTCCGACCTCGCTGATATTGCGAAGTTCCTGCGCTCTTTCGTTGAATCGCTGCCCGTTGAGAGGTTGATTGAGTATTCGAAATAGCGCACTTCTTGATTGTGAAAGCTTTATACCACCTTACTTAATTCTTCTGTCTAGGTTAGCGGAAGCAATAATATTCGTGATTCAAAAAACGGACGGTGAGCGACGTGACGAGCGGCGGTGCAAAGAATGAAGCGCTGAGCCGCGCTACAAAGAATTCTGAATTTGCTCGCAAGGCAGAGAACATGAAAAGGCGAGGGATGCCCCTCGCTGCTATAAAGGCCGCGTTACTGAAGCTGGCCGTCAATGAGGGTTACAAGAGCGCTGTTACAACCAACGTGGCGGGCCGCTTCGAACTCAAATTGACGCCCAGAGATAAAATCGTGTTCGACGGGGAAAGCTGGGAAGCCGTTACCGACCTCGATTGAGCTGGTGTGAGCACGTTTGGGCGGTCGCATAAGCTCAAATGTGGAATTTGCTCGCCTGGAGGCGTTTCCGTTGGTAGAGGTCAATATGAGCCCTTGGAGCTTATAGCTCACGTATATCCATAATTTGCGGATTACTTGGTTTTTCTGCCACCTCGCGACGGTCTGCAATGGGTCGATTCCACCCGTTGAGCTGCCGACCGCTGCGGGGAGACGACTACTTCGCCGCCCCGCTCCCGCTGAGCAACGCCTCTGCGGCGAGTTCGTCGGTGATGAACACGGTCGGGCGCAGCAATTGGAACGCGCCGATCATCGCTTCGGCTTTCTCCGCCCCGCCGGCGACGAGCACGCGGATCGGCGCCTGGCGCACCGACGAGATCGGGATCGACATCGCCCGCCCGTTGAGCGGATGGTCGACCAGCCGGCCGTCGATGTCGAAGAAATTGTAGAGTACCTCGCCGACCGCTCCGGCCGCGCGCAGCGAATCGAGTTCCCGGTCGGGAACGACGCCGTAGAATTCGGTGGTCGGGCGGCTGAGCGAGCCGACCCCGACCACCACCGCGTCGAGGCGCTTGGAGAGATCGAAAACCTCCTTGAGCCCGCAACTTTCGATCAGCGCGTGCTTGGTCGCCGGGCTGTCGACGATCGCCGGCGCGGCGATGAGAAAGCATTCGGCCATGAACACGCGCGAGAATTCCCAGGCGAATTCGGCGGGGTTGGCCGCCCTCGCGCGGGTGATGCCGCCGAGCAGCGAGACGACCGTGAGCCGGGGCGCGTGGCGCTCGCGGATGAATCCGAGCGACCGGCTCAGCGTGCGCCCCCAGCCCAGGCCGATCGTCATGTCGGGCTGCAGCATGTCGGAGATGAACGGGCCGGCGGCGGCGGCGACGATCGATCGCGCGTCGGCGCGCGGCGACGATCGCGGCGCGACGATCGCCTCGGGCAGGCCGAAGCGCTTTTGCAGCTCGATCTCCAGCCGCGAGAGATCGGCGATGTCGCGGCTCAGGGTGATGCGCACCTCGTGCATCGAGCGCGCTTCGGCGAGCAGGCGCACCACGGTGATGCGTCCGATGCCGAGCGCATCGGCGATCGTGCTCTGCGTCATCTCCTCGACGTAGTACATCCAGGCGACGCGCTGGCGCAGCCGCGGCGAACGTCGTCCCGCGGACCCCGCGCCCGAAGCTTCGAGCTCGTCTTCGACGGTCTTCATCTGGACCCACGTGCGCTGACGGGAGGGATCGCAGCACGCCCCGAGATCGCGGGCGAGCTTTCGGGAACTGGTGCGCTCGCGTCCCCCGCCTGTCAATTGCTGATCGCTGAATATTGGAACATTCGGCTTGACGAATTGTCAATAGTTCAATAACAGGTCCCGCGGTCCCCGCAGCGCCGTTCGCCAGCGATGCAGGACGCGAGTTAGGTCCGATGCGCCCGATGGGCGATTATTCTGCTCTTTCGCTTGCGCGCCCTCTAGTCGCCGCGCCGTTTCGGTGGCAAGCGAAGCCGACCGCCGTCGAGGCGAGACCAAGGGGAGATAAGTACGTGACGAGGATTTCCGCCGTCGGCTTCGCCGCGGAAATCGAGGCCCACGGTCCGCTCACGATCGGCCTCGCCGAACGCTCGAAAGTCCTCCAGCCGATCGAGGCCGGCGAGCTTCTCACTCATGAAAACTGCGCGCTCGACGAGACGCTGGCGATCGCCGAGATCCGCCGCCGCCTCGACGAGACGGACGCGCGCTTCCTGTAACCGGGACAATTTCCCGGGCGTCCTTGTAGGCGAGGTCGTTGACCTCGCTCCTTCCGCCTGGAAGGGTCGTGTGAGAATGAGGCGCTTACGCGCCGACCGAGGTCGACGACCTCGGCTACAGAATGGCGCCGCCCGGGAATCTGCCCCGGATACCGCTTCCTCGACCAGGGTCTCGCATGAACCCGTTTTCGCCGCCCAATCGCCCTGCCGCCTACGACCGGCTTTCGCTTCGCGAGCTCCGCGACGCGCTCTTGAAGATGCATCTGATCCGCCGCTTCGAGGAGAGCGCCGAGGACGCCTATGTCCGCGGCAAGAGCTACGGCACCATGCACCTCTCGATCGGCCAGGAGGCGACGGCGGTCGGCGTCTGCTCGGCGCTGAGCGACGCCGATTTGATCACCTCGACCCATCGCGGCCACGGCCATTGCATCGCCAAGGGCGCTCGGATGAAGCCAATGTTCGCCGAGTTCCTCGGCCGCGAGACCGGCTATTGCCGCGGCCGCGGCGGCTCGATGCACATCGCCGATCCGATGAAGGGCAACCTCGGCGCCAATGGCATCGTCGGCGGCGGCATCCCGATCGCAGTCGGCGCGGCGCTGGCGCAGAAGCGGCTGAAGACCGGCGCCGTCGTCGTGTCGTTCTTCGGCGACGGCGCCAACAACGAGGGCGCGTTCCACGAGTCGCTCAACCTCGCCGCGGTGTGGCGGCTGCCCGTGGTGTTCGTCTGCGAGAACAATCTCTACGCCATGTCGGTTTCGCTCGCGCGCTCGACGGCGGTCAAAGACGTCGCCACCCGCGCGGTCGGCTACGACATTCCGGGCGTGATCGTCGACGGCAACGATTTCGCCGCCGTCGCCGACGCGGCGTATGCCGCCACCGAGCGGGCGCGGCGCGGCGAGGGTCCGACGCTGATCGAGAGCAAGACCTACCGCACCCGCGGCCATTCGCGCTCCGATCGCAACCGTTACCGCAGCAAGGAGGAGATCGAGGCCTGGAAGGCGCGCGATCCGATCCTCGCCTTCGAGCGCGATTTGCAGACTTTCGGCCTGATGACGACGGCCGACATCGAGGCGGTGCGCGCAAAAGCCGAGCGCGAGATCGCCGAAGGCATCGCGTTCGCCGAAGCGAGCCCGTGGCCCTCGCCGGCCGACCTGCTGCGCGACGTCTATACTGTCTGAGCCGACTTCATTGCCCAGAGAAGCAAGGACGCCCGCCATGGACGCCGCGGTTCGCGAGCTCACTTACGCCGAGGCCATCCGCGAGGCGCTGGCGATCGCCATGGACGCCGACGAGCGGGTGTTCCTGATGGGCGAGGACATCGGCGTCTACGGCGGCGCCTTCGGGGTCACCGGCGATCTCGTCGATCGCTACGGCGCCGACCGGGTGATCGACATCCCGATCTCCGAGCTCGCCAGCGCCGGCGTCGCGCTCGGCGCGGCGCTCACGGGCTTGAGGCCCGTCTACGAGTTCCAGTTCAGCGATTTCTCGTTGCTGGCGATGGAGCAGATCGTCAATCAGGCGGCCAAGGTGCGCTACATGCTCGGCGGCTCGATTTCGGCGCCGGTGGTCTATCGGATGCCGACCGGCGCCGGCCTCGGCGGCGCTGCGCAGCACAGCCAGAGCCTGGAGGCGTGGTACGCCCACGTGCCGGGCCTCAAGGTCGTCGAGCCGACCACGCCCCACGATGCCAAAGGCCTGTTGCTCGCGGCGATCGACGATCCCGATCCGGTGCTGATTTTCGAACCGAAGCTGCTATACAAGAGCAAAGGTCCCGTGCCCGAGGGCCGTTACACCGTTCCGCTCGACAAGGCCGCGGTGCGTCGGCGCGGCCGGGACGTCACCATCGTCGCCTCCGGCGTGATGGCGGGGAGAGCGCTCGACGCCGCCGAAGTTTTGGCGCGAGAGGGAGTGGAAGCCGAAGTGATCGACCCGCGTGCGTTGCGTCCGCTCGACATGGCGACCATCGCCGAAAGCGTGAAGAAGACCTCGCGGCTGATGTGCGTCTACGAGGGCGTCAAGACCCTCGGCATCGGCGCCGAGATCAGCGCGGGCATAGCCGAGAGCGAGGCGTTCGATTATCTCGATGCGCCGATCCTGCGGCTCGGCGGCGCCGAGGCCCCCATCGCCTACAGCCCCGTGCTCGAAGCGGCCGCCGTGCCGCAGACCCCCGACATCGTCGCCGCCGCGCGAAAACTGGCGAAAGGCCGCATCTGAAATGGCGTTCGAGATCATCCTCCCCCGCGTCGACATGGAGATGCAGTCGGGCAAGATCACCCGCTGGTTCGTCGCGGAGGGGGATCAAGTGGCCAGCGGCCAGCCTCTGTTCGAGATGGAGACCGACAAGGCGGCGATGGACATCGAGGCGCCCTTCGCCGGCATCGTACGCGGTCTCATCGGGCCGGTCGGCGTGAAGCTGCCGGTCGGCGCCGTCGTCGGCTGGCTCTATGCGGCGGACGAGCCCTTTGAGCCCGTCGAGCCGCGCCCGCCCGTCTCGCCCGCGCCTATGCCCGCTCGGATCTCCGATGCGGCGCCGGCGCCGGTCCTGCCGGCTCCGGTCCTACCGGCGCCGGCGGCCGAGGGCCTGCGCGCGACGCCGAAGGCGCGCATGACGGCGCGGGCGTTGGGCGTCGAGATTTCGGGCGTCGCCGGCTCGGGGCCGCACGGGCGCGTCCAGGCGAGCGACGTCGAGGCCGCCGCCGCGGCGCCGCAGCGCGGCCTGAACCGCGAGTGGCTGGCCGCCGGCGAAGGCGCGCCGATCGTCTATCTCCACGGCTTCGGCGCCGATCTCAACGGCTGGAGGCCGCTGCAAAGCCACATCACGCCGGGTCGGCGCGCGCTCGCGGTCGATCTCCCCGGCCACGGGCTGTCGCCGCTCGGCGACGAGGTCACCATCGACGCCTTCGCCGACGCGCTCGAGGAGACCCTCGAGGTCGAGCGCATAAAACGCGCCCATCTCGTCGGCCATTCGCTGGGCGGCGCGGTAGCGGCCGGCCTCGCGGCGCGGCGGCCGGATCTGGTGCGCTCGCTGACGCTGCTCGCGCCGGCGGGGCTCGGGACCGACATCGACGGAGAGTTCATCCTCGGCTTCCTCACCGCGCGCAGCGAAGCGATCCTCTCGGCCTGGCTGCGCCGGCTGGCGAGCGATTTCGCGGCGCTGGGGACGGCGATGGTGAAGACGACGCTGCGCCAGCGCCGTGAGCGCGACCTCGTCGAGACCCAGACCCGCATCGCCGCGACGTTCTTCCCCAATGGCGAGCAGGGCTTCGACGTTCGCCCCTACCTCGCCCGCTATTCAGGGCCGACGCGGCTCGTGTTCGGGCTCGAAGACCAGATCATCCCGGCGATCCACGCCCGCGGCCTCTCCGGCGCGATCGCCCTGCACCTGTTCCCCGGCATCGGCCACATGCCGCATTTCGAAGCCCGCGCCGAGCTCGCCGCCGTGATCGAGGACAACGTGGCGGCAGGGGAAAGGCGGGGGTGACGCGCCCACGGACCTCGTCCTGAGGCCCCTTCGACAAGCTCAGGAGCGAAGCGGCCTCGAAGGACGGGCCGCGAGACGCCGACGGTCGTGCAAGCCGTCGAGGCGGCAGGTCAGCCGAAAAAGGTTCCTGGCGCCACCGGACGTAACCGGGGCAATTTCCCGGGCGCCATTGTAGGCGAGGTCGTTGACCTCGCTTCGTCCGCTTGGAAGAGTCGTGTGAGAATGAGGCGCTTACGCGCCGACCGAGGTCGCCCTTCGACAAGCTCAGGATGAGGGACCTCGGCTACAGAGTGGCGCCGCCGGGGAATCTGCTCCGGTCACCACCGGACCGGCTAACCCGCTCATCCTTCGAGGGCGCTTCGCGCCGCCTCAGGATGAGGGGGGCGGCGAGTCGGGGAAGCGCGCGCGGGATCGTGACGCGGGGCGCTACGCTCTCACGCCCCGCCCCAGACCTCCGTCGCGATCTCGACGCAGCGCGCGAGCTTCAGCCACTGGTCGGCTTCGCCGAGGTCGTTGCCGTGGGCGGTCGAGGAGAAGCCGCACTGGCGGCTCAGCGCGTAATGCGAGGCCTCCTCGATGCGCCGCTTCACCTCGTCCTTGGCTTCGACGGCCGCGCGCTTGGAGCTCATGAGGCGGTCGCGACATCGTTTCCTCCGGTGGTGGCGTTCCTGCTGCGGCGGTTCTATCTAACGGGCGCACGAGCCGCGAACGGAGCGCCCGATGTTGAAACCGCGCATGGCGGCGTTGAGCCTCGGCTCCGTCGCCGTTTTCCTCGGCCTCGCCGTGTTCGCGGCGGGCGGGTTTTCCGCGCTCGCCGCCAATGGCCCGCTCGTCGCCGTGGTCGTGGTGACGTTCGCGCTGCTCGTCGCGGCGTTTTTCACCCGCGCCTCGTTGAGCTCCGGGGTCCGCGAAGACCGCTCCAACCGCTGGGTCATCGGCGCGCTCGCCGTACTCGGCCTCGCCGGCGCGGTCGCGCCGCCCTTGTGCGAGCGCACGGGTTTTCTGCTGGTCGGCGGCGAAGGCGTGCGCTGGGCGGGCGCAGCGCTCTATGCGCTGGGCGGCGCGCTCAGGCTGGCGCCGGTCTACGTGCTCGGCGAAAGATTCTCCGGCCTCGTCGCGATCCAGCCCGGACACCGGCTCGTGACATCGGGGCTCTATGGCGTCATCCGCCATCCGAGCTACCTCGGCATGCTGACGCTCTGTCTAGGCTGGGCGCTCGCTTTCGGCTCGCTCATCGGCGTCGGGCTCGTCGCATTGATGCTGATCCCGGTCGTCGCGCGCATCAACGCCGAGGAGCGGCTGCTCGCCGAACATTTCGGCGCTGAATACGACGCCTACCGGGCGCGCACGTGGCGGCTCATACCGGGCGTCTACTGATTTCCGGCGCGCGGCGGACGCCGATTTCCAGGATCTCGCGGGCGATCAACTCGAGTTCGCGCAATGATCCCGGTTTGACGAACACCTGATCCGCGCCGGCGGCCATTGCGGCGTCGTGGACGGGTTTTTCGTTCGACGTCGTCAATACGACCGCAGGTAGTGAAGGAAGTTGCAACTCCGTACGCAATAGCCGAAGAAAAACTTCTCCCGACAATACAGGCATATTCAGATCGACGACGACAATGTTCGGCAGGTTTGTTTTCAGATCGTCGCGAGCTACCGAAGACAACGCTTCCATTCCGTTACGTGTGACAAACATT
>JBKQKS010000013.1:0-2925 GCA_052147395.1 Roseiarcus sp.
ACGCGCAGGCGCTGTTCTCGGCCGCGCGGCTGCAGTTCAAGCGGCTCGAACATTTCTATTTCCACAATTGCATTTATGAAAGCGTGTGGCGCGACAACCGCCGCCGCTTCGACGAGCGCACGGCGACGTCCGACATTCTCAATGCCTACGGCCGCGACCACCGCGTCATCGTCGTCGGCGACGCGGCGATGAGTCCCTACGAGATTCTTGCGATCGGCGGTGCGGTCGAGCACATGAATCCGGAGAGCGGCGAGACCTGGCTGCGCCGCGTGACGACGGCCTGGCCGCGCAGCGTGTGGATCAACCCGACGCCGCACGATCAGTGGGGGTATTCGCAATCGACCGCCCTCGTCGCCTCTGTGTTCGGCGGCCGAATGTTCCCGCTCACCCCCGACGGGGTCGAGTCGGCGATGCGGGCGCTCGCGCACTAGTGGCGTGCGTCGCCGGATTTGGCCCCCCTCTCCCGCCCTCATCCTGAGCTTGTCGAAGGAGCCGGAGAGGGTTGGGGTGAGGGCCAGCCAGGAACGCAACGCCCTGAAAGAAGGCCTCGCCGACTTCACGGCGTCTTGCCGGACGACGGGCGCCGAGCTCGTCGCGTCGAAGCAGGAGGGCGGCGCCCACAATTTCCTGATCGAGCGGCTCTCATAAGCCGGCCGTTGACAGTACCCGGGTCCGCGGTATACTTATTAGGCAACGCAGAAAGAGGGATGAAAAGGAGCACCGCGAAGGCCGTGAAGGCTTATCCCGTTGACTCAGGTAACCCCCTAATAGCTGATACCAGCGCCGCTCTGGGCTTGCGGTCGACACGGAGGCCCGAAGTGCGGTCGCGGGGTTCCTCGAAGACCGGGGCCAGTAACGGCCGTCAGCTGCGACCAGATCATTTCTCAGCCACGTCGTGGTGGCGATCTGAGTCAACGGGATAAGCCTAGGGCCGTGTTCCGCATAAGCAAATGGTGAGGTTATGTCGACGGCAACTACACGGGCGGGAACTTTTCTTACGACTCCATGGTGGGCCATGGGCGAGCCGGTTACCGGATATCAGAGCCCTTGCATCAACGAGACTGCAACGAGGGCTCGGGCCGGTTTGCTGAACATTATTTCAGGCACGACGATTTTCATTCTGCTTGCAGCCCCGCAGCTCGATCCTGTCATTTACGTGGGGCCATTCGTGATCTTCGACATGGCGATAGCGGCCATCTTTGGCTTGACGCCTCTAAGCCCGGTAGGGATTCTGGGGACGCTGATTACCGTGAAAATGCGGCCGGTCTGGAAGCCGACCGCCCCCAAGCGGTTTGCCTGGATTCTGGGAGCTGCGCTTGGGGTTACCTGTTTGACCCTTCGGCTTTTCCATGTGGATAACGTATGGATTATCGCGGTGGTAGCCACCTGTTTCATGCTGACATGGCTCGAGTCTGTTCTCGGATTTTGCGTGGGCTGCTGGATGCACCGCCAGCTCTTCGGTTGCGAGGTCTGCGAGATATAAGTCGACCGACGACTTCGGAAACGCTCGAGCCGGCGGCATGGGCTCGTCTTAACTGCTAACGGGGACATGATACCAAAAGCGTGAATTTCTTGCCGACCGAACCGACATGAATGTAATCGGTATTATGTCGCCGTAAGGCCACGCTCTCGCGCCCACGGGGAACGCGCTCCGTCACGACATCAGATTGCGCAAGAAGTCGAGAAACGGCGTCACGGCGTGGCCGAGTTCCTGCGCCGCCTTGCTCCAGCCTTCGATCGCGACGGGCAAATCCTTGCCCTTCAGGAAAGTCGCCCAGAGCTCGTTGGCGGCGACGGCGAGCTGATACTGGCGCGACTTCGTTGGGTCGGGCGCCTCGGCGGGCAGCGGCGGCGGGCCGACGACATCCTTCGGAATCGGCTCGGCCGGCGCGGACGGCGGTTCGGCCCGTTCGATGCGGCCAAAATCCTCGGCGACCGGCGGCTCGAACAGGTTTGGGGTGCGTTTTTCGATCTCCCGCCGCCAGGACGGCACGGCCTCCTCGGGAAACGCCGCCTTGCCCCAATCGCCCTCGGCGACCGCCTTCTGGTGCCGGCGCGGCCAGTCATAAAAGCCGTTGAGCGCGAGTTGGTTCTCGATCAGCCGCGCCAGCCGGCTGGCGAAGGCGTTGGGCAACTGCCGCGCATCGCGCCGGTACAGGCCATACATATAGCGCATCTCGTCATAGGCGAGCGCGACGCTGCCCTCCCCGGCTCGCTGCGGTAGGACATCCAAGTATTCGCGCAGCGGCGGTTCGTAGTCGCGCGGGATGGCGTTGGTTTCCCGCGTCCGTTCGATCTCTTCGACGAGCTTTTGCGCGTTCCGCCGGCACAGATCGAGCTGCTGCTGATGGTCCTGTGCGCCCGCGGCGTTGCTGTACAGCGGAAAATTCTGCGCGCCGCCGATGGCAGCGATGCGGCGCTCGGTTTCGCTATCGGGGCGCTGGACCCAGCCGTAGGCGACCGGCGAAACGGCGCCGTCGACGGGCGGCGGCGGGTCGTCTGTCACAGCCGGCAGCAAGGGCCTTTCGCCGATCGCCCGCAAGCGCTCGGCGATCCAGGCGTTCCCCTCCGCTGCGCCCTGTTTCCATACCTCTTCGGGCACGGTCGCGAACGCCATTTCAGAATCTTCGCCGCGCGAGCCGCCCGCGAGGCGTTCCTCGTACCAGGTGAACCAGACTTGCCAGTTGCGGTTATCCGCAACCTTGGCCGGCGCGCGCCGGCCGCGTGCGTTGGTCGCGCTGAGGGCGTCGCGAAGCGCATGCCAGCTTTCGCTTGCCCAAGCCGGCATTTTACGCTCGGGCCACAGCGGCGCCTCGGCGACGCTAGCGACGCTTCCCGCTTCCAGTCGGGCAACATCGTCAGACAATGCTGCCCACAATTGCAATCGGGCGTCGGCGGCGGAGGCGGCGGCGGCGGCGCGGGCGG
>JBKQKS010000014.1:0-17538 GCA_052147395.1 Roseiarcus sp.
GCGGCGAGCTTCGGGAGCTCGCCGCCTTCTTCGTTTTCTTCCAGCACGATCAGCGCGTCGCGGCCGAGATAGGCTTTCGGGTCGCAGGCGAAGGCGAAGCCGCGCGGATCGTCGGTGAAGGCGCAGACCGGAATGCCGGGGCCGAGGGCGACGCCGACTTTCCCGCCGACGCGCCAGTGATCGACCACGGCGAAAGCGGGCGGACCCGTTCCGTCGCCGCGCCACGACCTGGTCGCTTTCAGGTCGGGCCAATCGTAGCCGCCCGCCGTCGGATCGCGTGACCGCGGTCCGAGGAACGGCAGCAGCCGCGCCGGTCCGAGCGCAATCAAGGGCAGGTAGAGCGCGACGGTCAGCACGGCAAGTGCGGCGCTCGCGCGCGCCCACAGCGCGAGCGGCCGGGGCTCGAGCCGGCTCAGCCAGCGGCCCGCGAGCGGAAACGCGAACAGCCAGCCGCAATTGAACCAATGCGGGATTGGGCGCTGTCCGGTGAGCGGCAGCAATAGAAACACCGTGAGCGTCGGCGCGGCGAACCATAGCAGCAGGCGCTCGCCGGGCTCGGCGCCGGGGCGCGCCGCCCGCGCGAGCCCGATCACGGTGGGAACGAAGATCCAAGGGGATACGAGGCCGACCTGCTCGAGCGCCGTCTCCAGGATGGTCGTCGCGGTCGAAAGTCCGACCCCGGGACTCGACGCGGCGCGCGCCGACTGGAAGGCGAAACTGACCCAATCGTTTTCGGCATTCCAGATCAGCGCAGGCGAGAACACGAGGAGCGCGAGCGCCGCGGCGGCAAAGGGCTCCCACCGGGCGAACCATCGCCGATGATCGGGCTCAGAGAGAAAGAACGCCGCCAGCCCGAGCGGAACGAAGATCGCCGAATATTTGGCGAGCCCGGCGAGGCCGAGCGCGAGCCCCGCGGCGAGCCAGAGCCAGACCTCGGCGCGGCGCGAGCGCCCGGGCGGAAAGGTCGCCTCCACGATCGCCCAGACGGCGGCAGCGGCGAGCGGCAGCAGCGGCGCGTCGGGAACCAGGTAGCCGTCCGGCAGCACCAGGAAATAGGCGCTGGCGTTGAACGCGAACAGCGCCCATAGCGCCGCGTCGACGCCGAACAACCGCCGCGTCAACCCGTAGAGCGGCGCGTTGGCGGCAACCCAAAGGGCCCAGAACGGCAGACGCGCCGCATGGCTCTCGCCGAACAGCGCGACGAATCCGTGCGCGATCCACTGGTGCAGCGGCGGATGGTCGAAATAGGACAGCGCCAACGCGCGCGAGATGACGAGCGTGTAGGCCTCGTCGTCGTCGAAACCGGTAACGAAAACCGCGACCGCTTTGACGATCGCGGTCGCGGCGACGAAGGCGAGGATGTACGCGGCGGGGGACTTCGGCTTCAGAGATGGCGCTCGGCCAACATCCCGCGGATGTGCGCGATCGCCTTGGCCGGATTGAGCCCCTTCGGGCAGGTCTTGGCGCAGTTCATGATCGTGTGGCAGCGGTAGAGCCGGAACGGATCCTCGAGATAGTCGAGCCGCTCGCCCTGCGCCTCGTCGCGCGAATCGATGAGCCAGCGATAGGCCTGCAGCAGCACGGCCGGGCCGAGATAGCGGTCGCCGTTCCACCAATAGCTCGGGCAAGACGTGGAGCAGGACGCGCACAGGATGCACTCGTAGAGGCCGTCGAGCTCGGCGCGGTCCTCCGGCGTCTGCCGCCATTCCTTTTCCGGCGCCGGCGTCGTCGTCTTGAGCCAGGGCTCGATCGAAGCGTGCTGCGCGTAGAGATTGGTAAGGTCGGGCACGAGGTCCTTGACGACGTCCATGTGCGGCAGCGGATAGATTTTCACCGCGCCCTTGATCTCGTCCATGCCGATGGTGCAGGCGAGCGTGTTGATGCCGTCGATGTTCATCGCGCACGAGCCGCAGACGCCCTCGCGGCAGGAGCGGCGGAAAGTCAGCGTCGGATCGATCTTGGACTTGATCCAGATCAGCCCGTCGAGCACCATCGGCCCGCAGTCGTCGCGGTCGACGTGATACGTATCGATGTGCGGATTTGCGGAATCTTCCGGATTCCAGCGATATATGCGGAATTCCGTGGTGCGCTTCGTGCCGACCGGGACCGGCCATTTCCTGCCAGGCTTCGGACGAGAATTCTTGGGAAGGACGAACTGGACCATGGACTTTTCCTGCCGAACTCACGTTCCGCCTCGGGCGACGGATAGCAATGTCTTCGCCAAATAACGGGCGCGGGTCAATGGCCTTGGTGTCGACAATAAGGCGCAAACTCGCGGCCGCGAGGCGCGCTCAATCGTCGTCCGGCGACAGGATCGCATAGCCTGGGCCGGAGAGTCTGATCGACTCGGGCCCGCCCTTGCCCCTGGTGAGAATTCCCCGTCCTGCGAGAATCGTGCGCAGTCCGGGCGCCGGCATCTCGACGCCGCCGGTGAGATCGAGCGCGATCGCGAGCCGATGGCCGCCATCGGCGACTTCGTAGACGATCCGCTCATTGGCGAGATTTTTTACGCACACGCGCGCACGATGCAACCAGGGGTGGCGGCGTCGGAGCCCGAGGAGGTCCTGATGGCGCCGATAGACTACCCAGCCGCGGGCGGGCAGGTCGGCGGGCGAAGCCGGAAATGCGGGCCGGATCGCGTCGTCGCCGCCGAGCCGATGCTCCTTGACTCCGACAAATCCCTGCTCGTCGCCGGCGTAGATCGAGGGCGCGCCGCCGAGGGTCGCAAGGATGACCAGCGCCAACTCCGGTCCGAGCGGATCGGTCAGCCGGGTGGCGAGCCGGGTCACGTCGTGGTTGCCGACGAAGGTCTGCGGAACGAAACGCGCGAGGAACCTGTCATGGCGTTCGAGCGCCCAGCCGAGCTCGAAGAAATTGCGGTCGTGGATCGAGCTCCAGATCGCCTTCCACAATTCGTATTGGGTGACCGAGTCGATGCCGCTCTGCGCGACGAAATCGACGTAGTCGCCGTGCATGAGTTCCCCGAACACATAGGTCTCAGGATGGCGCGCACGCACGCGAGGCAGCACGCACGCCCAGAATGACGACGGGACCGCGTAGGCCGCGTCGAGCCGCCAGCCGGCGGCGCCGCGGTCGAGCCAATACGTCATCACGTCGACGACATAGTCCGCGACCGCGGGCTCGTCGTGGTCGAGCGCGACGAGGTCGTGGTGGCCCTCGAAGGTCTCGAGCCCCGCGGCCCCTCGCTTCAGCCAGGATGCGCGGGGGGCTTTATCGCCCGAAGCCCGAAACTCGTCGACGAGCGCGTGGCGGCGCGAGACATGGTTGAACACGCCGTCGAGCACGACCGCGAGGCCGCGCCGCCGCGCTTCATCGATCAGCGCGTCGAAGTCCTTTTCGTCGCCGAGCCGCGGATCGATGCTGAGGTGGTCGATCGGATCGTAGCCATGGCTCGTCGACGCGAAGATCGGGCCTAGCAGCAGCGCGGAAGCGCCGAGCTCGACCGCATAATCGAGCCAGCCGATCAGCCGTCTCAGCCGATGCACGAGCGGGGGCGGGCTCGCCGGCCGGATCTCGGCGCCGACGAAGCCGAGGGGATAGACGTGCCAGAAGATCGCGTGTTCGACCCAGGCGGGCATGGACGGTCTCCGTCTCCGAGGTTCTTGTCTACCGTTTGGTATGGTCGGGCGTCGAGGCCGACCTCCGGGACCGACAGGGCGCCGGGCAAGAATTCGCGAACGGAACGCGACGCCAGCGCTTCGTTCACCGAGGCGTAGGCGTAGAGCGCCAAGCCGATGTGATTGTTGAGCATGCCGAGAAAGGCGGCGGCGAGCGCGTGGTGACGGCCGGTGGGTTCGCCCTCGTCGCGCTCGGCGGCGAGGAAAAGCGCGTCGATCGCCTCGAAATGGCGCTTGTGATGCCGGCGCGCGACCTCGTAAGCCTCGCTCTGAGAGCGAGCGAACCACAGCGTCAGATAGAGCCGGTAGAGCGTCGGCTGCGCCCGGGCGAAATCGAACGTCGCCCGCGCCGCGGCATCGAGCGCGGCGGAAAGTTCGCCCCCTGGTCCCGGCAGCGTCGCCCGCAGCTCGAGCAGGCGCCCCGCGAGCAGCGTCTCCAGGAGCGCGCGCTTGTTGCCGAAATGATGATAGAGCGTCGGCTTGGTGACGCCCACGGCTTCGCAGATCTGCTGCACGCCGACGCCGTCGTAGCCGAAGGCGGCGAACAGTTTCAGCGCGTTGTCGATGAGGCGCGCGCGCGTGTCGGCAATTGCAGTGGTCATGGCTCCCGCATATACCGATCGGTATATCCGGTCGAGCCGCGGCCCGCGGCGACAGGGCTCGGGCTGTGCTCCCCCTCGTGCGCGCGCAGTGAGCATGCGCTCGGTTGAACCGATGATTTGTGGCGCGAGTCTCGAGGGCATTTTTTCGTCGCCGAAATGTCTAGGCATTTCGACCCCACGCGTCCATTCGTTCACGCTTCGGGGGTTCTTAATGGCGCGGTTCGCGATTAGAATGACGAAAAACCGAGGGGAAACGAAATGAACGACACGCCCTACGATCGCGAGTTGAATCGCAACGCAGCCAATTTTCAGCCCCTGACTCCGCTCACCTTGCTCGAACGCGCCGCGGCTGTGTTCCCGGACCACCCCGCGATCGTGCACGGCAAGCTCAGGCGCAACTATCGCGATTTTTTCGCCCGCAGCCGCAAGCTCGCCTCGGCGCTCGCGAGCCGCGGCCTCGGCCGCGGCGACACGGTCTCGGCCATGCTCGCCAATACGCCGGCGATGCTCGAGTGCCATTACGGCGTCCCGATGTGCGGCGCCGTGCTCAACACCCTCAATACGCGCCTCGATGCGCCGACGCTCGCCTTCATGCTCGACCACGGCGAGACGAAGGCGCTCATCGTCGACCGCGAATTATCCGCCGTCATCGCCTCGGCGCTCGAACTCGCCAAGACGAAGCCTTTCGTGATCGACTACGACGATCCCGAATACGATGGCCCAGGCGCGCGCATCGGCGCCATCGAATACGAGGACTTCATCGCTCCGGGCGACGAGAGCTATCAGCGCATCGCGCCGCTCGACGAATGGGACGCGATCTCGCTCAATTACACCTCGGGCACGACCGGCGACCCGAAGGGCGTCGTCTACCACCACCGCGGCGCCAACCTGCTGGCGGTCGGCAATGTGGTCACCGCCGACATGGGCCGCCATCCTGTCTACCTCTGGACGCTGCCGATGTTCCATTGCAACGGCTGGTGCTTCCCGTGGTCGATCAGCGTCAAGGCCGGCGTCCACGTCTGCCTACGCCAAGTGCGCGCCAAGCTGATGTACGATCTCATCGCCGAGGAAAAGGTGACGCATCTCTGCGGCGCGCCGATCGTGATGTCGGTCCTGCTCAACGCGCGGCCCGACGAGAAGCGGCCGCTGCCGCATCTGGTGCGCTTCTTTACCGCCGCCGCGCCGCCGCCCGCCGCCGTGCTCGCGGCGATGAAGGAGGCAGGCTTCGAGGTGACCCACCTCTATGGCCTCACCGAGACCTACGGCCCCTCGGTGGTCAACGACTGGAAGGACGAGTGGAACGCGCTCGACGGCGAGGCGCAGGCGGAGATCAAGGCTCGCCAGGGCGTGCGCTATCACGCCCTCGAAGGGCTCGACGTCATCAACCCCGAAACGATGCAGCCCGTTCCCGCCGATGGCCGGACCATGGGCGAGGTGATGATGCGCGGCAATGTGGTGATGAAGGGCTATCTGAAGAACCCGCACTCGACCGAAGCCTCGTTCCGCGGCGGCTGGTTCCATTCCGGCGACCTCGGCGTCAAGCATCCCGACGGCTACGTCCAGCTGCGCGACCGCTCCAAGGACATCATCATCTCCGGCGGCGAGAACATCTCCTCGATCGAGGTCGAGGACGCCCTGTTCAAGCATCACGCCGTGCAGCTCGCGGCGGTCGTCGCCTGGCCCGACGAGAAATGGGGCGAGACGCCCGCCGCTTTCGTCGAGCTCAAAGCCGGCGAGGCGGCGACGGAGGAGGAGCTCATCGACTGGTGCCGAGCGCATCTCGCGGGCTTCAAATGCCCGCACCACGTGGTGTTCGCCGAGATCCCGAAGACCTCGACCGGCAAGGTGCAGAAGTTCGCATTGCGCGAGAGGGCGCGGGCGCTCGCGGCCCAGAGCGGATGAGTCGCCGGGCGCCGAGCTGGACGGCTCGAGCGCGCGCCGTGCTCGCCGCCTCGCTCGGCGCAGCGGCGCGCGGCTTTCCGCGCCCCGGCGACGATGTCGCCGGAACCGTTCACGACGCGCGCAAGGAACTCAAACGCTCGGCGTCGCTGGCGCGGCTATTCGGCGCGATCGTCGGCGCCAGGGCTCATGACGCGCTGGAGGCGGTGAATGCGGCGCGGCGCGCCATCGGCCGCGCTCGCGACCTCGACGTGCTGCCGGTCGCGCTCGCCAAAGTGCATTGCGGCGAGGAGGCGCGGACGATCCTGCTGCGGGTGATCGAAGAGGAGCGCGAACATGCGCGCGAGGCCCATGCCTCCATCGATGTCGAGGGTCTCACAGCCGGCCTGATGGCGGCGTCCGAGGCGGTCGCCGCCTGGGACCTCGGCGAGGAGGCGCCCGAACCGCTGCTCGAGGCGCTGCGTCAGACCTATCGCTCGGCCAAGCGCCGCGGCCGTCTCGCCTGGGCGACCGGCGACGCCGACGACCTCCACGATTTCCGCGTGCGCGTCGTCGATCTCGGCCATCAGGTCGCGCTGTTCGAACGCGTCTGGCCGGCGCTGATCGCCGCCGAGGTCGCCGAATTGCACAAGCTGCGCGCCGCGCTCGGCGATTACCACGACCTCACCGTGCTCGGGGAGTTCGCGCTGTCGCGCCGCGAGCTCTCGACGAGCGCCGCCGAGGCGGTGGCGGCCGCGGCGCTGAGCCGCCGCAAGACGCCGGAGCGGCGAGCCCGCGCGCAATTCGCGCGTCTGTTCGCCGAACGCCCGGGCGCCTTCGAGCGCCGCTTCGCCGCCTATGTCGCCCATCCGCAGAAGCTCCGGCAGCCGGGAATTGCGTGATCGCGTCATTGGCGCTGCGTTGTCTGGCAAGTCGGCGCGGGAAACTGCCGCTCATTTTGGCATCGACCCCGCGACGGCGATCGCTTGGATGCGTCAATCTGACGCAACGCGTTGGTGAGACATATTCCGACTTTGTCAAAATCGCAGTTCCGTCCGTTCAGGCCCGTTGGCGCGGACTTTGCGTTTCGACTCGATGCGTGGCGCGTGATAATGGACCGTTCACGAGGTCTCAGCGGGCGGCTCGCGGAAAACCAAAGCAATGCTAGACATTCCCAACCTATTGCTCAGTTCCCATACAATCGACTACGGGCTTCGATACGACTTCAGCCTTGGTCGTCGTCATCTCGAACTGCTCGCGGAACGCCTGGAGGGAAAGGTTCGAGAGCCATGAGAATAGTCGCCATCATTCCCGCCTTCATTCTGCTAGGGCTAGCCGCCTCGTCGTTGGCGCCGGACGCGGTGCTGGCGCCGTATGCCGAGATGGCTCATGCCGTCTTGCCGAAGGCGATCGCGGGGCTCGCCCTTCTGGTTTTCCTGGCTCTCCTGTTCGAGCGGCCGAAGGCGGCGACCGCCCGGACCGCCGCCGAAGCGATGAGCCCGGCCGCCGCGGCGCCAATGGCGAAGCCAGCCGACGCCGAGGTCGTCAATTTTCTTAGCCTGCTTCAGGAAAAGGGCCGCCTGGTCGACTTCCTGATGGACGACATTACCGGCTACAGCGATGCTGAGGTCGGCGCCGCCGGACGCGTCCTGCACGAGGGCTGCAAGGCCGTGCTCGTGGAACATTTCGGGGTCCGGCCCATGCGCGAAGAGGGCGAAGGAGCGAAAGTCACCGTCCCGCGCGGATATGCTGCGGACGAATACCGTCTCGTCGGCAGGATCAGCGGCGAGGCGCCGTTCACGGGAACGCTCGTCCATCACGGATGGAAGACGGAATGGGCGAAGCTGCCGCGCCTCATCAGAACGAACGCCGACCGGCTGCCGGCGATCGCTCCGGCCGAGGTCGAACTCGGATGACCGCCGGCTGAGCTGGCCTCGCAATTCCCAAGAGTCCTCATCATCGTTTTCCCTGGCAACAATCTGGCTTTTCTTCCATGGATCATCGGTTCAGTCTCGGCATCGACCTCGGCACCAGCAACAGCGCGATCGCGTTCTCGGAGATCGAGAGCGATCAAACAGAAATCCTCGATATCACCCAAATATTGGGGCCCAATCGGATCGGTGAGAAGCCGACGCTGCCTTCCGCCCTCTACATCCCGCACCCCGATGAATTTTCTGCAGACGCTTTCCCGTTGCCGTGGCGGACCAATGAGGGCGGCGATGCGATCATCGGCCAATTCGCGCGCGATCACGGCGCCCTGGTTCCCGACCGCTTGATCACGTCGGCAAAGTCATGGCTGTCGAACCCGCAGATCGATCCCCGCCAAAAAATCCTGCCGTGGAAATCGGAGATCGGGCAAGAGAAACGATCGGCGTTCGACTGCTCGCGCCTCTATCTCGAGCATATCCGGGAAAGTTTCCTCTATGCGCTCAGCAGCCGGGGCAATGACACGGCCCTGTCGGACGTAGAGGTGGTGCTGACCGTCCCCGCCTCCTTCGATGACATTGCGAGAAATCTGACGGCGGAGGCTGCGGAAGCCGCGGGTCTCGGCAAGGTCGTCTTGCTGGAGGAGCCCCTGGCGGCGTTCTACGCCTGGACGGCCGAGGCCGGCAAGGACTGGCGCGCTCAGGTTCGCCGCGGCGACATCGTGCTCGTCTGCGACGTCGGCGGCGGAACCGCCGACTTCAGCCTGATCGCCATCTCGGAGAAGGACGGCGCCCTCGATCTCGAGCGCATCAGCGTCGGCGAGCATCTCCTGCTCGGCGGCGACAATATGGATCTGGCGCTTAGCCTTACGCTGCGCGCCCGGCTGGAGGCGGAGGGCAAATCGATCGGCGAGACGCAGTTCCTGGCGCTGACGCATGCCTCGAGAAACGCCAAGGAGGCGATGTTCGAGGACGACGCGCTCACCGAGTTCCCGATCGCCGTGCCGTCGCGCGGATCGAGCCTCATCGCTCGGACCGTTGCGACGAAACTCGACCGGCAAACGCTCGAGTCTGTCATCCTCGACGGCTTTTTCGCCAGAACCGCGGTCACCGATCTGCCGCAGAAGGCGCGGCGGGCAGGCTTGCAGGAATTCGGGTTGCCTTACGCGAGCGATCCAGTCGTCAGCAAGCATATCGCCCGCTTTCTCACCCGCAGCCTGGAGAACGTGCAGGCGAGCGAGACCCTGCGCTCGCTCATCGGCGCCGAGGCCCGTTCGAAGCCGTTTCTGGCGCCGACCGCCGTGCTGTTCAACGGCGGCGTCTTCAAGGCCGCTCCGATCCGCCAGCGCGTCCTGGATCTCGTGACGGCGTGGAACGAGGGTGAGCCCGTTCGCGAGCTCGCCGGCTTCCAGCCGGACTTGGCGGTGGCCAAGGGGGCCTCGTTCTACGGACGCATTCGCGTCACGGGAAAGGGCATCCGCATCAAGGCCGGCGCCTCCCGCTCCTACTATATCGGCCTCGAAACGTCGATGCCCGCGGTGCCCGGCTTCACGCCGCCGCTGAAAGCGCTGTGCGTCGTTCCGCAGGGCATGGAGGAAGGCGCGGAAGTCCTGATCGAAGGACGCGATCTTGCTCTCGTCACCGGACAGCCGGCGGAATTCAGGTTCTTCTCGTCCGAAGTGAGGAGCGGCGACAAGCCCGGCGAGATCATCCCCGACGCCGAGCGTGAGCTGTTGGAAATCAGCATGCTCGAAGTCGATCTGGCGGCGGTCGAGGATATCCCGGCGGGACAGGCCGTCCCCGTGCAGATCAACGCGGTCGTCACCGAGCTCGGCGCGCTCGAGCTGTGGATGAAACACACCCAATCCGACCGCCGCTGGAAGGTCGAATTCCAGGTCAGAACGGAATAGCGGGACGCCCGATTTCCGGGCACAGCTAGTGGCGGCGCCCAAACATTTGGCTCCCGCCCAGCAACGGCTCGAGTGGGCGAATACCTGCCTTTTGGGAGAGCGCCGTTGAACGGAAGGACTCCGCCCTGAGCGGGCTTCGGGCAGGTCCAAGGCAAGGAATCGCGCCCCAGAGAGGGAGCGCCGCCCGCTCTACTCCGTGCTCCACGTCCGGGGCGCTTCGCTTTCGCCGTGCTTGAGCCGGCGTTCGAGCAGGATGAGCGCGTCGGCGGTCATGTCGGCGTCGAGCAAGGCGCCGTGCCGGTCGTCGCGCTCGCTCGAGTCGAGCGCCAGCCGGTCGCACATCGCGGTCAGCGACTTGCTCGCGCCGGGAAAGAGTTCCGCATAGAGGATCTGCGTGCAGATGTAGCGCTCGTCCGGATAGGCGCTGTCGCCCCATGCGATCACCTTGGCGCGCGCGAACTCGTAATCGAGAAAATCTCGCTCGTTCTTGTAGGCGTGCGCGACGACCGGCGAATCGCCGATGAATAGCTTCAACTTGGCCAGGATGGCCGGAAACCGCGGCGCATTCTTCAGATCGGCGGGCTTGATCTTGTGGATCTGAATCGCCTGCGGATCGATGGGCGCGTCCGGGTTGATCCGCTCGCGCCAAGTCGCGCCCTTGCGCCAGCCCTCGCCGTCGCGCAGCATTTCGACGAAGCCGACCTCAATGACGATGCCGGGCGGCTTCCAGGCAAACGGCTGCTTGCGGATGAATTCGGCGGTCGGCGTGCGCTTGCCGGTCGTCTCCGCGTCGAAGGCGACAAGCCTGTCAAAGCCATCCAGAAAATTCGGCGCGTACATCACGGCCCTCCGCAGTCGCGCTCCCCTCGAGCGAGTCCCATCCCGCCGTCACGGCGCCACGCCCTTCGGCTCATTTCGGCCTCGCTTCTACCGCTGAAGTGTGTTTCAGCGCAACAGTCGACCCCGCCCAGTTGTTTTGATTCAAGGGCTTATCGCGCCGATCGGCCTTGGGACGCCACGCCGAATGATACCTTAGTGCGAAGAAGCGCTGACTGGCATGGAAATACGCCGCGCGGGTGTTCGGGTTGTCGATCGTGACCGCGAGGAATTCGCGAACGTGTCGAATGCGGTGACACTTGCTTCATTACCCGGCGCGCAGCGATGGCGGATCGAGAAAATGGAAATTGAAGTAAGTGTCAGTGCGCCGGGAGACCGGCAAGGAGTAGGCGGTGGAAGTCCGCTACGATGAAGGTTTAGCGAACCGTATCGGCCCCGAGCCGTGCGCGTCTGCCCGCGAGGGCAGGGGCGAAGCGTCGGCAGGGGTGCGCATAGGCCAGCCATCGAGCCGCGAAAGGCTCAATCGGGACGCCGACGCCGTTGACACAGCGGAAGGCGAAACGGGGGCGCGCGTCAACGCGAGCGCGCCACCGGTCCCGCGTGGTCGAAGACCCTGGCATGTGCGTAAGCTCCTTGCACGGGAACCGGGAGGTCTCATGTCTGGCCGGGCGGCTCGCGCCGCGCCGGTCCGCGTCGGGAAGGCGAGGAGCCGTAGCCGACGATGAACGGACATGAGAAGTCAGACCCCGCCATAGTAGCTGGGAAGCCGACGAACAACGCGGGGAAACCCGTCGCGGAGCCGGTGGAGCCAAGGGCGGGGACCGAGGGGAAGGCCATCCAGCAACGCACGTTCCGGACACAGGACCGGGTCGACGCGTCACAAGCGCTGGAGGGCCTACATCGGACGTACTCAGAGCCGGCCGGTCGTTCACACCCGAGGTAGGAGCCGTATGCGGGAATTCCGCTCGTACGGATCTGTGCGGGGGGCGCTCAGCAATGAGCGTCCCTACCGCGATCCGCATTATCTGTATTAACACCGTATTACACCCGCTGCTAGGCGTCGCTATCCTCCCCCGCAACGCGGGGGAGGGGGACCGCGCGAAGCGCGGTGGAGGGGGTAGCGGCCTCAACCTTCGCCGCCGCCGTTCTGACGATCCCGTCAACGGCGTCATCGATGGAACGCATCACGTCGCCAGCAGCGATGCGCATGACCGTCACGCCCTCCGCCTCGAGCCAAGCGTCTCGCCGAATGTCGCGCTGCGGCCGATCGGCGAGATCATGACTCATGCCGTCGATTTCGATCGCGAGCCGCGCCTTGGCGCAGTAGAAATCGAGCACGTAGGGGCCGATCGGATGCTGACGGCGAAAGATCGGCATTCCTGGGATACGGGCGCGCAATCGGCTCCAAAGGAGCGCTTCTGGCGGCGACAAATTGCGGCGCAAATAGCGCGCGTTGGCGATCGTGTTTGATGGCGCTCTCATGATCGAACTCAGCCCCTTGCCCCCTCCACCGCGCTCGAGCGCGGTCCCCCTCCCCCGCAAAGCGGGGGAGGATAATGCTCGGACCCCATGCGCTTTTACGGTCTTGGTCGCATCATTGCCAAGGATATCGACGACCTTGACGACGAACTTGCGCTCCCCGCCGTATCGCGACGTTCCCGCGCGGGCGACAAGCGCTTGGATTTAACCCCTAGGCAAGGACAGATGGCGCAGCGCAGATTCAGCATCGGCATCGATCTCGGCACCAGCAACTCCGTGTTGGCGTATTCCTCGCTCTCGGGCGAGGGCGGTACGGAAGTGCTCGACATCCCGCAATGGGATACGCCGTCGACGGTGACGGAGTCCGAGACGCTTCCTTCTTTCCTCTATCTGCCGGAGGACGCAGTCGCCGCAAAAATCCGGGGCCAGGGGCCGGGGGTCGGCGACTGGGTCGTGGGCAGGCTCGCTGAACGCAAGGCCAGCGACACGCCGGGGCGCGTCGTGAAGTCGGCCAAATCCTGGCTCTGCCATCATGCCGCCGACCGCTCGGCGCCCTTCCTGCCGTGGGGGTCGGACGCGCTCGCGAGCCAAGACAAGATCTCTCCCGTAACCGCGTCGGCGAACATTCTCGCCCATCTTCGCTGGGCGTGGAACGCCCGATTCTCGAGGCAGGGCGCCGACTTCGCGTTCGACGCCCAGGACATTACGATCACCGTCCCCGCCTCCTTCGACGCGGCGGCGCAGCGGCTGACGCTCGCCGCCGGTGAAGAAGCCGGCTTTCCCGAGCATGTTCGCCTCATCGAGGAGCCGCAGGCGGCGTTCTATTCCTGGCTGGAGCAGCGGACTCTTGGCGGCGATCCGTGGAGCGCGCTGCCGGATTCGCGCGCCGCCGCGCGCCATGTGCTGGTGATCGACGTCGGCGGCGGCACGTCGGATTTCAGCCTGTTCGAGCTCGCTCGGCACGAGGACGGAAGCGATCCCGCCATCGAGCGGGTCGCCGTCAGCGACCACATCCTGCTCGGCGGCGACAATATCGATCTGGCGATCGCGCATCTCATAGAACCGCGCCTTGCGGCGGGCGGAGGCGGACTTTCGGCCGGGCAGTGGGACCACCTGGTCGCCCGATGCCGGTCGCTGAAGGAAAAGGCGCTGAGCGGCGAAGGCGCGCCGGACGAGGTTTTCACCGTTTCGATCCCTGCGCGTGGGTCGAGCCTGTTCGCGAACTCGCTGTCCGCTCGAGTGACGCGCGTAGAATTGGAAGGGCCGCTGCTCGACGGATTCTTTCCCGACTGCCGGTCGACTGACCGGCCGCGGCAGGCGCTCGGCGCGATCAAGGAATTCGGGCTCCCCTACGCCTTCGACGGCGCGATCACCCGGCACCTCGCCGCATTCTTGCGCGATCGAGCGAGCGTCGACGCCGTGCTGTTCAACGGCGGCTCGCTGCATTCCCCGCGCTTGCGCGAAATTCTGAGCGAGCAGATCGGAAGATGGCAGGAGGGGCGTCTGCCGCAGACGCTGGAGAACGTTCGGCTCGATCTCGCGGTGGCGCGCGGCGCGGCCTATTCCGGCAGGCCGCTCAGCCGGAAAACCGGCCGTATCGGGGCGGGTTCCGCGCAGGCCGTTTTTCTCGAGGCGCACAGGAAGGCGGCGGGCCACGGCAAGACGGCGAGGCGCTCGCTCGTCTGCATTCTTCCCCACGGCGCCGCGTCGGGACAGGCGTTCGAACTCAACGACCTCGATCTCAGCCTGCGCATCAACCAGCTCGTGCGCTTCCAGGTCTATACGTCGACGCGCCACGAGCAGACAATGGCCGGCGACGTGGTCGAAACCGGCCCGGAAGAATTCCACGCCCTGCCGCCGCTCGAGACGGTCGCCACGGTCGCGGCGCCGCCGAGAGGCGAACTGGCCTCCGAGATTCCTATCCAGTTGAGCGCCCAGGTGAACGAATTGGGCCTGCTGCAGGTCTCATGCCGCAGCCTCGCTGCAAGAATCCCGCAGTCCTGGCCGCTCGAATTCAATCTGCGTCCGCACGAGCGCAATCCCACCGCGCCGGCGCCGTCGACTCGAGCGGAACCCGATGTCGCGCCGGCCGCGCTCGCCGCCGCCGCGCAACGGATCAGCGCGGCGTTCAAGCAGCCTCTCGGCAAGCGCGAGAAGCTGACGGCGCCGCGGCTCCTCCAGAGCCTGGAGCAGAGTCTCGGCCGCTCCAAGGGCGATTGGAACGGGATCCTGCTGCGCGACCTTTGGACGAGCCTGGAGGCGCATGAGACAGGCCGCGCGCTTTCGGTCGTGCACGAGGAGGTGTGGCTGATCCTGGCCGGTTTCCTGCTCCGCCCCGGCTTCGGCGTGGCGATGGATGAGCTGCGCATCGACGCGCTGTGGCGCATCTGCGGCGAGGGCTTACGCTTTCCCGGCAAGCGAACCCAGCTTCAGCAATACATCCTGTGGAGGCGGGTGGCGGGCGGCCTCACTCAGGAGCGTCAGGAAACTTTGCTCGCGGCGGAAAAAGACAAGATCCGCCAGCAGAAAGGCGCCCCTCCTGAACTGATCCGCATGGCCGGATCGTTCGAACGGGTCGGCCACGAACTGAAGGCGGAGCTGATCGGGGTCTTCATAGCAGCGGTCGTGGAGCTCGCATCCGAGCATAGGCACTCGGCGCCCTATCTCGCAGCGCTGGGATTGCTGCTCAACCGGACTCCGTTTTACGCCGGACCCGAGAGCATCGTGGCGCCGTCGCTGGTGGAAAGCGCCTACGAGGCGTTTCGCAAATTCGATTGGAACGGCCCGGAATTCGTCGAGGCGCAGACGCTATTCCTGCGCGCGGCTCGCGCCGTCGACGACCGGCGTCTGGATCTGTCCAAACCCTTACGCAATCAAATCGCCGACAGGTTGCAGAAGTGCGGAATTGCGCAGGTCAAGGTCGACCGCGTCAGACATTTCGCGCCGGTCGAGCGAGCGGAGCGGCTCAGTTTGTACGGCGAGGCTTTGCCGGCCGGGTTGATCCTGAGCGAGTGAACAGCGACCCCCAGCCCGACTTTGCGGGTTGGGCGGCGCCCTCGTGGTCGGCCGCCCACTTGGCGCGATAGCCGTATCCTGAATCGTTCCTTGACGGGCGCCGCGCTGGGTAATACTCCTGTGCCAGAGTTTTACGACGGGCGCGAAGACATGGCGACCAAGGTCACGGTCAAAGGTCAGGTGACGTTGCCCAAAGCGGTCCGCGAGGCCGCGGGCATTCGCCCGGGCGATCGGGTGGAGGTACGCGCTCGCCCCGAGGGCGGCGTCGTCGTCGAGCGGGCGCCGGCTTCGGCGGAGACGGACGCCTATCGTGACCGGCTGAACGAAATCGCACGCCGTCGGCCTCTCAGCGGAGGGCCGTTCGGCGATAGGACGACGGATGAAATCATGCAGATTTTACGAGGCGAGGATTGACGCTGATCGACAGCAATATCCTGATCGACATTCTCGGCGGCGATCCCGTCTGGTCCGAGTCTTCGGTGCGCCGGCTCGCCGACTGTGCAAGCCGCGGCGCGCTCGGCATCAACGATATCGTCTATGCCGAACTCGCGGCGGGCTTCACTGAGCAGGAGCTTCTCGACAGGGAGATCGACGCGCTACGGCTGACCATCGCGCCGATGTCGAAAGGCGCGCTGTTTCTCGCCGGGCAGGCCTTTCGCCGCTATCGCGCAGGCGGCGGGACGCGAGCCAATGTCCTCGCCGACTTTTTCATTGGCGCGCACGCGAGCGTCGAGGGCTGGCCGATACTGACGCGAGACGCGAAGCGATACCGGACGTATTTCCCCAGCGTCGCGGTTCTGGGGTAAATCCGAAATCGGCGACAGGAAATCGGTGATAGGGGTTTGATTTCCTTGTTTCCAAACCGGATGCCTAGAGCGGTTTCCGATCCATGTGAATCGCGCCCGTCATTGCGAGCGAAGCGAAGCAATCCAGGGCGGCCGGGCTGCGGCCCCTGGATTGCTTCGTCACTGCGTTCCTCGCAATGACGGGGTGTCGGTTTGATCGGAAACCGCTCTAGCCCGGGATCCTCTTTCTGCCAAGGTCGATCGCTGCCTCTGGTCTCTCGCAACTGCCGTTGCGGCGCGAACCCCGACGAGGCCGGCGCTACGCCTTCGCCCCCCTTTTTCACGCAATCGCGAGAATCTCGATCGCGTGGCCGCCGACCTCGACGACGTCGCCGACGCGCTTGCCCATCAGCGCTTTCGCGAGCGGCGCGACATAGGAGATCGTGCCCTGGCGCGGGTCGGCCTCGTCCTCGCCGACGATGCGATAGGTCGCGCGCCTCTCGCTGTCGCGCAGGTAGGTCACCTGAGCCCCGAACACCACGGCGTCGGGCGATTGCGGATAGCGGCGGACCTCGGCGCTCATCAGGCGATCGTGGAAATAGAGCAGGTCGCGCTCGGCATGCTCGATCGCGCGTCGGCGCTCGTTGGTATCCTCGACGCGCCGCGCCGCCTCGACCGCGTGCCGCGCCTGCTCCTCCCCCTGCTCCAGCGCGCGCACGCCGGCTTCGGTCACGACATTGGGGAACGGGGAAACCCGCCGCTCGAGCGAAATCTCCCGCGCCATTTCCGCGGTGTCTTCGTTTTGAAATGCGACGCTCATGAGACTGCTCGTTGTTGTCGTTTTCCCAGGCATTCACGCTCGCGTCATTATCGGCCCGTTGCGCCCCGATCACAAGATTTTAGCGCGGAGCTGGCGCCAAAGTGTGAACGGTTTGTTGCTCGCCGCGGGCGCTGGCGAGGATAGCGCAATCCCAGTAGGGCCGGGGGCCGAATCGGCTGGCGAGGAAGTCGACGAACGCGCGCACGGCCGACGAGAGATGGCGGGCGTGGGGATAGACGGCGTTGATCGCGGCGTCCTGCGGCGCAAAGGCCTCGAGCAACGAAACCAGCGCGCCGCTCTGCAAGTCGGCGCCGGCGATGAACGAGGGCAGCGCCACCACGCCCAGGCCCGCGATCGCGCAGGCTTTGAGCGCATCGCCATTGTCGAAGCCGATGCGGCCGGAGACGGAGACCGGCCAGGGTGTCCCGTCCGGGCGCTGGAACCGCCACTCGCGTCCGATCGCGATGTTGCTGTTGGAGAGGCACTCGTGGCGCGCAAGATCGTCGGGCGTCTCGGGAACGCCGCGTTCGCCGAGATACTCCGGGCTCGCGCAGACGACGCGGCGCGCCGGCGCGAGCTTGCGGGCGATGAGCCGCGAATCCTCGAGCGTCCCGATGCGCACGGCGACGTCGAAGCCCTCGTCGACGAG
>JBKQKS010000015.1:0-26576 GCA_052147395.1 Roseiarcus sp.
AACCTCTACCTCCGCGACCCCAACGGCGGCGGGTCGAACCGCAAGTCGGTGATCGCCGCCTGCGAGCAATCGCTGCGACGGCTGCGCACCGACTACATCGATCTCTACTGGCTGCACAATTGGGACAAGCATACGCCGATCGAGGAAACCATGGCGGCGCTCGACGCCCTCGTCCGATCGGGCAAGGTGCGCTACATCGGCGTCTCCGACACGCCGGCGTGGAAGGTTGCGCAGGCGCAGGTCACGGCTCATTTCCGCGGCTGGTCGCCGTTCATCGGCCTGCAGATCGAGTATTCGCTGCTGGAGCGGACGGTCGAGGGCGAACTGATCCCGATGGCGCGCGAACTGGGACTCGGCGTGACCCCCTGGTCGCCGCTGAAGGGCGGCCTGCTTCAGCGGCAAATTTACGCGGGCGAACGCGGGCGCCGCCAAGCCCGACCGCGCCTGGATGAGCGGAGGGCTCGACGACAAGTCCTACGGGGTCGTCGAGGCGCTGGCGCGCATCGCCAGCGAACTCGATACGACGGTCGCGCGCGTCGCGCTCGCGTGGGTCAGAGCGCGACCGGGCGTGACCTCGCCGATCATCGGCGCGCGCACGCGGACGCAGCTCGAGGACAACGTGAAGGCGCTCGAAGTCGAGCTCACCGCCGATCAGACGGCGAGGCTCGACGCGCTGACCGCGCCGACGCTGCCGTTCCCCATCGGGTTCTTGAGCATCGCGCCGTCATTGCATTCCGCCGGCGCCACCGTGAACGGCGAGCCCTCGGAGGTGTTTCGCCCGGGCCCACAAAGAAAGGCGATCATTATTGACCACGCGCGGCCAAGGTCGCGAGGAGCGAGGCGCCGTAACAAACATTCGGGCTGAAAGGGCAGCGCCCTACAGTCTCGGGTCGGCTCGCTTCGCTCCCGCGATGGCCAACCTACGCGGTGAGGAACGTTGCAAATGAGCGGTGTCCAGCCGTACAGCGGCGTTGTCCTGCTAGGCAGGCATCCGCCCAGAGGGGACGTTCCCAAGCCGAGGCGGTCGGCGTCGACGGCGCCCAATCCGAAGCGCTGCAACGGAACGGCAGCGAGAAGACAAAATATATCACGTCTATAAATTAACTGGTTCTCCGCTGTTTCGAATGGGTAGCGGCAGTGAATTTCGGCGTACCGAGTCGCTCTAGAGATGAAGGAAGAGGTTAGCGTCAATGCGAACCACCGAACTCGGCTGCCGATTGTTGTTGACGGCCGGAGTCTTGTAAAGGCTGGCCTTCGGCCACCGCCTCTGGCGGCTTCGGCATTGACAAGGCTCCGGCCGTCAACATTTCGCGCTGCCAAGAGATCGACGGACAGGAGTGGGCCTCGCGCCGACTCCCAGGCCGCTACCCACTCCAAACGGCGAGGAGCCAATTAACTAGATTAATAGAACAATATACGCTCCCCGACGCGGGCCGAAGGAGGGGGGGGTGACAAAAACGACAGCCCAAGTCTTTGAAATCACAGCAACGCTTGACAGAAATGACCACCCGCCGGGGCTTGGGACCTCGGGCCCGCCCTTTCGTCTCGAGAGCTGGAACCATCTCCGATCGATGTAAGTCGCCGCCGTCTTTTGACGGACGGGCCCAATTCGGTTGGATCTGAGACCGCTGAGCGCGCCTTCGACGCCCACCCTCGGCCCACTCGAGCCGTCCTCGGGCGGGCGCCAAGTGTTGGACCGGCGCCACTCCCTGGAGCGTCCTTCGAGGCGGCTTCGGTCCTGAGCTTGTCGAAGGGGCCTCAGGACGAGGGGGTTGGGTCGCCCGCGGCCCGCTCGGCCGCCCGAGAGTCACCCAATCTGTCCGATCGAGGGAAACGTCTCGATCAACCAGGACGACATCGTCTGCAAGCCGCCGGTGAGGAAGGCGATGCCGGTGAGCACCAGCGCGACGCCGACCAGTTTCTCGAGCTTGGCGAATTGCGAGCGGAAGCCGCGGGCGAAGCCGAGGAAGGACTCCATCGCCAGCGCCGCGATGACGAACGGCGCGCCGAGCCCCAGCGCATAAGCCAACAGAAGCAGCGCGCCGCGCCCGACCGTCTGTTCCGAGCCCGCGACCGCGAGGATCGCGGCGAGGATCGGCCCGATGCAGGGGGTCCAACCGAAGGCGAAGGCGAGGCCCATCAGATAGGGCGCCCAGAGCCCGGGGGGCTTGGCGACGTCCAGGCGCTTCTCGCGCAGCATCGCGCCGATGCGCACCAGGCCCAGGAAATGCGCGCCCATCGCCATGATCCCGAAGCCGGCGAGGATCGAGAGCGCGCGGCTGTACTCGCGCAGCAGCTCGCCGAACACGGACGCCGTGGCGCCGAGCGCGACGAACACCGTCGAGAAGCCGGCGACGAACAGCAGCGAGGCGACGAGGATGTCGCGCCGGGCCCGCACCTCGCCCTCGTCGACGAGCTCCTCCACGCTGGTGCCGGCGAGGTAGCAGAGATAGGGCGGGGCGAGCGGCAATACGCAGGGGCTCAGGAACGAGACGAGCCCCGCGCCGGCCGCTGCCGCGAGCGATATGTCGGTCATGCGTTCACCCGATCTCGACCACCACCCGCCCGCGCACCTTGCCGGCGAGGATGTCGGAGCCGACGGCGAACACGTCGGCGAACTTCACCGTCGTCGTCATCGCCGCGAGCTTCTCACGGTCGAGGTCGCGCGCGATGCGCGCCCACGCCGCCTTTCGCGCCGCCATCGGGCATTGCACGCTGTCGATGCCCAAGAGTCTCACGCCGCGCAGGATGAACGGGGCGACCGAGGCCGGCAGGTCCATGCCGCCGGCGAGGCCGCAGGCGGCGATGGCGCCCCCGTAGCTCGTCTGGGCGAGAACATTGGCGAGGGTCGTCGAGCCGACGCTGTCGACGCCCGCCGCCCAACGCTCCTTGCCCAGCGGCTTGCCGGGCGCCGAAAGCGTGGCGCGATCGATGATCTCGGCGGCGCCGAGCGATTTCAGATAGTCGGCTTCGGACGCTCGCCCCGTCGAGGCGATGACGCGCCAGCCGGCCTTGGCGAGCAGCGCGATGGCGACCGAGCCGACGCCGCCCGCGGCGCCGGTGACGATCGCAAGACCCTTTTCCGGCGCGACGCCGGCGCCGGCCAGAGCCTCGACCGACAGCGCCGCCGTATAGCCGGCCGTTCCGACCGCCATCACTTCCGCGCGAGACCAGCCGGCGGGCAACTTCATCAGCCAGTCGCCCTTGACGCGAGCGAGCTCTGCATAGCCGCCCATGTGGGTCTCGCCGAGCCCAAAACCGTCGAGCATCACCTCGTCGCCGGGGGCGAAGCCCGCATGCTCGGAGCTCTCGACCACGCCGGCGAGGTCGATGCCGGGAATCATCGGGAAACGGCGGGGAATCGCCGACTTGCCCGAAAGCGCCAGCCCGTCCTTGTAGTTGACGGCGGAATGGGTGACGCGGACGGTGACGTCGCCCTCCATCAGTTCGGCCGGCGCCATTTCGACGAAGCGCACTGTCTGCCCGGCCGCGCCCTTGTCGATGCGGATCGCTTTGAACGTCATGCTTCAGGACCTCTCGAGGATCATAGCTGCGCTCGATACAGGATGAGAATGTCGAGATCGCGTTTCGGGGTGAAATTCGTGTGGCGGTAGCGCGCCACGATCTCGCGCTCGGAGATCGAAAGCTCCTCGGAGCGCATCTCGATGTCGGCGCTCGTCACCAGCACCAGCCCGCCGGTCCCGAGTTCCGCCGAAGTGTCGTTGGCGAGCGCGGGCGTCGTGAGCGCCGCGCTGATGATGAGCCAAAGAACGAACCGCATGGCGTCCCCGCCGAAAATCCCCGAGCCATTTTGGCACGGCGGGACGAAGAGGCCAAATTCTCTATTGGCGGGCGGCGGACGAGAATTCGCCGGCCATTACGCGGTCGGGCAGGGTCCTGGCGATCGCGGCGGCCCTTTCCTCGCCGTAGACCGCCACCAGTTCGCGAAGCGCGGCGCAGAACGCTGCCGCGGCAAAGGCGTCGACGTCGATGCCGTCGAGCACCGCTTCGGCAAAGGCTTCGCTAACATAGGAGAGCGCCATGCTGCGGGCCTCGGCGGCGGCCAGCTCTTCGAGGGAAAGGGTCGTGACGGTTGTCATTGCGCGGGTAAGATAGGCCGGTTAACTGCGGCTGGCGATGGTCACCTTTCGAAGAGGTTAACGTCGACGGCAACAGGAGACGAACCATGTGCGGCCGTTACGCGATCACCTTGCCGCCGGAAGCGGTGCGCGCCTGGTTCGATTTCGTCGAGCAGCCGAACTTCCCGCCGCGCTACAACGTCGCGCCGACCCAGCCGATCCCCATCGTCAGCGCGAGCGCGCGTACGCGCGGGCGGGAGCGGCATTTCCTGCTCGTGCGCTGGGGCTTCCTGCCCGGATTCGTGAAAGACCCCAAGGAGTTTCCGCTCATCATCAACGCCCGCGCCGAGACTTTGGCGTCGAAGCCGAGCTTTCGTGCGGCGCTGAAGCGCCGGCGTTGCCTCGTCATCGCCGACGGCTTCTACGAATGGCGCAAAGTCTCGGAGCGCGGGCCGAAGCAGCCGCTTCTCATCCGCCGCGTCGACCGCCAGCCGATGGGTTTTGCCGGGCTTTACGAGACCTACAGCGATCCCAGCGGCGGCGAGATCGACACCGCCTGCATAGTCACCACGGCGGCGAACCGCCTCATGTCGCGCGTCCACGACCGCATGCCGGCGATGATCGAGCGCGACGCGTTCTCGGAATGGCTCGACGGCGACGAGGTCGAGCCGGCGAGGGCCATGGCGCTCATCGTCCCCGCGCCGGAGAACGTGCTGGAGCTCACGCCAATCTCCACCGCCATCAACAGGGCGGGCAACGACGACGCGAGCGTGCAGCAGGCGACGGGGGAGGCGATACGCAGCGAGGACCTTGTGTAGCCGGCGGGCCGCATGCCGAGCCGGCTCTTCGAATCTCTCAATCGTCGAACCGCCCGCCGCGCCCGGCGCCCGCGACGAACCGCTTCGCGCCCTCGAAACTCTCGACCTCGACGACCGGCGCGCCGTGACGGCCTTCCTCGCGCAACGCCTCGGAGAGCGGCAGGAACCATTGCCTGTAGGCCGAGGCGCGGTCGGTGAGCAGGCAATATTGCGGAAAAGCGGCGATCTGGCGCGCGAGCTTCTCCGCTTCGCTGCGCGAGGTTCCGTTGGCGACGACGCGGTTGGCGAGGCCCATGTCGAGGGCTTCGCGGGCGCTCACTGCTCGGCCGGTCAGAATCATGTCGAGCGCGCGGCCCATGCCGACGACGCGCGGCAGCCTGACCGTGCCGCCGTCGATCAGCGGCACGCCCCAGCGCCGGCTGAACACGCCGAACGTCGCCGACTCCTCGGCGACGCGCAGATCGGCGAGCAACGCCAGCTCGAGCCCGCCGGAGATGGCAGGGCCGGCGACCGCAGCGATGACCGGCTTCTGCAGGAACGTGCGGGTCGGTCCCATCGGGCCGGGACGTCCGCCGTTGGGGTCGATGTCGTGGCGGCGTTCGGCGTCGATGAGCGCGCCGAGGTCGGCGCCGGCCGAGAACGCGCCGCCCGCGCCCCAGAGCACGGCGACGCGCAGCGACTCGTCCTCCTCGAACGCCTTGAACGCGTGCGTCAGCGCCCGCGCCATCGGCCCGTCGATCGCGTTGCGCTTGGCGGGCCTGTCGATGATGATCGTGGCAATCGGTTCCGAGTTCTCGACCCGGATGTGGGCATGTGTGGTCATGCGATGTCGAGCGCGAACGGCGCCCCCTCGAAACAATCGACGCCGCGGCCGATGGAATCAATGGCCCGGCACATGCGCCCGCCACGCCCGAGCCGGGCGTCGGCGAGCGCGACGAAGCGCGAATTCGGCGTCGCCGTCGGCGAGGCCTTGCGCAAGCTCTGAGCGATCTCGTACTCGTCGCGGTGCGGCGCCAGCGCGCAGGCCGCGATGAAGGCCGAGGCGGTGGAGCGCGAAACGCCGGCGAAACAATGGATCAGCATCGGCGCGACGCGATCCCAGCGATGCACGAAATCGAGCAACGCGTCGATGTGATGGACCTGCGGCGCCACTTGCCCTGGCGCATCGACGACGATGTCGGACATTTCGATGTACAGATGGTTTTCGGGCGCGATCGCCGCCGGCCGCACGACAGCGGTTCCCGGGCTCAGCAGCGTCACCATGGCGCCGGCGCCCGTAACGGCGGCCATTTCCTCGATTCGCGCCAACGAACAGACGTGCAGGCGTGGCATTCACTTTTCCCCGGGCGCCAGATCTAGTTGGGCGAAGCGGACGAGAAACCGCGCCTCGGCCTCGTCCGGCCGCCAGGGGGCAAGATAAGCCTTCGCGAGGTCGGGGGCAACTTTCGGCTCGCCGAAGAATTTGCGCGCTTCGCGCGCGGTGAAGCCGGCGAGCCCCGTCGCCTCGTAATACGCCGCCTGCCGGTCGGCCTCCTTGATGACCTTGGCGAGCTCGGCATCGACCGTCGCCGGGAGGCCGTAGCGCACCCGGATCGCGCCGAGCAGCCGCTCCTCGACGCGCTTGTAGTCGCCGCCGACCACCGCCTTGAACGGCGAGATCATGTCGCCGATCACGTATTCCGGCGCATCGTGCAGCAGCGCCGACAGCCTTCCGGCCGCGCTCGCCAGCGGGACGAGCGCGGCGAAAGCCGCTTCGACCAGCAGCGAATGCTGGGCGACGGAAAAAATCTCCGGCCCCTCGGTCTGGCCGTTCCAGCGCGCAACGCGGGCGAGGCCGTGGGCGATGTCGTCGATTTCGATGTCGAGCGGCGACGGGTCGATGAGATCGAGCCGCCGCCCGGACAGCATACGCTGCCACGCCCTGGGTCTATCGGACGCTCTCACCACGGCGCGCGCGCGAGTTTTGCGCAGGCTTCGTGTCGGCAGCAATCGACGAGATGGTCGTTGACCATGCCGACCGCCTGCATGAAGGCGTAGACAATGGTCGGGCCGACGAATTTGGCGCCGCGCGATTTGAGGTCTTTCGAGATCGCCTGCGCGGCGGGGCTTTCGGCCGGAACCTCTGGGATCGACGCGAATCGATTCTGGATCGGCCGGCCGCCGACAAAACCCCAGAGATGGCGGGCGAGGCCGCCCTTCTCGGCGAGCTCCAGACTTATGCGCGCAAGCGCCACCGTCGCCTCGATCTTGGCGCGGTTGCGCACGATGCCGGAATTCTGCATCAGCGCCGCGATCTTGGCCTCGTCGTAGCGGACGATTTTTTCCGGTTCGAAGCCATCGAAGGCTTCGCGGAACGCTTCGCGCTTGCGCAGGATCGTGATCCACGAGAGCCCGGCCTGAAAACCGTCGAGAATGAGCTTCTCGTAAAGCGCCCGGTCGTCCCATTCGGGAATGCCCCATTCCTGGTCGTGATAGGCGACATAGAGCGGCTCGACCCCCGGCCACGGGCAGCGGGCGAGGCCGTCGGCATGGCGGAAAGCGTGGATCGGGCGCGGAGAATCGGTCATGGCCCGGTTTTAAGCGGGACGGCGGAGAATTTGTAGCCGGCTCCGACCTTGTGGCCGCTGGCGTCCGCGGGGCAGGGGGCCGAAGCGGCTGGCCCTCCGCCGGCGAGTGGTCATTTTTGTCAAGGGATTCTGTTTTTTCAAGGACTTGAGCTGTCGTTTTTGTCACCCCCCCTCGCTGTGGGACCGTGCCAGCGAAGGCCTCTTCGCGCCAAAAATACATATGATCTATATATGAAATATATATATACTCGCTGCGCTCGATGTGACCTCAGCGGACGCGGGAGCGTCTGTTTCGCCGCACCGCCCGCGCGCTTTTCCTAGCGGTCAATGTCTGACGCTTGTTCCCTCGGCGGTCGACTGCACTCGAACCATTGCCGAAGTTGCGATCCCCTCTCCCGTGGGGAGAGGGGCAGGGGTGAGGGGACCTGCCGCAGCCGCTCTAGCGCGGTCCCCTCATCTGGCTATGCGCCGCGTTCGCCGTGTGGGAGAAAGGAGGCCCCTGTTGGCCTAACTCACCTCCGCATCCTTTATTCCCAGGCTGCGAAGCAAGGCCCCGATGCCATCTGCAAGGAGTCTTTCCCGCTCCTCGCAAAACTCCTCATAGGTATTGAGCGACCAAAGGCTGCGATCCAGCGGTATACAGTGATGCCGTAGTGTTTCATCTGGAGAGTCCGCAAGGTATTCACCCGGTGGTGCATCACACATAAACTCATTATCGGCCCGATACACGATTGTGAGATTGCCAAGTCTATCGGCTTGAAAGGTCTTGCTTTCCGAGCTGTTCTTGTTGAGGTATGCGCGTGGAAATAGGTGATGAACTTCTAACGGCTCAGCTTTTGCTCCAATTAGCTTCCCATTCGGCAGTGACGCTGCATCCGTTCGTATCAGATGGAGTAGCAGCCCAAGCGTGACTCCTCGCTCTTGCACTATTTGTTGGCGAAAATCATCAAAATCCGGAATAAGCGATTCGGTTCGCTTAGCGCGGTTCCTAACGTTATTGAGAAGCCCCTCCATACTAGCATCTCGCGCTTGAACTGCATCGGCCTGAACCTGCGTTTCGGCACTTCCTGAATATTGCCCCCACAGGCAGGACAGTACCGTCCATGCCAGCCAAAATTCATCTTCGCGTTGATGCCCACGGGCATGCCATATTGCCGGGGGAAGGAGCACGTACCGATACTGAATCCATGAGCCACTCGGGATTCCGGCATTCTTGAATATTGAAACTGCTTCACTAAGGCCCTTTGATGCTGCGTCCCAGGACCCACTTATTTTTTCATACGCCTTGCCGGAGTCAGCCCGCTCCTCCACTTCCCGATATTTCACGACGTTATTGCTGAGAAACAAGGCAGTCCGTACAGCTAGATCGGTATCGACAAACGCTCCACTCCTCGGCGCTTCATCCTCACCTTCTATTGCCGCAAATCCTTTGAGCGAATCTTGTGTTAGGACACCCTTCGCCAACGAACGAAAACTCTTCATTTTCCCGGTGAGCCGCGCCGCCGCAAGGTCCCCCGGCTTCAGGCGCACGCCTTGCTGATTCAATCGAGCGAAAATCTCAATTACGCTATCATCATCCGCATCTGCGTCAATCTCATATGCCACTACTTCAGCCTCAAGGATGGCCGTGCGGATACGGTTGGCCTGATCAAGAGCCTTGAAAAAAAGAGGGTTATCAACTTTAACCCAGTCCCCGATTGCTTTCGAGATCGCGACGCTTTCATCACTGCCGCGTACTCCCTCAAAAAGAATATCAGCGTGTATCAGCAACCCGGCCTTTTGTCGTTTGGCGATGTCCCGCGAATAGAGGTGAAACGGTTGGCGCGCCCATTCTGGATCGTTGGATAGCGAAACCATCAAGTTCGGTTCTCTAACCGTCTTGCCGTATTCACGACTAGAAAAGAGGACGCTAAATAATGACGTCAACCGCTGCTGGCCATCGAGAATAAAAATAGAGCCCGCCTCTATCGTCGTGACCGTTTCCTTGACTCCGCGTTCGTCCGAGGGCGACGGCGGTGCAAGATCCCAGGCCCGAGTTTCGAACGGCGCTTCAGGTCCATCCCAGGTTGGTTTCCAAAGCAGGAGCGCGCCTATCGGATACCGGCGATACAGCGAGTCAAAGAGCGTCCTCACTCGCTCCGGGGACCATACGAAGCCGCGCTGGAGGTCCGGCAAGTGCAGTCGCTTCTCGCCCTTCAATTGCGCCAGAGACCGAACTTTCCAGGGAGTGGATTTGACCGCAATCGCCTGCGAACTGCCGTTTTCTTGGATCGCCATATTAACGCCTCCCCACCATGCTGGCCGGGACTACCCCGACACCTTATACAACCCCCGATTACCCGTGTCGCGGCTATCGTGTCCCTGACCTGACCGTCCGCCATCCGCCCACAGCGACCTTTAGAGGCGGGCGCCAAGGGTTTGGTTTTGACCCCTAGCGCCTAGGGCTCGCCGACCTCGGCAACAACCTCCTTCCCCATCCGCCAGGCGGTCAGCGTCAGCGCCGCCACCGGCAGGCCGATCATCGCGGTGGCGACGAAGAACCTGACGTAGCCGAACTCGTCGACCATCGCTCCCGAAAGCCCGCCGATCAGCTTGCCGGGCAGCGCGTAGAGCGAGGACAGCAGGGCATATTGCGTCGCGGCGAAGGCCGGCGAGGTGAGCGAGGACATATAGGCGATGAGCGCCGCGCCGGCGAAGCCGGAGGCAAAACTCTCGACGCTCACCGAAAGTGTCAGCCATTGTAGCTGAGCGCCCTGAGAAGCGAGCCAGGCGAGGCTCAGATGCGAGGCGGAAGCCGCGACGCCGCCGATCAGCAGCGCCGGCATCAGCCCGAGCCGCGCCACCGCGAGCCCGCCGCCGAACGCGCCGGCCATGCCGATCCAGACGCCATAGAGTTTCGACACCGTGGCGATGTCGGACTTCGAAAAGCCGAGGTCGATGTAGAGCGGGTTCGCCATCACGCCGGAGACGAAGTCCGGCAGCCGGTAGATCGCGACCAGCGCCAGGATCGGGACGAGCGTGGCGCCGTAGCGCGAGAATAGTTCGGTCAGCGGCTCGACGAAGGCGAGCCGCTTCGCCGGTTTCGGATTGTCGAGCCGCGGCGACAGGAGGCACCCCGCGATGCCGACGACCGTCAGCGCCGCCATGGCGAGATAGGCGGCGCGCCAGCTGGCGAAATCGGCGATGTAGAACGCCCCGGCGCCGGCGCTGAGCATGGCGAGCCGGTAGCCGAGCTGATAGACCGCCGACATCATGCCCTGGCGCTCGCTCGGCGCCGCGTCGATGCGCCAGCCGTCGATGGTCACGTCCTGCGACGCGGCGGCGAAGGCGGTCAGGAAGGCGAAACCGAGGTTCCAGGCGAGCGATTGCGCCGGATTGCCGAACGAGAGGCCGATCAACCCCGCGGCGACGCCGAGTTGCGCCCAAAGCATCCAGCCGCGACGGCGGCCGAGCCACGCGCCGGTGAGCGGCGGGTCCCATTCGTCGATGAAAGGCGCCCAGAGGAACTTGAAGCTGAAGGCGAGCGCGGCATAGCTCATGAGCCCGATCGCCGTGTGCGTGACCCCGGCTTCGCGCAGCCAGGCCGACTGGGTCGAGAAGATGAGCAGGAACGGCAGTCCGGACGAATAGCCCAGCGCCAGCATCAGCGCGAGCCTGGGGTCGCGCAGGATTTCCGAAAGCGGCGGCGATTTGCGGGCAGTCATGGCCGCCAGTATGGCTTAGAAAGGGTTAACGCATTGGTAGCCGGGGGCGCGGCGGCCGTCTGCCCGGCGCGCCAAGCGCCGGAATCCAGCACTCATAGCCTCCCCTTTCGACCCCCTCTCCCGCCTGCGGGAGAGGGTTGGGGTGAGGGCAGTCGATCCACGCAACGTGTTGAAAGTAGGCCCTCATCCGGCGCTTCGCGCCACCCCGAGCGAACGCAAAGCGTTCGCGGAGTCCCGCAAGCGGGAGAAGGGAACATCGGCCTCGAAATGAACGGCTCGGACCACTAGAGCATCCTTACCGATCGCGCCGTGGCGAGATGGACCGGCTTAGTCGAATATTCGAACTTGTCGGTTGGGGTAGCCGTCCCGTCTCGACCGACTTCGGTCATGAAGCCGGAGATCTTATCCTCGTCGATCGTCAAAGTGAGGAAACCCCACTTGTCGTCGACCTTGTATTGCAACACAGCGCCCGTTTCCGGATCGGCGTCCCCCGGCGCGACTTTGACCTTGTGCAGATTGTGGTAGCCGCCGTTGCCGATCACGATGAAGGGTGTCGGCGCCTCTTGTTTGTCGGACATGCCGATCGTCTGCTCGATGCGCTGATAGTCGTGGACGTGCCCTGACAGCACCAGGTTCGGCACGCGTCCGGTGTCGCGAATGGCGTTCTCCAGCACGTCCGCCATGCGGGAACTGCCGCTGTGGTGAGTGTCGAACGAGTAGATGGGATGGTGCAGCGCCAGGATCAGCGCGCGGTCGTCTGGGGCGGTCGCGAATTCGTTGGTGATCCATTGTTGCTGCACGGAGTCGATCGACCCGTGCTCGGGCACGTTGGTATACATGCCGATGATGGTGGCGTAGGGCGTGACGAAGGTCCAATAGGGATTGGGAAGGTCCAGTTGGACGCGCGGAGCGTCTTTGGAAATCGGGTCGACGTCGGGATGCTCCTGCATGAAATACGCCACCCAGCCGTCGAGCGACGTCTGTTGCGTGGGATCGTCGACCTCGCCGTCGTGATTGCCGGGGATCGAGAAGATCGGCGCGTGATACTGAGAATAGGGCTCGTAGAACTGGGAGTAATAGTCGTCCTCTGCGCCGGTGAAATACACGACGTCGCCGACGTGGTAGCAGAACAGCGGCGTGTGTTTCGCGCCGTGTTTATCGACGGCCTCGATCATGTGTTCGGCGACGCTGACCTGGAATTCCGCGTCCTTGACGCCGCCGGAATCGCCGACGACGTGAAAGGTCATGCTTTTCGCGGCTTTGATCGCGTCGCCGATGTCAGGAAATTTTTCGCTCAAGTCGTATTGGTAGGGGGGATGCCCGAGCGGTTGCGGCAGTGGCCGGAAACCGGTGCTGCGATGGGTGACCGGATGAAGCGGGCTCACGCCCGGGTGCGATTGGGCATGTTTGGGACGGGTCCGCGGGCGCACGGCCCCGGGATGAAACGCCGGCTGCTTGTGAGACATAATTCCTCCGCTGGTAACTTCGTGCATTGTCTCCGCAGTCAGCCGCGGCTAGGTCCGCGGCGCCCGCAATGCTCGAGCATGCGAGTTTCCAGTCTCTGTCCGCGAAACTTGGACTGCGGCCTTCCCTCTAAAGAAGACAAGCTATTTCAGTGATGAAGCGGTCAAGGTTCGAGGCTTGCGTTCTGCCGTTGCAACCGAGGCAAATCCACAGTTGCGCAATTGCCAGAGAATCGATGTTGCAACTGCGAGACTTGGGGAATTGCATCGCGTCCTGGAGCGCCAATGCGAACATCAGTGTTCCAACCCGCGAGTTAACAAAAATCTGCCCCGGTTACCTTCAGCTTCTCTCAATTCGGCCTCGAACGCAATGGGCAATTGCCGTCGGGATTATGACGACTTCATGTCATGGACTGCCCCCTACCTTCGAGGCACGCTAATTCGGCGCCAAGGCGAGTAGGGTTTGACGTTTGCGATATTCAGCTTCTCTCCATTCGGCCTCGAAGGCAGCGGGGGACTTGTAGTCGAGCGCGGAGAACAGGTGGTCGGCGTTGTAGGGTTCGACAATGAAGGCGCCGTTGCGGCTGCGGGCCTGTTCGAGATCGACGTAGGCGACGCCGCAAAATAAGAGCGCCAACTCCCCTTGCCGTCATTGCGAGCGTGAGCAAAGCAATCCAGAGCGTACGTCGCGCGGCTCCTGGATTGCTTCGTCGCTGCGCTCCTCGCAATGACGGTTGTCTGACATTTCGAGCGTTTCAGTAATTTTGCCGCGTCGACGTAGTTGGCCTGGGCGTCGCGCCGCCCGGGATCTGGGACCCCGGGCGGCGAGAATCACGCCTTCTTCATCGGGCAGGTCGACATGCCCAGCATGCTGTAGAGCGGGCAGCTGCCGGCGATCGCCGTCAGCAGCGGGACGACGCCGATCCAGCCGACCCAGCGCCACGAAGCGCCGGCGCCGATGAAGCCGAGCGCGAAGGCGATGAGCGCGATGCCGAGAATGATGCGGACGACACGGTCGATGGTTCCGACATTGACTTTCATGAGACCCTTCCTTGTTGCGGTGCCCGTCCTTTACGGCGGCGCTCGAGATGCGTCTGTGACGACGTCACGGCGCCGGCGTCGCGAGGCGCCGCAAGGCGGCAATGTCGCGCAAAAGAATCTCGCCGCGGTCGACCGCGACGAGGTTTTCGCGCTCGAAGCGCTGCAGCGTGCGGGTGACCACTTCCCGCGCGCTGCCGAGTTCGCTCGCCAGCGCCTGATGGGTCGAGCGCACCACGCCGTCGCGCGCCCGGGCGAGGAGGAGCCGCGCCAGCCGCTCGGGCAGCGCGTGGAACAACGCGTCCTGCATCACCACGACGAGTTCGGCGATGCGGTCGGCGTAGTTCGCCAGCACCTCGCGGCGGAACGCCGGGTCCTCCTCGAGCCGGCGCTCGAATTCCGCGCGCGCCAGGAATTTTCCTTCGACCTCGGTCTCGGCGATCGCTTCGGCCGGCAGCAGCCCGTCGCTGATCAGCGCCGAGGTGGTGAGCAGGCAGGCTTCGCCCGGATCGATGCGGTAGAGCACGATCTCGCGGCCGGTGTCGGAGGTGAGGCTCACCCGCACCTGCCCGGAAACCACCGCGAACCAGCCCTTGGGCGCGTCGCCCGGGCGAAACAGCGCATCGCCGGGGCGGAAGCGCACTGTCGTCCCGCCGGCGGCGCCGGCAATGCGCGCGGCGTCGCGCTCCTTGTTCGCCATTGCGCATCCTCCCGAACGCCGGCTCACGAGCTCGAGACTTGCCCTGGGCCTGCGGATGGCCCTAGCATGCGCACGGCGCATTCGCGAGCCGGCGAGCGGTTGACAAAACCGTCGGGCGCCTGTAGACGCGCGCCATCCCACATGGGTACTGGGTCCCGCCGCCTCGCGCGCGCAGGGACTTTTTGCGCGTTTGGGAATCTCGGCAAGGGCCGGCCTCCACCGGACGCCGAAGAGAGATCAACCGCCAGGCGGAACAATCCGCCGGCCGACATGGAGCGAGAGCCGATGGCTCGTATAGCTGGCGTCAATATTCCCACCAACAAGCGCGTCGTTATCGCATTGCAGTACATCCACGGCATCGGTCCCAAGAAAGCCGAAGAAATTTGCGAAAAGGTTCATATCACGCCGGAACGGCGGGTGTCGCAGTTGAACGACTCGGAAGTGCTGCAGATCCGCGAGACCATCGACCGCGACTATATTGTCGAAGGCGACCTGCGCCGCGAAGTGGCGATCAACATCAAGCGCCTGATGGATCTCGGCTGCTATCGCGGCCTGCGCCATCGCAAGCAGTTGCCGACCCGCGGACAGCGCACCCACACCAACGCCCGCACCCGCAAGGGCAAGGCGAAGCCGATCGCCGGCAAGAAGAAGTAACGTCCGACCGCAAGCCGAGTTTCAGGCGCCGATGGTCGAGGCGCATACGAGGATTTCACCATGGCCAAGGAAGCAACCCGCGTCCGCCGTCGCGAGCGCAAGAACATCGTCTCCGGCGTCGCCCACGTCAGTTCGACGTTCAACAACACGATGATCACCATCACCGACGCGCAGGGCAACACGATCTCGTGGTCGTCGGCGGGCACGATGGGGTTCAAGGGCTCGCGCAAATCGACGCCGTTCGCCGCGCAGACCGCCGCCGAGGACGCGGTGAAGAAGGCGGCCGAGCACGGCATGCGCACGCTCGAGGTCGAAGTCTCCGGACCGGGCTCGGGCCGTGAATCGGCGCTGCGCGCGATTCAGGCGGCCGGCTTCAACGTCACTTCGATCCGCGACGTGACCCCGATTCCGCACAACGGCTGCCGCCCGCGCAAGCGTCGTCGCGTCTGATAGCGCTGTCTTGCTGGCGGGCGTGCGCGTTGGCGCGCGTCCGCGATTCGCGCGTTTCGCCTCTTCGCAGGAAAAGAAGGATCACATCAGTGATTCAGAAGAACTGGCAAGAACTGATCAAGCCGAAGAAACTCGAAGTGGCTCATGGCGACGACCCGCGCCGCGTCGCGACGTTGGTCGCCGAGCCGCTGGAGCGCGGCTTCGGCCAGACGCTCGGCAACTCGCTACGCCGCGTGCTGCTCTCTTCACTGCAGGGCGCCGCCATCACCTCGGTCCACATCGACGGCGTGCTGCACGAGTTCTCGTCGATCCCCGGCGTGCGCGAGGACGTCGTCGACATCATTCTCAACGTCAAGGACGTCGCGATCAAGATGCAGGGCGACGGCGTCAAGCGCCTGGTGCTCAAGCGCCGCGGCCCGGGCCAGGTCACCGCCGGCGACATCCAGACGACCGGCGATATTCAGATCCTCAATCCGCAGCTGCCGATCTGCGCGCTCGACGACGGCGCCGATCTGCGCATCGAGTTCACGGTCTCCACCGGCAAAGGCTACGTGCCGGCCGAAAGAAACCGCGCCGAGGATTCGCCGATCGGCCTGCTGCCGATCGACAGCCTGTTCTCGCCCGTGCGCAAGGTGAGCTATCGCGTCGAGAACACCCGCGAGGGCCAGGATCTCGACAAGGACAAGCTGACGATGACGATCGAGACCAATGGCGCGATCTCGCCGGAGGACGCGCTCGCTTACGCCGCGCGCATCCTGCAGGATCAGCTGGCGGTGTTCGTCACCTTCGAAGAGCCGCGCCGCGAGGAGGCGCAACACGCGATCCCCGAGCTCGCCTTCAACCCGGCGCTGCTCAAGAAGGTCGACGAGCTCGAGCTCTCCGTGCGCTCGGCCAACTGCCTCAAGAACGACAACATCACCTACATCGGCGACCTCATCCAGAAGACCGAGAGCGAGATGCTGCGCACGCCGAACTTCGGCCGCAAGTCGCTCAACGAGATCAAGGAAGTGCTCGCGCAGATGGGCCTCCACCTCGGCATGGAGGTGACCGGCTGGCCGCCGGAGAACATCGAAGAACTGGCGAAGCGGTTCGAGGAGCATTACTGACGAAACCGTTCTCCCGCTTGCGGGAGAAGGTGGCGCGAAGCGCCGGATGAGGGGAACCCCTCACCCCAACCCTCTCCCGTGAACGGGAGAGGGAGAGGGAGAAACAACGAACGGCCGTTCCTTGGCACGGCGGCCGTAGACTCTCAAAAGGAGACCGCCATGTATCACGGACACGCGAAGCGCCGGTTCAACCGCACCGCCGAGCATCGCCAGGCGATGTTCGCCAATATGGCGCAGGCTTTGATCAAGCACGAGCAGATCGTCACCACCTTGCCGAAGGCCAAGGACCTGCGTCCGGTGGTCGAGAAATTGGTGACGCTCGGCAAGCGCGGCGACCTGCACGCGCGCCGCATCGCGATCTCGCGGCTGGGCGACGCCGATCTGGTCAAGAAGCTCATCGACGTCATCGGCCCGCGCTACAAGGACCGCCACGGCGGCTACTTGCGCATCATGAAGGCCGGCTTCCGCCAGGGCGACAACGCGGCAATGGCGGTGATCGAGTTCGTAGACCGCGACGTCGACGCCAAGGGCAAGGATTCCGGGCCGACGACGGAGAAGGCCGCGAGCTGACGCGGGTTCGCTCGGCGATGTTTCGCGGGCGGCGCAGGCCTCGCGCCGCCGTTTTTCGTTGGCGCGGCGCCGCCTTGGCGCCTCGCGAGTGCGGCGCTACATTGATCCGCAACGTCTCGAGGAGGTTTGATGTCGACCGTCATATCCCTGGATCTGGACGAACGCGCCGCGTCCAAGGCGCTCGAGATTGCGCAATCGGAGCATCGTTCGCTCGCCAGCGTCGCGCTCGAGGCGGTCGAGACATTCGTGCGTCTGCCCAAGGAGGTTCGCGAACGGCTCGCCAACGCTGTCGACGAGGAGGCGGCGCTTTGCGCCGCTTTGAAAGAGCTGTCGGCGCGCGAGACTCTTTTGGCGCGCGCGAACTTCGAGCTGGCGACACTATTGTTGGCGGCCGATGGGCCTCATGAGCCGCTGCCCGGTGACGTCACCGACCTCGAACTTGGCGAACTGGCGACGAGCCTGACGAAGTCCGTACTGCGAGAGCGCAAGGTGGCGCGTTAGCGCCATGCCGATCCTCAGATTGGCGCTCGATGTCAATGTTTGGATTTCTTACGCGCTTGCCGTTCGGGGCGGCCGAATGGGGACTTTCCCTCAGGCGCTCGTGGAGTTCGTCAGCGCCGGCCAAATGGGCGCCCGACCCCTCCAACTCGTCGTCTCGGTCGAAATGATCGATACGGTCGAGAGAGTGCTCGAGCGGCTCGGAATATCGCCGGCCGCTTCCCGCAATTTTGGCGAGGCGATCGGATTCCTCAGCCGCGCCGGACCGGAACGACTGGACCCGCTGCTGCTGCTATCGGGTCGCGACCAGTTCGCTTTGCACGATCGCGAGGACGCCGGCGTCCTCGCGGCGGCCTACGCCGGGCGCGCGAGCGTGCTTGCAACTGACGATCTCGATGGTTTTCTCACGTCCGACTGTGAGCGTTTCGATACCAGCGTCGCGGAGGGCTACGGCCGTCAGCGCCAATTGTTCGCTGCGACGCACGAACGCGCGGACGGCGTGAAGCTGGTCGTGGCTCATACCATCGACGTCGTTTCCTGGGCGCGCGAGGGGTTCGAGATCTCCCCGGAGTCTATCCGCAGACGTTACGGCTGATCACCTCGCGCCGCCTTTTTCGTTTTCTGGCGTCGTTCGGCTCTTGAATGTCATGATAGACTTTCGCGATCCGCCGAGCGTGGTGCGCGCCGAAAGGAACCATTGCCATGTCGGGACGTTTCGATCGGATCACCTTGGACCCGCGCGTGATGGGCGGAAAACCCTGCATTCGCGGCTTGCGCGTGACCGTTGGCATGATCGTCGGCCAGATCGCATCGGGGCAGACCATCGACGAGCTGCTCGACGATTTCCCGTATCTGGAACGTGAGGACATCGTGCAGGCGCTGCGCTACGCCGCCTGGCGAGCCGAGGAGCGGGAAATCGAACTGGCGCGGGGATGAAACTCCTCGTCGACATGAACCTCTCGCCGCATTGGACCTTCGTGCTGCGCAGGGCGGGGTTCGAGTGCGAGCACTGGTCTCACCTCGGCGCCCCAGACGGGCCCGACGCGGAACTGTTTGCCTTTGCGGCTCGCGAAGGCTGGACGATCTTCACGCACGATCTCGATTTCGGCGCCATGCTCGCAGCGACCCGGGGGATCGGGCCGAGTGTCGTGCAAATTCGCGCGGACGACTTGCGCCCTGAAGCGGTTGCGCCGTTTCTCATTACGGCGCTCCGGCAAGCCGAGGCGGACTTGGCCGCCGGCGCATTGGTGACCGTGGAACCGGCCCGCGCCCGAATCCGCATTCTGCCGCTTTCGAGCTTTTTCCGATAGTGCGCGCCTTTGCGCGAGGGGATGCAGATGCCGTCGATACGAAAAACGGAAACCCAGGGAGAGGATGAACGGCAAGCCGCATGCGCCGCCGTGGCCGAAACGCGTCTGACCGCCGCCCTCCGCGCCGCCGGCTCGCCCGAGCGCGCCGTGCAGGAGAAGCGCTATCAGAAATCGTCATGGGAACATTGGGGCGTTGCGCTGCCGCGCATGGACGCCGTGATCCGCGAAACGACGCGCGGCCTCGGCGGCGACGACCTCGTCGCGCTCGCCGCAAAACTCTGGCGCGAGCCGGTCTGGGACCTCAAGATCGTTGCCGGCCGGCTTCTGACGCGAAAGACCGTCCTGCCCGACGCCGAACTGTGGCGCTTCGTGACCGAGCGTTTGGCCGAACTCGACGGCTGGGCGGTCGCCGACAATCTCGCCAATGTCGGCTCGCGCTGCCTCCTCGCCGAGGAGCGGCGGCTCGACGACGCCCAGCGCTGGGTTTCGAGCCCGCATCTGTGGACACGGCGGGCGGCGCTCGTGTTCACTTTGCCATGGGCGAAACAGGACCGCGATCCCGAGCGCATGCTCGCGTGGGCGGCGCGGCTGACGAGCGATCGTGAATGGTTCATCCAGAAGGCGATCGGCTGGTGGCTGCGCGAATTGTCGAAGCGCGATCCGGCGCGGGTTCGCGCCTTTCTCGCAGAGCATGGGGCCGCGATGAAGCCTTTCGCCCGGCGCGAGGCGGAGAAATATCTCTGATGGCATGGCGTCCTGGCCTCTTGCCGAGTTACGACGCTACGCATTATCCTGCCTGCCGATTCCGACTCTTGAGCGACACATGTCCGGCATTCCGTCGCCCTCCGCAAAGGCCGGCGCCTCCGCGGTGGAGGATCGCCGCGATCCGTTCCTCATCGCGCTCGGCGAGCGGGTGCGCGCGATGCGCGGCCGGCGCGGCCTCACCCGCAAGGCGCTCGCGCAGGCGACCGAGGTCTCCGAGCGTCACCTCGCCAATCTCGAATATGGCGTCGGCAACGCGTCGATTCTCATCCTGCTGCAGGTGACGCGAGCGCTGCATTGCTCGCTCGCCGAGCTCACCGGCGACGTGACGACGCGGTCGCCGGAATGGCTGCTGCTCAGAGAAATGCTGGAGACTCGCGACGAGCCGACGTTGCGCCGCGTGCGGCTCGCGGTCGGCGAGATGCTGGGGACCGGGGCGACGAACAAGGGCGCGCGCCCCTCGCGGGTGGCGCTGATCGGAGTGCGCGGCGCCGGCAAGTCGACGCTCGGGCGCATGCTCGCCGAAGACCTCGACTTTCCCTTCATCGAGCTCACCCGGGAAATCGAGAGAATCGCGGGTTGCGGCGCTTCGGAGATTCTCTCGCTCTATGGGCAGAACGCCTACCGCCGTTACGAACGCCGCGCGGTCGAGGAGGCGATCGAGATCTATCCGGAGGCGGTGATCGCCGCCGGTGGCGGCGTGGTCTCCGACCTCGCCAGCTTCAATCTCGTGCTGCGTCATTGCACGACGGTCTGGCTGAAGGCCGATCCGGAGGATCACATGGCGCGCGTGCGCGCCCAGGGCGACATGCGGCCGATGGCGGCGAGCGGGGAGGCGATGGAGGATCTGAAGGCGATCCTTTCCGCGCGCGCCGCGCTCTATTCGAAGGCCGAGCTCGCCATCGACACCAGCGCCCTGCCGCTGCCGGAGACGTTCCAAGCGTTGCGCGCCGCGGTGCGCGAGGCGCTGGGGCTCGCGAGCTGAGACCGGCGTCAAAAGCGAGCGTGAGCGAAGCTATCCAGGGGCCGCGGGCGCGGCGTTTTCCGCTCTGGATCGCCGCGCTTCGCTCGCGATGACGGCCGCGCTTCGCTCGCGATGACGGCCGCGCTTCGCTCGCGATGACGGCCGCTGCGTGCATAAAACTGCATAATGGCTATTGCGTTTACGCCAATCATGCAGTATAATGCACAAAAATCGTCAAGCTACCCGAGGAGGAGCGCCATGAGCCGTCCCGACCCGGTCGACTACCAGACCTCGCCCGATCGCTACCGGCACTGGAAGCTTTCCGTCGAAGGCGCGATCGCCGCCCTACGTGCGAATATCGACGAGGACGGGGGCTTGCGTCCGGGCTACAAGCTGAAGCTCAATTCCTGCGACCTCGGCGTCGACATCGAACTCGACGACGCCATCCCCAACAATGTCGATCTCTCCTCGGATAAGCAGTTGCGCCGCGCGCTCGAGACTTGGCGGCCCAATTACCTCGATTGGTGGAACAAGATGGGCCCCGAGGGTTTCCGACCCACCGGCGAGCTCGTGAGCGAGGATGATTGGCGGGCCAGACACTTGCAGTGGCTGCCCAACGACGCCGACATGAAGTTCATCGACTTGCTGATGAAGCCCTGCCACGAGCGCGGCAAATATGCGAGCTGGATCGCCCCGCCGCGTGTCGGCATCAACAACCGGCCCGGCGACTTCGAATATGTGAAGATCGTGTGATGCCGTTTCCGGACGATCGACTCGGGTTTCGCGCAGCCGGCGCAACCCCCTTCTCCCCCCTCATCCTGACCTCATCCTGAGCCTGTCGATGGATGTCGAAAGGGCGGGAGAAGGGCGGGGGATGAGTTTCCATGCGCTTTTGCGCACCTTGATGCATGAAAGACCGCCAATTGTAGCCGCGGTCGTCGAGCGGCTGCCGGGGTCAGCGACCCCGGCTACAAGAGGGGCGCCGTTCAGGATGAGGGGGGAGAAGGCGGCGCTCCGGCTACAGCGTCGCTACTTCGTCAGCCGCGCGGTGGGCGTGCGCATGGTCACCAGTTCCTCAGCGGCGGTCGGGTGGACGGCCATCGTCGCGTCGAAGTCGCGTTTGGTCGCGCCCATTTTGATCGCGATCGCGAGCGCCTGGACGGTCTCGGCGGCCTCGCCGCCGAGGATATGGACGCCGACGACGCGGTCGCTCGCGACGTCGACGATCAGCTTCATGATCGTACGCTCAGCCCCGCCGGTGAGCGTCGCCTTCATCGGCCGGAAGCTGACCTTGTAGATGTCGATGACGCCGTAGCGTTCGAGCGCCTTGGGCTCGGGGAGGCCGACGCTGCCGAGTTCCGGCGTCGCGAACACCGCGCTCGCGACATCGGCATGATCGACGCGCACGGAACCGCCGGCGAACAGGTGGTCGGCGAGCACGTGGCCTTCGCGGACCGCGACCGGGGTCAGATTGACGCGGTCGGTGACGTCGCCGACCGCGTGGATCGACGCGACGCTGGTCGTCGAATCGGCGTCGACCTGGATCGCGCCGTTCTTCCCGAGCTGGACGCCGACCGCTTCGAGCCCGAGGCCGGCCGAATTCGGCGTCCGGCCCGTCGCGCACAGAACCTGGTCGAATTCGGCCTCAGACCCGTCGCTGAATTCGACGGCGAGCCCGGAGCCCGTCTTGGCAATGCGGCGCGGCAACACGCCGAAGCGGAGCTCCACCCCCGCGCGCGCCATCTCGTCCCGCAGGCCGGCGCGCATATCGGGATCGAAACCGCGTAAGATATTGTCGGCGCGCATCACTTCGGTGACTTCGGCGCCGAGGCGGCGGAACAGCGATGCAAATTCCACCGCGATATAGCCGCCGCCGATCACCAGCAACCGGCGCGGGAACTCGGCGAGGTCGAAAATCTCGTTGGAGGTGATCGTATGCTCGAGCCCCTCGACGCCCGGAATCGGCGACGGCCGCGCGCCGGTGGCGACGAGGATGTGGCGCGCCGAAATCTCGCGTCCGTCAGTGAGACGCAAGAGGTTCGGCCCGGCGACGACGGCGCGGGTTTGCACGATCGCGACGTTCACCCGCTCGAGGTTGGCGCGGTAGACGGCGCTGAGCCGCGAGATCTCCTGTTCCTTCGCCGCGACCAGCTTTCGCCAGTCGAACCGCGGCTCGCCGACGCTCCAGCCGAACGCTTCGGCGTCGCGGAACGAGTCGGCGAAGCGGCTGGCATAGACGAGCAGCTTCTTCGGCACGCAGCCGCGGATGACGCAGGTTCCGCCGATGCGGAACTGTTCCGCGATCATCGCCCTGGCGCCGTGTCCGGCGGCGATGCGCGCCGCCCGGACTCCGCCGGAGCCCGCTCCGATGACGAACAGATCGACGTCGAAACTCATGCGGGCCTCCTCGTCCCTGCTCGGGTTAGAAGTCGTAACCCTTCTTCTTCATCTCTTCGCGCAGCCGTTTCAACAGGTCTTCGGACAACTCGCTGCGCCAAGCGTTGGCGGAGAGCGCCAGCTCCTGGAGGATGACCGGCTGTGTGGCGAGATATTTCTTGCCGACCGGCGACTCGAAGAACGCCTTGGTGTCGCGAAGCTCCTCGACGCTCATACGCGCGGCGAGCACGTGGGCGAGGTCGTCGAGAACTTTGCCGCCCGATTTGGCGTACTCCGGCGCGATGGTTGCGGCCGAGTCCTGCAGCGCGGTCTGCATTTCGGGATGGATCGAGCCGATGTTGCGAACGAGGGCGAGCAACAGGCCCGGAGGAATCGCCTCGACCGAAAAGCGCACGCCGACATCGTCGAGGACCTGCCCAGCGAGTTGTATCGCTTCGGCCGACGGCTCGTCTGCGCGGGCCGGCGCGCCGAGGCCGAGCGCCATGAGGGCGCCGGCGAGGGCCATGGCCGCCGACTTCGGGAAACGTATCATATTTCGAACTCCGGTGAGAACTTCAGCGTTTCCGCTCGACGAGGTCGACGCCGGATGGCCCGGCGACCAGCGCCGCGCTCGCCAGGCCAATGAACAGCCCGTGATCGACGACGCCCGGCAACGCGGACAACGTTGCCGCGAGCCTAGCGGGATCGGGGATCGCGCCGAATGCGCAGTCGAGGATGTAATGTCCGCCGTCGGTGACGAAGATCTCGCCGTTGCGGCGGCGCAGCGCGATCGCGCCCGAAAGCCCGATCGAGGCGCACGCCCGTTGCATCCTGATCTTGGTCGATTCGAGGCCGAATGGCGCGACCTCGACGGGCAGCGGAAAACGGCCGAGACGCTCGACGCGTTTGCTCGCGTCGGCAATCACCAGCATCCGCTTCGACGACGCCGCGACGATTTTTTCGCGCAGCAACGCGCCGCCGCCGCCCTTGATCAGATTCAACTCGCCGTCGAGCTCGTCCGCGCCGTCGATGGTCAGATCGAGCTCGGGACATTGGTCGAGCGTCGTGAGATTCATGCCGAGGGCTTCGGCCTGCCGACGCGTCGCCTCCGAGGTGGGAACGCCGACGATGTCGAGGCCCTGCTTCACCGCGGCGCCGAGCCGATCGACGAACAAGGCGGCGGTCGAGCCGCTGCCGAGCCCGAGGCGCATGCCCGGCTTTACGAAATCCACGGCCTTCTCGGCCGCCCGTTGCTTGAAGTTCTGGCTGTCGTTCGACAAGGGGAGGCTCGCGCGCTAAAGGACGCCAGCGGCCTAGCCGGTCGCGCGCGCAAAGGCAATGGTCCGCGCGAGCGCGAAATTGGGCTGGGGCGGTCGATCCCTCGAAAGCCGCTGCGTCAGTCGACGCCGCCCGATCTCGCAAGCAGGCGAAAGCGAACACGCCCCGGTTCGACTACGGTAAGAGCGCCCTCGAGCCTCTCAGTGTGCGCGGCGACGATCTTGCCGACTTGTTCGGCCTCCGCCTGGTTGGACAAGCGATCCAGCTCCAACAAAATGACGCCTGCGACTCCAAGCCTTTGACGAACGACCATTTCGCCGAAATCGCGATCCTCGGTGATGGGAATGCGCCCCTCGCGACGCGCGGTTTCCAGAACTTCGCTATCCGACGCGCCCCCGAGAGCGCCGCCGATCGAGAGCACGTCCCAGCCGGCCGCACGAAGGCGTTCGACGACCAAACGCGAGACGTTCTCGTGCGCCAGGAAGCGGATCATTCGGCGGCGACGACTGTTTCGTGTTGTAAATAGTCGGCGGCGAAAGCAAGCGCCGCGCGAACGTCGACCTCGGAGAGCTGAGGATAGGCCTCCAAGATGTCAGCGACTGACCGCCCGGCGCCAAGCTTGCGCAGGATCAGTTCAACCGTGATGCGCGTGCCCTTGATGCACGGTTTGCCGGCGAGAACCGCAGGGTCGGAGGATATGCGCGGATGAAACATCTGGGGTCCGTGGCTCGCGGCCCCGGGAGACCTTTGGCGTTCCCGGGGGGCCGGGGCAGAATACCCGATCCGTCCTTGCGCTGCAAAACCTCGAACGCCCAGGCAACGCCGATCCCTTCGTTTCCCAGATCGCGACCGAGAAAGCTCGCGGCGCCAAAGAAAAGGCCGGCGTCGCCGCCAGCCTCGCGAGCCAAGCCTCGAGGGAGGCCTCAGAATTTCATCGCTTCCTTGACCTCGCGCAGCCGGTCGAGCTTGTCCTGCGCGGCCTGCTTGTCGCTCACCTCGGCGTCGGCGAGGTCTTCCTCGGCGTTCCTGATCTGCTGCGCGAGCCATTCGGCGTTGAGCTCGTGAGCCGGAATTGCGGTCTCGGCGAGCACGATGAGCCCGCCCGGATTGACGTCGGCGAAGCCGCCGCGCACGAAGAACCGCGAGTTCTTGCCGCCGCCCTCGTCGATCGCGACCACGCCGGGGCGCAGCGCCGCCATGACGGGCGCGTGCTGGGGTAGGACGACGAAGTCGCCCTCGGACCCGGGGACGAGAACCGACTCGGCCGCGCCGTTGAAGATCTGCTTGTCCGGCGAGACGAGTTCGAAGTGAAAGCTGGCCATGAGTTTACGTCCTATTCTCGAAGTGGCCCGTCGTGGACTTCGAATGCCCCAGGAAGCCAACGATGTCGCGCGCGGAATAGATGAGGGTCATCATCGCAATGACGCCGAGATAAACGTCGTTGTGCTGAACGACGACAAACAGAGGAGGATAAAACAGTGATATGGTCAGAATTAACGCTGCCAAGAAGACCACGGACTGCAGGAGCAACGTCGTAAAGGCCATCGGCGTCTTCAGCTTGAACAGCGATGTCCCTACCGCGGCGAATACCAATCCAAGAACGAGCGGCCCCCACTGGACCAAGCTATCCAAAGAGAACGCGGTCATCGTTGCGGCTTGCACACTACCCAAAGAGATGGCGGTCATCATTGCTTCAGACTCCGCCGAAACCGGTCCACCTGCTGCATGCACCCCAAGATGCAGTACAGCGTTATCAGGCTGGCCTGTTCTCGCAGCAGGGGACCCGTCCTAGGATCCTCAATATAGTATACGGCCGTCGCGACGACAATGAGCGTTGCGACCGTCGCCCCTTGGAACCCGTCGGAATACACCAAGTTATCCCGATCTCGAGTCGCTGACGGACCGCGCCGAAATACCCGCCCGACCGCTGCGAACGCCGCGCCGGACCCGATTATCGTCAACACATTGAAGTGGATAATCGCGTCCAGCAGCATGACATCTCGTCGGCCTCAGGCCGCTTCCGCCGCCAGACGCTTGGCCTTCTCGACCGCCTGCTCGATCGAGCCGACCATGTAGAACGCCGCCTCGGGCAGGCTGTCGTACTTGCCCTCGACGATGCCCTTGAAGCCCTTCACCGTGTCCTCGATCTTGACCTGCACGCCGGGTGTGCCGGTGAACACCGCCGCGACGTCGAACGGCTGCGACATGAACCGCTCGATCTTTCTTGCACGCGCGACCG
>JBKQKS010000016.1:0-3738 GCA_052147395.1 Roseiarcus sp.
CGATCTCGACCAGGATGTCGATGTCGCTGTCGACCCTTTGTTCGCCGCGCGCCCGCGAGCCGAACAGGGCGGCATGGCTCACGCCGAGCGCCCGAAGCTCGGCCTGGCGGGATCGCAAGCGCTCGAGAATCGCGTCTCTCTGCATGCCGTCCAAATAGCACACTGCCTCGGCGCCGCAAAAAATCCGCCGTTCTTGCGCTCGCGCCGATTCGCGGCTTATCCAGGGCCCCCGGCATTTCAAAGGCCCCGCCATGACCGTTCCCCCCGCCCGCAGCGGCGGAAAAATTCTCGTCGACCAGCTCGTCGCCCAGGGGGTCAGCCGGGTCTATTGCGTGCCGGGCGAATCCTATCTCGCGGCGCTCGATGCACTCTACGATTCGGGCGTCGGCGTCACCGTATGCCGCCAGGAAGCGGGCGCGGCGATGATGGCGCTCACGGTGGGGCGGCTCACCGGCCGCCCCGGCGTCTGCTTCGTCACCCGGGGCCCAGGCGCCACCAACGCCGCTCACGGCGTCCACATCGCCGAGCACGACAGCGCGCCGATGGTGCTGTTCGTCGGCCAGGTCGAGCGCAAAATGCTCGGCCGTGGCGCGTTACAGGAGATGGACTATCGCGCGCTGTTCCATTCGACGGCGAAGTGGGCAGCGGAAATTTTCGACGCCGCGCAAATCCCGGAGGTGATCCAGCGCGCCTGGCATGTCGCGATGCAGGGGCGGCCGGGTCCGGTGGTGATCTCACTGCCCGAGGACATGCTGACCGACATCGCGCAAGTCGAAGATGCGCCCCGTGCTGAGGCCGCGCCGATCTGGCCCGGACTCACGCAAATGGCGGAATTGCAGAAGCTCCTGTGGGCGGCCGAGCGGCCGATCGCGATCGTCGGCGGCCCCGGCTGGACGCCGGCGGCGAGCGCCGCCGTGCTGCGCTTCGCCGAGCGCTGCGAATTGCCGGTGGTCGGTGAGTTCCGCCGCGCCAGCGCGCTCGACGGCGAGCATGCGAGCTTTGCCGGCGAGATCGGCCTCGCGCCCAATCCCAAGCTGAAGGCGCGCATCGAGACTGCAGACCTCGTGTTGCTGATCGGCGGGCGCATGTCGGAAGCCGCATCGCAGGGCTACGCCTTGCTGGATGTGCCGGCGCCGCGGCAAAGGCTCGTCCACGTCCACGCCGACGCGCGCGAGATCGGCCGCAACTTTCATCCGACCCTCGGCATCATCGCCACTTCGCCCGCGTTCGCCGCGGCGCTGGAGGCGGTTCAGCCGCCGACGTCCATCCCTTGGGGCGCCGCGACCCGCGAAGCCCGTGCGGAATATCTCGCATGGAGCGATGAGGCGCCGCTGACGCCGGGAAACGTGCAGCTCGCGGAGATCATGTTGACGCTGCGCCGGCGCGTTCCCGACGCGATCTTCTCAACCGGGGCCGGCAATTTCGCCATCTGGGTCGGGCGCTTCCTGCGCTACCGCAGCTTCGAACAGCAGCTCGGGCCGACCGGCGGCTCGATGGGTTTCGGCTTGCCGGCGGCGATCGCCGCCAAGCAGCTCCATCGCGAGCGCGTGGTCATCGCGTTCTCCGGCGACGGCGACTTCCTGATGAACGGCCAGGAATTCGCCACCGCCGTGCAGCACGGCGTCAACGTGATCGTGATCCTCATCGACAATGGCCTGTTCGGCACGATCCGCATGCATCAGGAGCGCGAATTCCCTGGCCGCCCGATCGCCTCCGAATTGCGCAATCCCGATTTCGCCGCGCTCGCCCGCGCCTTCGGCGGCCATGGCGAGACGGTGGCGACGACGGAAGAGTTCGAGCCGGCGTTCGAGCGCGCGCTGCGCTCGGGCCTGCCGGCGATCCTGCATGTGAAGGTCGACCCCGAAGCGATCACGCCCTCGACGACCTTGAGCGCGATCCGCGAGGCGGCGCTGAAGCGGTCTCGCTGACCCAGCCGCCAAGCCCGACTCTCTCGCGACCTTCGCGACCGTCGTCGGCGGCATGGCGCTCGCCGGCTTCATCCAGGGCATTTCCGGGTTCGCCTTCGCGATGATCGCGCTCAGCATCTGGGCCTGGGCGCTGGCGCCGGAGGTTGCGGCTGAGCTCTGCGTACTCGGCGGGCTCGCCGGCATGTCGGGCTCCGTGCCGGCGATCTGGACTGAGTTGCGCGGCTGGAGCCGGGATCTGAGGCGCGCGACGATGCAGGTCTACAACATCGCCATGCACATTTTCGTCCTGAGCGCCTATACTGCGTCCGGCGCCGCGCATCCGGGCGCGCTGAAATTGTTCGCGGCGTCGCTGCCGGCGCCGGTCGTCTCCGGCTATTTCGGCGCGAAATTGTACCACCGCTTTTCGGAGCGGGCGTTTTCCCGTCTCATTCTCGTCCTGTTGTTGTTGTCCGGCTTCGCGATGCTTTATGGGTCGCTGAGCGCGCTGTTGCGCTGAAGTTCCGGGGAGTTTCGATCGTGAACGTCGATGAAGCCTGGCGGCGGCTCGGCGCCGGCGGCGAGTTTCCGCGCGAGGCGCTGCAATGGTCGCTCGACCACTGGGACGCCGCGGCGCCGCGCTTCATCGCCAAGCTGCGCGCCCATGCGTCGGGCGCTGGGCTTTCCGACGCCGACGTCGACGCGCTGTTCTACGCGATCCATCTCAGCGCCGAGAAAGGGGAAGAGCGCGCCTTCGCGCCGTTGTGCGACATTCTCGCCGGAAAACCGGATGTCGAGCTCTGGCTTGGGGATGTGCTGACCGAGACGCTGCCGGGCTTGCTCATCAACCTCTACGACGGCGACGTCGACCGGCTGAAGCGCCTGTACGAAACCTCCGGCGCCGACGAAGCGGCGCGGGCCGCGGCGCTGCAGGCTCTCGCCTATCTCGTGCGCGCACGCGGCGTGATGAGCGACGACGAAATGCGCGCCTATCTTTCCGAGCGCGGCGAGGCGCTGAGCGGCGGCGACCCGGAGCTCGTCGCCAACGCCTGGGTCACCGCGGCCGGCGCGCTCGGCTACGATTCTTTGGCCGCGGACGCAGCGCGCTTGTTCTCGCGCGGCGCGGTGAGCCCGGCGCTGGCCGACATCAAGACCTTTCACGCCGATCTCGCGCTGTCGCGCGCCACGCCCGACGGCCTTCAGGCGTTTCGCGAGGCCTCCGTCGAACCGTTCGGTTCGACGATCGAGACGCTGGGCCGGTGGTCCCAGGCTTCGCCCGTCTGGGATGAAGGCGACGTCGCGCCGGGGGAGGCGGACACGCCCTACGTAAACCCCTATCGCGACGTCGGCCGCAACGATCCGTGTCCGTGCGGCAGCGGCAAGAAGTACAAGAAGTGCTGCCTCGCGGCGGAAAAGGGTTTGAGCGCGCTGTCGAAACGGGAAGGTCGGTTTTTTTAAGAAAAAGCGCGCGAACTCAAAGGCCTATAGCAAATTGCGATAACCGGGGTAACTGCTAAGCAGGGGCCGTTGGCGCCGACCGAATCGCCTCAACGCCGTCATGGCCGTGCTCGTCACGGCCATCCACGTCGATCCGCAACACGGCGCTTTCCGATTGGCGCGAAACTGAGGGTCGCGCAAACGATGAACATTCGTGCAACTGAACCACGTGGATGGCCGTGACGAGCACGGCCATGACGGAAAGGCCGCCGCCTCAGGCCCCTGGCTTGGCAGTTACTAACCGGGGCAAATTCGCCGGCGGCGCGACTCTGTAGCCGATGGCCCTCATCCTGAGCTTGTCGAAGGACGACCTCGGCCGGCGCGTGGGCGCCTGATC
>JBKQKS010000017.1:0-14132 GCA_052147395.1 Roseiarcus sp.
CCAACCTTATGCGACAGACAAAACCGGGGGATGTGAACGGTTACATACTATATACTAAAATGGAGAATCAAGTAAGTGTCACCGTATACCCGTATACCACCCGAGACGTTCGCATAGCCTCGAGAAAGCCCTTGACAAGGGGCGCCGTCCAGACATGACACGCCGATCACGGGCGCATCACAATGCGGGCCGAATCTCGATCTTGTCGCTCATGGCGTAAGGATCGATATCGAGATGCAACACGCCGACATTCGTAGTCGGAACGCGCCGCCGGTCGATCGTCCGCATCTCGAGAAGCCCGAATGCTTCGAGCTTTCCGAGGGTGCGCAGCAAATTCGGCTCTGAGCGGTTGGTGAGCCGCGCCAACTCGGCGACGGATTGCGGCTTGGCGTCACGGATCGTGCGCAGCAAGCTTCGGTTGTCCGGGGTCAACAGGCGGACAAGCACCTCGGTCGAGTCCACGCTCGACGCGGCGGCATCGGCTGGAGCTGGGATCTCGCCTCTGGCGACCTTCCGCATCTCGGCCTCGAGATCGCTCATGCGCTGAGTCTTCATGGTTCAATCCTTTCGTTGTCTCTCGCTGGTGGCCACCACATCCTCGCCAATGCCGCGTTCGCTCAAAACCCGCCGCACCTCGGCGAAAAAATCCGCCAGCAATTGGTCAGCGGTCGTAAACGGGTAAGGTCGTCCCCGATCGTCGGCGGTGCGATGCCAATGATCGTTTTCGATCTGGGTGCGGCCGTAGCCCGACGCCAGCGGCGCAACTCTGTGGGCGTTGTCGAAACCGCAGAGCCTGCTTCCGTCGGGATCGTGCAAGGTGAAGGAATAGCTCAACCCGTGCGGGCGCTCCGGCGTCGGCGTCATACGGCCAAATGCGAATTTGATCCAATAGCCGCCTTCGAGGTGATGGATGCGGCCATCGAATGCCAACAGAAATTCGAGCGTGTGTTCGTCGGATATGGCATACCTTCCATGCATATCATGTGCGCACATGATACCACTACCGGCAAGCGCATTTCAAGGCCTTCATCACGGAACAGAAATTCGCAACAGAAAAGGCTAATACATAATCTCGATAGACACAATCGACTGTAATAACGTACCGACAACCGAGGCCCCGGTGAAGCCAACGCCGCCGACGGGCGGGACAAAATCGTACACTCAACGCTTTGAAATCCCTAAAACCATGGACAAAAATGGGCGCCCCCTCGACGGAACGCCAACCCTTGGGCGCCGGGCTGACGACGGCACGCCGGAGTCTGCCTGCGGACAGCCGGCGCTCGAGTCAGAGCTTCGGCTCCGAATCGATTCCAGCCTGCGGGCGGCCGATCCGTCCGGGCGCCAAGCGTTGGATCTCGACCACTTCCGCCGAGGCGCTTAGACGGAATGCGGTACGGTTCGACGCGCCCATGAAATGTGCTGCTTCGCGTGGGCATCGCCCCGCGACGTCTCAGCCGCCGAGTTCCTTCAGCCGCTCAGCCGCCGCCTCGGGCGTGATGTCGCGCTGCGGCGAGCCCAGCATCTCGAAGCCGACCATGAATTTCTTCACCGTCGCCGAGCGCAGCAGCGGCGGATAGAAATGCGCGTGCATCTGCCATTCCCCATGCGGACCGTCGAACGGATTTTGGTGGAATCCCATCGAATAGGGAAACGACACGTCGAACACGCGGTCGTAGCGCCGCGTGATGTCCGAGAGCGCCGCGGCGAGCGAACGCGTCTCGCGCTCGCCGAGCTCATCGAAGCCGCCGATCCGCCGGCGCGGCAGGATCATGGTCTCGAACGGCCATATGGCCCAGAACGGCATGAGGGTGACGAAATCGTCGTTGGCGAAAACGACGCGCTCGCCGAGTTCCAACTCGCGCGCGAGATAGTCGGCGAGCAGCGGCCGGCCATGGCGCTCGAAATATTCGCGCTGATGCAGAGTCTCTTTGGAAAGCTCGTTGGGCAGGCGCCGGCTTGCCCAGATCTGGCCGTGCGGATGCGGGTTCGAGCAGCCCATGATCTCGCCGCGATTCTCGAAAATCTGCACGGAGGCGTTACCCTTGCGCGCGAGCGTTTTCGTCTCGTCGATCCAGACTCTTACGACGCGGGCGATGGCGTCGACGTCCATACCGGCGAGCGTCAGATCGTGGCGCGGCGAGAAGCAGACGACGCGGCAGACGCCGGATTCGGCTTCGGCGACGAGGAGCCCGTCCTCGTGGCGCGCCTCGGGCGCATCGGCGCTCAAGGCGGCGAAATCGTTGTCGAACACCAACGTGTGCTCATAAGCCGGATTCTTCGCGCCGTTAGCTCGCAGGTTGCCCGCGCAGAGATAGCAGCTCGCATCGTGGGCGAGCCCGGCGGGCGCCGGCGCTTTCTCTTTCGCGCCCTGCCACGGGCGTTTGGCGCGATGCGGCGAGACGATCACCCATTCGCCGGTGAGCGGATTGAGCCGCCGATGCGAGCTTTCAGCGAGCCAGGTCTCCATGCGCGGCGCCTCTCAGAACTCGACCGCGCCGACGCCCGCCGAGGGCGAGCAGGCGAAAATCGTCGGCTCCAGGCCCGTCGCGCGGCGATAGCCCGAAGCGATCGCGCTCATCGCGGGCTCTAACCGAGAGGCCTCGACGAGGCTCACGGTTGAGCCGCCGAAACCGCCGCCGGTCATGCGCGAGCCGTAGACGCCGGGCTGCCGCCGCGCGATCTCGACGAGCGCGTCGACCTCGGAGCAGCTGATCTCGAAATCGTCGCGCATCGAGACGTGCGAGGCGTTCATCAGCGCTCCGCAGGCTTTCAAGTCACCCCGCCCGAGCGCGGCTTCCGCCGCCAGCACGCGCGCGTTCTCGGTCACGATATGCCGGCAGCGGCGAAAGACCAAGTCGGGGAGCGCGTCGCGGTTCGCCTCCAAATGCTCGAGCGTGACGTCGCGCAAGGCCGTGATCGGCCCGAGCCGCGGCTGCAACAGTTTCACGCCGTCCTCGCAGGCCTGTCTTCGCGCATTGTATTCGCCGCCGCCGGCAAGCACATGATGCACCATCGAATTCGCCACCACGATGCGCGCCTGCGACGGGATCTGGACCGCCCTCGCCTCGAGGGAGCGGCAGTCGATCAGCAGCGCATGGCCGGCGACGCCGCGGCAGGCGATGTACTGGTCCATGACGCCGCATTTCATGCCGACATATACGTTTTCCGCCCGCTGGCAGATGAGCGCCATGTCGACGAGCCCGAGTTCGAAGCCGGCGACGGTTTTCAGCGCATGGGCGACGCTCACTTCCAGCGCCGCCGACGAGCTCAGGCCCGAGCCGATCGGCACGTCGGAGCCAATCGCGAGGTCGGCGCCGGCGAGCCTTCGCCCGCTCGCCTCGAGCTGCAGCGCGACGCCGACGACATAGTCGCTCCATTGGCCGCGCTTCTCAGGCGCCGGCGTGTCGAGATCGAACTCGAAGGTCTCATCGTAAGCGAATGAATGGACGCAGATTTTTCGGTCGCCGCGCGGCGCCGCGGCGACCAGCGTCGCGAATTCGAGCGCCGCCGGCATGACGAAACCCTGGTTGTAATCGGTGTGCTCGCCGATCAGATTGACCCGGCCCGGAGCGCGGCTGATGCGCGGCTCGCGGCCGTAGAGCGCCTCGAACCGGGCCGCGAGTTCGCGCGCGTAAAACATCGTGACCCCCTGGAACCGCGCGCTTTTGCGCGCGCGCGAGCTGACATGTCAAGGCTGGCGCCAGAAATCGAGCTACGCGTTCGCTCCCGACGCCGAGGGCTCGCCCAGGGGGTTCAGGTAGCGCGCCAGTTCGCTGATGCGCACGATCATGGCCCGCCGCGGATCGAAGGGGAGGTTCTGAAATCCCCATCTGGCGTAGAATCCGCGCACTTGGTCGTCGATCGGATGGGTCAGGATCGCCATGCATCCGATCACCTGAGACGCCGCGAGTGAGCGCCTGTAGGCCTCGAGCAGCAGGTCCACGGCATATCCCCGGCGCTGAAAGGCCAAGTCGACCGCCAATTGTCCGAGCAGGATCGCCGGGACCGGATCCGGCCGGTTGCGCTGCATCGCTTTGGGAAGAAACCCCCGCTCGATTTGCGCCGCGCTCAACGTGAAATAGGCGACGATGCGCTTCGTCGTCGATTCGGTGAGAACCGTAACGCGGGAAACGTTGTTGGTCTGATTGACCCAGGCACGGCGCCGGAACCAACCATTGAGCGACTCGCGCCCGCAGTCGAAGAGGTCCCTCTCGTCGCTTTCGACCAGGGGGCGCGGCGGATCTAACGCGACGATCACCGCTCCCACTGGGGCGTGCGTTTGGCGATCTCGGCCAAGCCGGGGTTATCTTCTGCAGGTCGATGCAGCCAGTTTTCGAACGCCTCCCAGTGTTCGGCGGAAATCGTCACGACCGATCGTGAGAACAGAGCGTTTTCCGCAGCTTCGAGCACAATTCGGCGCATGAACTCGCTGAGCGACGTGCGCTTTTCCGCCGCCGCTGCTTCGAGGAGGGCTCGTTCGCTCGGATTGACCCGAACGCTGAGAACCGACGTTGCTCGCGGATGCGCGCTCATGCGTCATACAATAGCATACGCCGCGCGCCAGCGCCACCTCGGAATTCGGGCTGCGAGTTGCCGAGCCTCTCCTCACATAAGGGAAAAGCGCGGGTCCGGCGCGCGCGGCAGCCCGAAATGATTGAAGCGCGCCGACGCCAGGAGCGTTTCGAAGGCGCCATTCGCGTAGAATGGCGTATGTAAGCGGCTGCCAAGCCACGCCGTCTATTCGAGGCGCCAATGCTCTCCAAGTTCCCGCGCTATCCCCTCACCTTCGGTCCGACGCCGATCGAGAAGCTCGAGCGGCTGACCAAGCATCTGGGCGGCGAAGTGCAGATTTTCGCCAAGCGCGACGACTGCAATTCCGGCCTCGCTTTCGGCGGCAACAAGATTCGCAAGCTCGAGTACATCGTGCCCGACGCGATCGCCTCGGGCGCCGACACGCTGGTATCGATCGGCGGCGTGCAGTCGAACCACACCCGCCAGGTCGCCGCCGTCGCCGCCAAGATCGGCATGAAATGCCGCCTGGTGCAGGAGGCCTGGGGTCCCGCACGAGGACGCCGTCTACGACCGCGTCGGCAACATCCAGTTGAGCCGCATCCTCGGCGCCGACGTGCGCCTCGTCGACGACGGCTTCGACATCGGGATCCGCAAGAGCTGGCAGGACGCGCTCGCCGACGTCGAAGCCCACGGCGGCAAGCCCTACGCCATCCCCGCCGGCGCCTCGGCGCACAAGTTCGGCGGGCTCGGCTATGTCGGCTTCGCCGAGGAGGTGCGCGCGCAGGAACGCGAGCTCGGCTTCGCCTTCGACTACGTGATCGTCTGCGCCGTCACCGGATCGACGCAAGCCGGCATGGTCGTCGGCTTCGCCAAGGACGGGCGCGAGCGCCGCGTCATCGGCATCGACGCTTCGTGCACGCCCGAAAAGACCCATGCGCAAGTGCTCGACATCGCGCGCAACACGGCGAAACTCGTCGAACTCGGGCGCGACGTCGCAGCCGACGACGTCGTGCTGAACGTCGATTGCGGCCGTCCCGTCTACGGCGTGCCCTCGGCCGAGACCAAGGAGGCGATCCGCCTCGTCGCCCGTCTCGAAGGCATGATCACCGATCCCGTATACGAGGGCAAATCGATGCAGGGCCTCATCGATCTGGTGAACAAGGGCTTCTTCCCCAAGGGCGCGAAAGTGCTCTACGCCCACCTCGGCGGCGCCCCGGCGCTGAACGGCTATGGCTATGCGTTCAGGAACGGATGAGTCGCCATGCGTTTCGGGCGGCTCGAGGCATCAGGGGCGCTAACTGAAGCCGCGCGCGTCGACCGCGGCTGCTGGGGTCGCGCTTCGGCAATCTCGGGATGAGGGCTCCGGGCAACAACGGGGCCTTCAGGAGAGCGGAGCGAAGGCGCCTCTCACGTCGCCGGATTCGCGTCTCTCAGGGGTGGGGCGCAGTCCATGAGATTATTTCTCAAAATTCGTTGACGTTCCGGAATATTCACGCGATAATTTCGATATTCCCAGGCTGAAACAATTTCTCGGCGGTTGCGTGCCCGACGTTGCGCGCGCCTTTCGACTGCGTCGAAGCCGAGGGCATTGGCCGGCTTGATCTCGCCGCAACTCCACGTTAACCCTCATGGTAGCAGATGAGCCAATTTGCAGATTCGGTGCACTTCGTGTCACGACCGTCCGACCTGCCAGACTTTTCGAATCCCCCGCTGACCGAGGTCGCAATTTCGATACAGTTCGACGCATTGCCAGGTTATCGTCAGGTTTGGGCGGGCCCGCTCTGGGACTTATTCAAGGTCCGTTTTCCCGTCGTGCAGGAACAGCTACCTCTGCAACCTGTCTTCGAAATTTTCGGACGGTCGGTGTTGCCGTCTGTAAATTTCAGTGTTCTCGAAGGTCCGATGTCATCGAGGTTGTGGTTCCTAAATTCGGATCAGACGGAGTTGCTGCAGTTCCAATATGATCGCTTCGGTCGCAATTGGCGAAAGATTCGACCTCTCGACAATGCGTATCCTCGATTCGAAACGATGATCGCAGACTTTTCGCGCGATTTTGGCTTGCTTAGCAGCTTTTGTGAAGGCGCCGGCATCGGTCGTATTGTAGCTAATCAATGCGAACTTACCTACGTGAACTTTGTCACCATGAGTAGCCTTAAAGACTTAGAGGTCGACACTATCGACATGCTTGAATTCTTAAATTTCAAAGCTGGTGCCCGGCCAGCGTCGATTTCGGCAAGCTTCAGTCGCGTTCTCGATGATAAGGTGGGCAACCCGTTCGGGCGGCTGCACGTGCAGGCCGGGACAGTGGTGACCCCGGATGGCGTCGAGGGACTTAGCCTGACAATTACGGCTCGTGGCGCTCCGCAGGAAGTGGGCGTTGAATCATCCGTGGAACGTTTAATCGAGTTTCGCAGGGAGATTGTGCAAACTTTCGATGCTGTCACGAGCGAAAGAGCTCATCAAATATGGGGGAGGACAACATGTACGTCGAACTAGGCTGGGCTCCGCATTCAGCTGCGCAAGTGCGGCGAAATTCAATTTTGAGGGAGCGTCAAGGATCGCCGACGATGTTCGCCCAGCGCCCAGCGAGCAAATGGGAGTCGGTTGTCGCCGATCGAATTTCCGACCTCATGCGATTGCCGATTGGGTGGGACGGCTACGGAGGGCGACCCCTCACTCCCGGCAGCGCGTATATCGCCGTGCGCTTGTTAGCGACAGTCTGCACCCCGGGTACCCCACCTCCCTCCCTTGTCCCACTTCCTGGCGGCGGAGTGCAAATTGAGTGGCATCGCGGGGCAATCGATTTGGAGATTTCCGTTTTTTCTCCAGGACGAATCTCAGTGTTTTATTGCGATGACCGGAGCGACGACGACGGTCAGGAAATTGATATTGTGGCCGACTACAGCCAGATTATTCGCCTCGTGCACGAACTCGATAGAGCCGGATAGCTAACTTTGAACCCGCCTGAACGCGATGCGAACGGTTTTGCGCTCCCGCATGATCATCCAGAAATTCTGTGCGAACATCTTGTCGTGCGCCGAATTTCCCGGATCGCATTGAGAGAAAGTATCGTCGAATCAAAGAGCGGAGGGAGCCGAATGTCGTCCGCAATCTTTACCGCGTCGTCGCGAGAATATGACCCGTACGAGGGGATTTCCGTCGATCTCGATCCAGTTGCACAGCAGGAAGGAATTGATCTTCGATCGCGGATTAAGGCAGAGGATTTCATCGGTGCGGTTAGCATAAGAGCCGCCGTTATTAGGAGCGAACAATTGAAAGTTGGCTACGATCCTGAGCCGACAAATATCTGTCACGGCCAAATTTGGGGCAATCCAGGCAATAAGAAAAGAAGGCGGCTCCTTAAGAACTGCGAATGGTACGTTGAGATTGACGGAGCGTCTCTGGGCGGGGACTAGGGGTCAAACCCGACATCGAACTTCGCCTTTTCAGCTTTCCGCAGGCTCACGCCGGGGCCGCCACCGTTCTCGGCAACGAAAGACGCGCCTTTCGCGTCTTTCGCGCCGGAAGACGAGACGAGTGCGCCGTAAACGGTCAATACGGTACCGAGGCCGCCTTGGCAATTCGGCGGCTGTTTCGTATCGAGGCCGGGCCGCCGGTCTTTTTTCCGTATCGACGGGCTGCCAAATGTCGCCTGGTACGCTGATGCATACCCCGGCACATATCCAGCCATTTTCTCGGCTGTCATACTTCGTGGTAAGTATCTGTTTTTGCTGTGGTGAGCGCGGTGGGGATCGAACCCACGACCCTCTGATTAAAAGTCAGATGCTCTACCTATTGAGCTACGCGCTCGCCCGAGGGCGAAAACGGCCTACATCCTCGCGGCTTTCGGGTCAATAGCGGCGCGCGCGGCCTGCAGCAGCGCAAAATCGTCGCCGGCGTGGTGCGACGAGCGGGTGAGCGGGGTCGCGGAGACGAGCAGAAAGCCCTTCACGGCGCCGACGGTCGCAAAAGAACGGAATTCCTCGGGGGTGACGAAGCTCATCACCGGATGGTGCTTCGCCGTCGGTTGCAGATACTGGCCGATGGTGAGGAAGTCGACGTCGGCGCTGCGCAGGTCGTCCATCAGTTGCAGCACTTCGTTGCGCGTTTCCCCCAAGCCCACCATGATCCCCGACTTGGTGAAGATCTCGGGATCGAGCTCCTTGGCCCGCTGCAATAGCCTCAGCGAATGGAAATAGCGCGCGCCCGGCCGCACCGTCAGATATTTGGACGGCACAGTCTCGAGATTGTGGTTGAATACGTCGGGCTTGGCCGCAACCACGACTTCGAGCGCACCCTGCTTGCGCAGGAAGTCCGGGGTCAGCACTTCGATGGTGGTCGCCGGCGCAGCGGCGCGGATGGCGCGGATGGTTGCAGCAAAGTGCGCGGCGCCGCCGTCGGCGAGATCGTCGCGGTCGACCGAAGTGACGACGACGTGCGAGAGGCCGAGCTTCGCCACGGCGTCGGCGACCCGCTCGGGCTCCGCCGCATCGAGCCGCTCGGGAAGGCCGGTGCGCACGTTGCAGAACGCGCAGGCGCGGGTGCAGGTCTCGCCCATGATCATGAAGGTCGCGTGCCGCTTGTCCCAGCACTCGCCGATGTTGGGGCAGCGCGCCTCCTCGCAGACCGTGACGAGCTTATGGGCGCGCACAATCTCGCGCGTTGCGTTGTAGGTCGGCGAGCCGGGCGCGCGGGCACGGATCCAGGCGGGTTTCCTGGCCACCGGCTGATCGGGCTTGTGCGCCTTCTCGGGATGGCGCGGACGGGCATTGTCGATGAGCAGGGTCATGAGGCCTTCTACCACGCTGCGCGGAATTTCAGCAAAACGCTACGCGCGCATCAGCCCTGCAATGTAAAAGCCATCGGCGCCCGCCCGCGGCGATAGACGCAGGCCGGGGCCGAGTTTCGAACCCATGCCGGCGAGCTTCTCGAGCCCCGCGGCGCGAGCGAGATGTTCGGCGTCGAGCGGCAGGTATTCCGAATTCGCCGCGAGAAATTCGGCGACGCGGTCCTCGTTCTCCGCCTTCAGCACCGAACAGGTGACGTAGACGAGCCGGCCTCCCGGCTTCACATAGCGGCTCGCCGTTGCCAGAACCTCGTTCTGGTCCTTGATCCGCTCGGCGAGCGCGCCGGGCCGAATGCGCCATTTGGCGTCCGGGTTGCGCCGCCAGGCGCCAGAGCCGGTGCAGGGCGCATCGACGAAAACGAGATCGCAGCGGCCCAAAAGATCGGCGAGCGTGTCGCGCCCCGCTTTCGGCGTCCTGACCTGCACGTTGCGCGCGCCCGAGCGCTCGAGGCGCGGGTACATCGGCGCGAGGCGGCGCGCGTCCGCGTCGGCAGCGTAAATCTGCCCATGGTTTTCCATCAACGCCGCGAGTGTAAGTGTCTTGCCGCCGGCGCCGGCGCAGAGGTCGAGCACCTGCTGGCCGGGCGCGGCGCCCGAGAGCAACGCGGCGAGCTGCGAGGCCTCGTCCTGCACCTCGACGAGGCCTTTGATATAAGCCGGCTCAGCGGTGAGCGCCGGCCCGCGCCCGTCGCCCCTGGGCGCGATGCGCAGCCCGATGGGCGAGAGCGGCGTCAGGGCTGGCTCCAGGTGTTTCAGCGCCGCCAGGGCCTTTTCGCGCGTGGTTTTAAGGGTGTTGACTCGCAAATCGACGGGCGCGCGCTCGGCGAGCTTTCGACCCTCGGCGACCGCGTCGTCGCCAAAACTCTCGGCGAACGCCGGCGCCAGCCATTCGGGAAAATCGCCGGCGACATGCGCCGGCGCGCCGTCGAGGCTCGCTGTCGCCAGCCTCTCGCGCTCGCTCTCGCTCAAGGGGGCTGGCGCGTGACCTTCGCCGGTGAACAGCGCCGCGATCGCCTCCACATCGAGCCCGCGCGCCTGCTTCAACGCGCCGAGCACGCTGGCGCGGGCGGAATCGTCGCCGAGGAGCCAGGCGGACGACGCCTTGCGGCGCAGCGCGTCGAACACCAATCCGGCGATGCTGGCGCGGTCGCCCGAGCCGGCGAACCGATGCGCGAGGCCCCAATCCTTCAGCGCGTCCGCGGCGGGGCGACGGCGAACGAAAATGTCGTCGAGCGCTTCGATGGCGGCGGCGATGCGGGCGGGAGGGGTCATGCGCCGGTTTACCTCGAGCTGGCTCGAGGACGCAAAGGGCGCTGGCGGTTACGAGATCGAATTCCGGCCCCCGAGAAACCGAACGTGTCCAAACAAACGCCTGAGCAACTCTTTTGCCGGCCGAAGCGTTCTGTCCCTTGCGAGAAGCTCGAGGATGGACCGAACGGCGAAGATATCCCGCCACGTAATACGGCGCCCTGTCGAAACCTTCGAGATGCGGAAGGCGCTCTGATCGCGCGAGGATCGCCGTTTACGGAAACGAGAGACGACGCAAACCCGCCATTGGGCCGATCATGGCGGCCGCCGACGAGAGAATTACGCTTGACGTAATACGTAAATCCAGCTAACGGTTCGTCGGTCATGATCGTCAGCTATCGAGACAAGCGGACAGAGGCATTCGCGGCCGGCGAGCATGTGCGCGAGTTTTCCGGCTTTGTCCGGCAGGCCGAAGCGCGGCTCGACCGGCTGGAAGCGGCGGCGGGTCTCGGCGATCTCCGGGCCCTCCCAGGAAATCGGCTGGAAGCTCTGAAGGGCGATCGCGTCGGGCAATTCTCGATCCGCATCAACGATCAATGGCGCATTTGCTTCGAGTGGCCCGTAGGATCGCCGGGCCCTGTCAACGTGGAGATCGTGGACTACCATTGAAAGGACATCGTGTGCGGCGCACCCCCATTCACCCTGGAGAGCATCTGGCCGAAGAGCTCGGCGAGCTCGGCATTTCGGCTGCAGAGCTCGCGCGCCAGATCGACGTGCCGGTCAACCGAGTGACGGGCGTGATCAACGGTCAGAGGGGCATTACGGCGGATACGGCGCTGCGGCTCGGCCATTGGTTCGGCACATCGCCGGCTTTCTGGATGAACCTCCAGCAGCTCTACGAGCTTCGCTTGGCGGAAGCCGAGGTGGGCGACAGAATCGCGAAATTGCCGCGCCTCGCCGATCGCACGCCGCCGGCGGATCGACGCCAGGCGTACTGAGGCTCGGGGCAGCGACGCGCCTTCCTGTAGCCGCGGGCGCTGAGCGCGGCAGCCGAGGTCGGCGCCCTCGGCTACGAGGCGGACGGGCGAGGCGAACCGCCCTTTGGGGGCAAAGCGTCTTGACCTCGAGGCCGTGGCGCCCCCAATGAGGCTGCGATGGCGGCGAGCTAGGCCGCGTTGGAATCGGGACTCGTTTTTCATGAATCGTCGTCGCTTCCTCATTGCCGGCGCGGCTTGCGCGCTGACGCCGCTCGCCGCCCGCGCCAACGTGCCGGTCGCCTACGACTGGAGCGCCTCGCCGCCGCTGACGAGCCGCAAGGATTTTATCGAATGGATGGTGAAGAACCGCGGCGAGGACGCGAAATTTTTGGGCGAACGCTACGACCGCTACCTCGAGCTGATCGCCGCCAAGGACATCTGGGACCCTTCTGTCGCGCGGGCGTATCTGCTCACCCCCCGCGAAGATTTCGTCACCAAGGAGAACCTCGGGCGCGCCTACGAGGGCCATTTCCTCAACATCGGCTTCGGCGTCACCATCACCGGGCCGCACAGCGTCTGCCGCATGACCAACACGCTGAACATCGCGCGCGGCGACAAGGTGCTCGAGATCGGCACCGGATCGGGCTATCAGAGCGCGGTGCTGGCGAATCTCACGCCAAGAGTGTTCTCGATCGAGATCATTGCGCCGCTCGCCAAGCGCACCCGCGCGCTCTACGATTCGCTGATCGCCGAGGGCTATGGCGAATATGCGGCGATCGCCACCAGGGACGCCGACGGCTATTACGGCTGGGCGGACGAGGCGCCGTTCGACAAGATCATCGTCACTTGCGGCATCGACCACATCCCGCCGCCGCTGCTGCAGCAGATGAAGCCCAATGGCGTCATGGTGATTCCCGTCGGCCCGCCGGGCGCGCAGCATGTGCTGAAGGTGACGAAGAGGGTCAACCTCGACGGAACCTTGACCGCCGCGCGCTCGGACATTTATGGCGGCGCGATCGTGCCGTTCGTGCCGTTCACCGGCGGGCATCAGGGCTGAGGCGAATCGATGATCCCGCGAGGTCTCGACCCATGACTTATCCCGACCTTCCCGGCCGCGTCGCCATCGTCACCGCTCGCGGCCGCGGCATCTCCACCGCGCCCGTTTCGTCCATCGCTGCAGCAAGCCGAACCTTGTCCGCGCCACTCCAGCGCCGACGCCGCTCGGCGTAGCGATGGCCTCGATCCGATTCATCGTCGTGTGGCTAACCCCGTGCTAGAGCGGTTGCCAATCCATGTGAATCGCCGCCGTCAAAAGCGAGCGCAGCGAAGCAATCCAGAGCCTACGTCACGCGGCCCCTGGATTGCTTCGTCGCTGCGCTCCTCGCAATGACGGGGTGTCGGTTTGATCGGAAACCGCTCTAGCCCCAGGCCCCAAGCCTTTCCGCCCGGGATAATGCGGCGCCGGCGTCACCACCTCGACGGCGTGGCCGCGTCGGGCCATCTCGAAGACCAATTCGCCGGTGTATTTGCCGCAGCCGGCCAATTCCGGCGCTGCGTTCATCGCGGAAACCAGCAGCTTGCCCATGATTGCGCGACTCACGCCAACGAGGCGTTGTCGAGGAACCATTTGTAGGTCGAGGCGACCCCCTCGCGCAGTCCGATCCGAGGCGTCCAGCCGAGCCCGCGAATCTTGTCTCCGCTCATCAGTTTGCGCGGCGTACCGTCGGGCTTGGCGAGGTCGTGCGCAATCTCGCCGCTGAAACCGACCACATCGCAGACCAGCCTGGTCAACTCCAGGATGGTGATGTCCTCGCCCGAACCGACGTTGACGTGTTCATAATCCGTGTAGACCTTCATCAAATGCACGCAGGCGTCGGCGCAATCGTCGACGTGTAGGAACTCTCGGCGCGGCGCGCCCGTGCCCCAGACGACGAGTTGGCGATCGCCGCGCAGTTTGGCCTCGTGCGCCTTGCGGATCAGCGCCGGCATGACGTGGCTCGAAGCGAGATCGAAGTTGTCGCCCGGTCCGTAGAGGTTCGTTGGCATCGCCGAAATAAAGTCGGCCCCGTGCTGCCTGCGGTAGACCTGCGCCAACTTGATGCCCGCAATCTTGGCGATCGCGTACCCCTCGTTGGTCGGTTCGAGCGGGCCTGTGAGCAGCGCGCTCTCGACGATCGGCTGCGGCGCTAATTTCGGATAGATGCAGGATGAGCCGAGGAACAGCAGCTTTTCGACGCCGACGCGGAACGAGGCTTCGATGATGTTGGCCTCGATCATCAGGTTGTCGTAGAGAAAGTCCGCGGGATGAGTGTCGTTCGCGAGAATGCCGCCGACCTTGGCGGCGGCGAGGAAGACCAAATCCGGCTTTGCCTGCGCGACCCAGCCGCGCACGGCGCGTTGCTCCCTCAGGTCGACTTCAGCTCGCGAAACCGTCGTCACCTCGCACGCTTCCGAGGCGAGACGGCGGACGATGGCCGAGCCGACCATGCCGCGATGGCCGGCGACCCACACCGTCTTGCCGCTCAGCGAACAGGCGGTCACGTCAGGCC
>JBKQKS010000018.1:0-7840 GCA_052147395.1 Roseiarcus sp.
ATCGGCTGCGGAGTCGATGCCGATGATCGGCACTTTCTTCGCCGCCTCGTCGACCGGCTTGCCGAGCGCCTTGAACTGCGTCGGCGCGATGACCACCGCGGCGGGCTTTTCGGCGACCGCGTTCTCCAGGATCGTGATCTCGCCGTTGATGTCGGACTCGGACTGAGCGCCGAGCTCGGGCGCTTTAACGTCGAGATCCCTGGCCGCCTGGCGGGCGCCGGCGAACACGATCTGCCAGTAGGCCGACGTGGTGTCCTTGACGATGACAGGAATGACCGGTTGGTCGGCGGCAGCGGCGGAGCCCGCCGCCCCCAGGACGGCGAACGACGCCAGCGTAGCGGCGATGATGTACTATTTCATGCCTGTCCTCCTCCAATGAGAGCCACTTCGGCCCCCGTACGTATCGGACCGGGTCGCCCGGATCGATTTCGACTTTATCGACGTCTCGTTCCGCCTAGGTCGAGACTTGGTCCCCCGCGTGCGCGAGCGCCCTGCGGTTCGCGCCGAGCCTCTCAAATCTCGAGAAGCGCCTTGATCACGCCCGTTTCCGGCCTGATCCATTCGGGAAATCGCTCGGGTGCATGATCGAGGCCAGCGCGGTGGGTGGCGAGCGCGGCCGTCGGAACCTGGCCCTCCCGCATCGCGCGCAACACTTCGAGGAAGTCCTCGCGCGTGGCGTTGCGGCTGCCGAGGAGAGAAGTCTCGCGCACGTGGAACGTCGGGTCGGAGAACGAGATCGCCTCGCGCACCACGCTCACCAGGACGTGGGTTCCGCCATGAGCGACCCAATCGAAACCGGCGGCCATGGAAGCCGCCTTGCCGGTCGCGTCGATGACGACGTCGAAGAAGTCGCCGCCCGTGAGCCGGGCGAACGCGTCGCGGGCGCCGGCGCCGGAAACCACAGTCTGATCGACCTTCAGCACGTCCCGGCAGAAGTCGAGACGGTCCTTCCGCATGTCCTCCGCCGTGACCGCGCCGCCGCTTCATCGCAGGCTTCTCGGACGTGATCTCGATGATTTTTCACTACCATTATCAGTGGAGCAAGAGGGACGAACGCGACCGCAAAGTCGGAGCGATACGGGAGCATTTGTCCGGCGTCGAAGCCCTTCGTAGCCGCGACGCCGCCGCGGTCACGGCGAGTTGCAAGACCCACATGGCGACCGCGCGACTGACGTTGCTGGCCGCCATTCCGCGGTCGGCCGCGGTAACGGCCGCCGATCGCGCGGCCGTTGCCGCCAAGGCGCGCGCCCCGCGAGCTCGAGGGCGAAAGTGAGCGGCATTACCGGGACGGGCCGCAATGCATCCGTTCGGCTCGGATCCCCGGGCCTGGCTTCGCGCCGGGTCCGGCGGGGCGCGCATAAAAGTTCACGCCTCAACGATCTTCCCTTGACGGGCCGCCGCGAAAATCCAAATCTACTCATCAGAGTCAAAAATGAAATCGCAGAGCGAGCCTCCATGGAGAAAAACGCCCAGCATTTGCATGCTCAATTTCCGCCGCCCAACATCCTGTTGCAGCTGTTGGAATTGCGGTTCCCCTGGGAGCATTGGGCGGGAATGGCGGCCCTGCCCATGTGGGGCGCAGCAGCGAGCGGCGACGGGCATCCGGTGCTCGTGTTGCCGGGGCTCGCGGTTGGCGACGCGAGCACGTTCGTGTTGCGCCAGTTTCTGTGCTCGCGCGGTTTCGAGGCGTGCGGCTGGAGGCAGGGGCTCAATCTTGGCCTGCGGGAAGGCGTCATCGAGCGCGCCCACGAGACGGTGCTGACGCTGTTTGCCGAGACGGGACGCAAGGTGAGCCTCATCGGCTGGAGCCTGGGAGGCCTCTACGCGCGCGAGCTCGCCAAACAATCGCCCGAGGCCGTCAGGCTCGTCATCACCATCGGCTCGCCGTTCACCGGCCATCCCCGCGAGACCAACGCCTGGCGGCTCTACGAACTCTCGAGCGGCCACAAGATCGATTCCCACGATTTCCACGAGCCCTTGCGACACCCGCCGCCCGTGCCGACGACATCGATCTTCAGTCGCACCGACGGCGTGGTCTCCTGGCATTGCTGCTACGAATCGCGCCATGAGCTCGCGGAGAACATCATCGTCGAAGCGAGCCACCTGGGCCTTGGGGCGCATCCGGCGACGTTGTTCGCCGTCGCCGACCGGCTCGCCCAGCCCGAAGGCCACTGGGAGCCGTTCCACCGCGACGGCTGGCGCAGCTTCGTTTACGGCGATCCGATGAAGCGCCAGTCACGTCACCACAGGCCGCACGCCCACGAGCACGCCGCCGCCCCCTACCCCGCGGAGTGATGCCGTTTGCCTGGGGACGAGCGATGTTCAGGATATGACGACACAGTTGCGCCAGGGGTTCGCGGCCAAGGCGCCGCCCGTCGGGCGAGGTCGAGATCGATGAGGTCTATGTCGTGGCGGGCCTCGAGGGAAACCCGGCCGCTGTTCAGGAAAAAGGCCGCGCGGGGCGGCGCAACAGACTGAAAGCCGCGCGCGGACGCGGCACGCTGGAAAAGGAAAAGCCGCCCATCCTGGGGATCGTCCAGCGCGGCGGCGAGATCGCGATCAAAATGCTGGCCAACTCGAGCAGGCCACGCTCGAGCCGCTCATCATGGCCAGCGTCGCCAAAGGCGCGCTCATCTATACCGACGAATACGATATCTATGCTCGCCTGCCCAAATGGGGATACGGGCTCGAGAGCGTTTGCCACGCTGACGGCGAATACGCCCGCGACGAGGACGGCGACGGCTTCCACGAGGTTCACGTCAACACGATCGAGGGGTTCTGGTCGCTGCTACGTTCGTGGGTACGGCCCCATCGCGGTATTTCGCAGGAGAAATTGCCGATCTATCTCGCCTTCTTCCAGTTCGTCCACAACGCGCGAAAGCGCGGAAAGGCGCTGTTGTCCGCCCTCGTCGAAGCCCTCGTCGCCCCTGCAATCAGCACCGTTTCATGACAGCAATGTTCCGAATTTCCAAACTCGGGCCGAACGCCCAACCGTCACCCCGGAACCCGGTATGAGCCAATGAAAAAAGCCGACCGGCACGATACGTTCCTCGGAACCCTCCTCACCGCAATCTGAAATGCGATTGCCCTAGAGGCTGGAGCGCCGGCCCTTGCCTTTTGCCGCTCGCCCGCGCATGACGCCCGCCAACTTCCTCTTTCACGTCGACTCGAGCGCTTTCCATGGGCTTCAAATGCGGCATCGTCGGCCTGCCGAACGTCGGCAAGTCGACCCTGTTCAACGCCTTGACGCAGACGGCAGCGGCGCAGGCGGCCAATTACCCGTTCTGCACCATCGAGCCAAACGTCGGCGACGTCGCCGTGCCCGACCCGAGGCTGGACGTGCTCGCCGCTATCGCGGGCTCGAAGGAGATCATCCCGACCCGGCTCACCTTCGTCGACATCGCCGGTCTGGTGCGCGGCGCTTCGAAGGGCGAGGGCCTCGGCAACCAGTTCCTCGCCAACATCCGCGAAGTCGACGCGATCGCGCACGTGGCGCGCTGCTTCGAGGACAGCGACGTCACACATGTCGAGGGCCGCATCGATCCGATCTCCGACATCGAGACGATCGAGACCGAGCTGATGCTCGCCGACCTCGACAGCCTGGAGCGCCGGGCGCCGACGATGGAGAAGCGCTCCAAGGGCGGCGACAAGGACGCCAAGGACGCCTTCGAGCTGGCGCAACGCTGCCTCACAGAATTGCGCGAGGGCCGGCCGGCGCGGGCGGCGGGCGTCTCGCCCGATCAGCGCAACGCGTTCCAGGCGCTGGGCCTTCTCTCCTCGAAGCCGGTGCTCTATGTCTGCAACGTCGCGGAGCGAAGCGCCGATCGCGGCAACGCGTTTTCCGACAAGGTGCGCGAATTCGCCGATGAGGAGGGCTCGGCGTGCGTCGTGGTCTCGGCGAAAATCGAAAGCGAAATCGCAGTCCTGCCGCGCGTAGAACAGACCGAATATCTGCAGGCGATCGGGCTTTCCGAGCCCGGCCTCAATCGCGTGATCCGCGCCGGATATGGGCTCTTGCATCTAGTCACGTTCTTCACTGTCGGGCCGAAAGAGGCGCGCGCCTGGACGGTCGAAGCGGGGTCGCGGGCGCCGCAGGCGGCCGGCGTCATCCACACCGACTTCGAGAAGGGTTTCATCCGCTCCGAGACCATCGCCTACGACGATTTTGTCGCCGGCAAGGGCGAGGCGGGGGCGCGCGAGATGGGCAAGTTCCGTCTCGAGGGCAAGGATTATGTCGTGCAGGACGGCGACGTGCTGCACTTCCGCTTCGCCAACTGAAAGCGCGGCATGGATCTTCTCTATTTCGAGGATTTTCCCGCCGGCGACATCGCCGAATACGGCGATCGGCTGGTGACGGCCGAGGAGATCGTCGCCTTCGCCCGCGAATACGATCCGCAGCCGTTCCACATCGACGAAGAGGCGGCGAAGTCGTCGCAGGCCGGCGGGCTCATAGCCTCGGGCTGGATGACCTGCGTGATGCTGATGCGCATGAACTGCGACGAGTTCCTACTCAGGGCGGCGAGCGAAGGGGCGCCGGGGGCGGAAGAGGTCAAATGGCTGAGGCCCGTCAGGCCCGGCGACCGGCTGCGTGTGCGCAGACTCGTGCTGTCGGCGCGGCCGTCGCGCTCGCGCCCCGAAGTCGGCGTCGTCGAATTCCGGTTCGAGGTCATCAACCAGCATCGCGAGATCGTGATGACGCAGCTGAACGTCAACTTCCTCAGGCGCCGCGAGAGCCCATGATCGGCTTTTTCGAGGACATCGTCGTCGGCCAGAACAGCGTGCTCGGTTCGCACGAGTTCACCCGCGAAGCCATCATCGCGTTCGCTCGCGCGTGGGACCCGCAGCCGTTTCATCTCGACGAGGCCGCGGTGCGCGCCTCGATCTTCGGTTCCTTGTGCGCGTCGGGCTGGCATACCGGCTGCGTCGCGATGCGCCTCATCGTCGAGGCGCGCGAAAAATTCCGCGCCGAACGACGTCAGCTCGGCGAGACGCTGCCGCCGCTCGGCGTTTCCCCGGGGATTTTGAAAATGCGTTGGCCAAATCCCACCCGCCCCGGCGATGTCGTGACTTATGCGTCGGAAGTGCTGGGCAAGCGGGAGACCAAACGGCCGCAATGGGGGCTCGCGCATCTGAGGACGTTCGGGATCAACCAGAACGGGCTCGAGGCGATCTCGTTCGAGAGCCATGTGTTCGTCGGCCGCCGTACCTGACGCGCCGGTTTTTCGCCGGCGCGATATTCCAAGGGTTTCGTGCGCGGGAGATCAGGTCGCCTGGGGCGCGTCGCCCCGATCACGCTGTCAGCATCGCGCGCACGGCCCCGCTACCGGAACGCAGCCAACCCTCATCGCTTCCGGCTGCGCAAAGTGTCGAAATACACGACGATGATGATCAGCGCACCGGTGATGATGCGCTGCCAGAACGGATTGAGGTTGACGAGATTGGCGCCGTTGTTGATCGTCATCAGGATGAAGGAGCCGATCAGCGGCCCGTGCACGGAAGCCACGGCGCCGAACAGGCTGGCGCCGCCGATGACCGACGACGCGATCGCCTGCAGTTCCCACCCGTCGGCCTGGGTCGGGTTGCCGATGCCGATGCGCATGGCCAGCGGGATTCCGACGAACGGGGCGCAGAAGGCCAACACCACGTAGGCGAGATAGGTCATCGCGGCGACATTGACGCCGGAAAGACGCGCGGCTTCCTTGTTCGACCCGATGGCGAACAGATAACGGCCCCACCGCGTATGGTTCAGCAGCACATAAGCAGGAACGGCGACGACGATCACCATCCAGAACAGCATCGGAATCTGGAACCAGGTCCCGTGGGTCCAGGGAAAGCCCAGAAAACTTGCGCGCGAAAAGCCGGTGAAGGCGTCGTTGTCGATCGAAATCGTCGCGCCGTTGGTGATGAGCAGGCCGATGCCGCGCAGCGAATACATCGTCGCCAGCGTCATGATGAACGGCGGCAGACCCATCTGCACGACGCCGAAGGCGTGGAAGAGCCCGATGAAAATGCCGATGGCAAGCGAGATCGCCACGGCCCCGGCGATCGAGGAGGCGAAGCCGAGATCGTTGGCCAGCAACAGGGAAACTATCATCGAGATGAAGCTGGCGATCGCGCCGACCGAAAGGTCGATGCCGCCGGTGATGATGGCGAGCGTCTCGCCGATCGCGAGAATCGCGATCCTCGCGCCTTGGCGCAAGAGGTTTGCCATATTGTTGGCCGTCCAGAACGTCGTGGTCTCGAACGAAAGGGCGAGCCACATGACGAGGAGCAGGCCGAACAAGGTGAGGCCGAGCAGCACCTCGAGGCTACGGCGGCTGCGGCGCGCCTGAGAGACAGCTTGATCAGTCATCGCTATTGGATTCCCCCGCCTCAAACGCCGATCGCTTCCGTCAATATTGTTTCATGGGACGCGTCCTTGTGCCCATGGCTGGCGACGATCGTGCCCGCCCGGAACACGTGCAGGGTATCGGCGAGCTCGAAGACCTCCGGCAGATACGACGATATCATGACGATGCCGGCGCCCCTTTGCAGCCCGATGGTCAGCGATGAGAGGATCACGTCGGCGGGCAGCAAAAAGCCGAGCTCGTCGAGCAGCTTCTGCGCGTCGCGCGTCATGCGGCCGTGGCGCAGCAGACCCGGGCGCATCTCCTCGTCGCCGAGGAAAATATTGGCGGCGACGGTCAAGTGCGGGCACAGCACGACCTCTTGATGGCCGGCGTTGATGCCGAGGCCGATGGCTTCGTGGGGATTGACGAGCGGGACTGGCGCGCCTCGCCAGTAGATGACCCCGGAGGTGCGCGGATAGACCCCGGTCAGCAGCTTGATCAGCGTGGACTTGCCGGCGCCGTTCTCGCCGACGATCGCGTGAATTTCGCCTTCCTCGAAGGTCAGGTCGCCGGCTTTGGGCGCGTGCGTGGCGCCGAAGCGCTTGTCGAGCTTCTCGAGAACGAGGATCGGCGCGCCGGCGGCAGGGAGAACGGATTCGACAGATGCCATGGTCGCATTCTTCGACGTATCCTATGTCAATTCCGGCGAAGATTATCCGCCGCGCTCCTGCGCCGCGCGAGGGCGCGCCGACGTCGAGGCCGGCGCGCTGCGCGTCAGATCACTTCGGCGGATAGAGCAGCTTGTGCTCCTTCGGATTGTCCATGTTGGCCTTGGTGACGAGGTTCGCCCCGGTGTCGACGAAGGCCGGAACTTTTGCGCCCTTGGAGGCCGCGAGCGCGGTCTTCACGCCGTCGTAACCCATCCGATAGGGGTCTTGCAGCAAGGGGCGGCGATGGCGCCGTCCTCGAGATATTCGATGAGCTTGTCGTCGGCGTCGAACCACACGAGCTTGATCGTGTCGCCCTTCTTGTTCTCGGCGATCGCCTGGCTCGCGCCCTGGCACTGGATGAGATTGTCGGCGAACACGCAGCGCAGGTTCGGGTCGGCGGTGATGAGGTCGGTCATGATGTTGAGGCCGGTCGTGGCGTTGCCATCCGAGACCTTGTCCGCGACCAGCTCGAGGCCGGGATATTTGGCCGCCAGCTCTTACTTGTAGCCTTTGTTGCGGGCCTCGAGCGAGCCGACGCCGGGCAGATGCGTGATGAGCGCGACATCGCGCTCGGCTTTGCCGTATTTGGCGGCGATCGCATCGGCCATGCCATCTGCGGCGATGCGGCCGCCCTGGACGTTGTCGGTGGTCAGGGACGAAGTGAAAGACTTCGAATCGGCTGCGGAGTCGATGCCGATGATCGGCACTTTCTTCGCCGCCTCGTCGACCGGCTTGCCGAGCGCCTTGAACTGCGTCGGCGCGATGACCACCGCGGCGGGCTTTTCGGCGACCGCGTTCTCC
>JBKQKS010000019.1:0-6490 GCA_052147395.1 Roseiarcus sp.
CCGACGTCTCGAGGCGAAACGTCGGCGTGGACGCCGACGCTCCTATTCGACAGTGCCTTCAACGACCGCTCCCCGCCCTTCAGCCACATACCCCGATCAGGGCCACGCGGGCCGAATCGAACCTCGAAGTCGGGGCCGGCCCGCGCCGGATGAAACGAGCGCCCGAGGGTTGCGGCCGCGGCGCCCGGCGGTGTGGACGCCGCCGCTCCAAAGGGGCGCGCTCAGCCGAGGAGGAACGCTCGCACGAATTCGATCTGCGCTTCGTTCACCAGCCACGCCGGATGGGCGCAGCCGGCGAATTCGACGAGCCGCGCCCGCGGGCCGCGCTCAGTCATCGTCTCGGCGGTGTCGCGCGACAGAATGTCCGATAGCGCGCCGCGCAGGATCAGCGTCGGGCAGGCGATGCGATCGTAGATCGGCCATAGCAAAACGTCCTGCAATTCCGTGGCGCGATAGACGTCGCCGATGCGCGGGTCGTAGTCGGCGATGAAGCCGCCGTCGGCGTCCTGGCGGGCGCCGGCGAGCGCAATATAGCGCCATTGCGCGGCGCTGAGATCGGCCTGCGGTCCGTAGGAGGCGCGCGCGACCTGTTCCAGCGCTTCTGCGGACGCGAAGCGCATCGTGACGCCGACATAGGTCGCGAGTTTTTCCTGGAACGATTTGGGTATGACGGGACCGACATCGTTGAGCACCAGCCTGCGGATCGGCTGCCCCGGCGTCGCCGCCAGCATCATGCCGATCAAGCCGCCCATCGACGTTCCCACCCAGTCGACGCTCTCGACGTCGAGCCGCGCGATCAGCGCCGCGATCGCCTGGAGGTAGACGGGAAACGCGTAGTCGCCGGCGTTGACGAGCCGGTCGGAGAGACCGCGTCCCGGCATGTCGGGCGCGATGACGCGATAATGGGCGCTGATCGCCTCTGCGAACGCGACGAAGTCCCGGCTGTTGCGGGTGAGCCCATGCACGCAGACGAGCGTCGGCGCCCCCGCCGGCCCCGCCCATTCGCGATAGCCGAGACTATAGAACCCCGAAGGCCCGAGACACTTGAGCGCGCGCGTCATCATGGGCGGGAACAGACCACCTTTCGCTGCGTGAGGCAAGACGCGGCGTCAAAAACCGCGCATGGTCACGACGTCGTCGAACGCCGCGCGCCGCGCGCGCCAGCCGTTGATCGGATGCGAAAAGTCGGCGTAGCCGAGCGCCATGCCGGCGAACATCATCTCGTTGTCGCCGAGCTCCAGGTGGCGGGCGGCCGTCGCCGGATAGCGCGACCACGCCTCCTGGGCGCAGGTGTCGAGGCCCTCCTCGGCGGCGAGCAGCATCACGGTCTGCATGAACATGCCGATATCCGCCCATTGCGTCGGCCCGACACGGCGGTCGAGGACGAAGTAGAGCCCGACCGGCGCGCCGAACAGGCGGAAATTCTGATGGAACTGCGCCCAGCGGCCCGCCTTGTCCGCGCGCGCCACGCCGAGGCTCGCGTAAAGGTCCTCGCCCGACTGGAAGCGGCGGCTCAGATAGGGCTCCCACAGGTTCTCCGGATAGACCGCATAGTCCGGCGTCTCGCGCTCTCGCCGTGCGATCAGCTCGCCGACCTCGGCGACGAGCGCGGCGAGCGGCGCGCCGGTCAGCGCCACGACCCGCCACGGCTGCAGATTGCCGCCCGAGGGCGCTCTCAGCGCCCGTTCGAGGATCCGCCTCACCACTAGCGCGTCGGGCGCGCGCGGCAGGAAGGCGCGAGCGGAAAAGCGGCGGACGACGGCCTCGTGGACGCGCATGTGTTCGTCACCCGAACCTGGAGAGAATCGTTTCGCAGGCGTCGTCGAGCTTGGCCGCGATGCGCGGCAGATCGAACAGCGCCTCCGCGCGCTTTCTGCCGGCGCGGGCGAGCCGCGCGCGCAGCTCGCCGTCGTCGATCAGCTTCGCGAGCGCCGCCGCGAGCCCCGCCGGCGCCGCGTCGGGCACATAGAGCGCGGCGTCGCCGGCAATCTCGCGAAGCCCGCCGCTGCCCGAGGTGATGACCGCGGCGCCGCCGGCGAGCGCCTCGAGGCAGGTGCGGCCGAACGGCTCGCGCCACTTCGAAGGCGCGATCGCGATCGCCGCGCGCTCGTCGAGCGCTTTGACTTCGGCGAAGGGAACGTCGGTGAGGATTTTCGCTCGCGCCCCGAGCGGCGCGAGCGCGGCGCGCACCTTGTCGACATAGTCGCCGCCCTTGCTGGCGCCGGCGACGACGAAGACGGCCGACCAGCCGGGCCTGAGCGACAGCGTCTCCGCCAGCGCCTCGGCGGCTTCGAGGAGGCCTTTTTCCGGTGTCGCGCGGCCGACGACGAGCGCGAGCGGCTCGCGCTCCGGGCTCGCCCGCCAGGCCCGGCAATCGACGCCGTTGGGGACGACCCAGCGCGGCGTCGCCACCTCGGGCCAGTCGCGCTCGAATTGTGTACGCGCCACGTCGCTGACGAAGGTCAGGCCTGCAAGGGCGTTCATCTGCCGCGCATGACGCGCGCGAAAAAAAACCGAAAGCGGACCGCGGCCCGGCGGGCGCACAAAATTGTGCCGTTGCAGCATGACCGGCGTGACGACGCGGGCGCAGATCGCCGCCGCCGAGGGCAGATGCTGCTGGACGATGAGCAGCCGCGGCTTTTCGATGCGCGCCAGCGCCGCGACGTGAGCCGCGCGGCGAACAGTCTCAGCGAACCGAAAGCTCGGCAGGGGATGGATCTTTCGCGCCGGCAGCGGCGGCTCGCGGACCTCGGCGACGATCTCGATCGGGAAGCGGCTCGACGCCGCGACCTCGGAAACGAAGAGGTCGATCGACGTCGCCGCCGCAGCCGAGAACCTCATGCCGCGCGGGAGGACATGAAACAGCGGCCTCGCGTCATCATCGTCTTTTCTCGCCAACCCGCGGCTCCAGAATTGCGTCTGCTACCGCTCTTACGCGATCCAGAGCCCGATGTTGAGGAGGCGCGACCCTCTCCCGCCCTCATCCTGAGCTCGTCGAAGGAGCGGGAGAGGGTTGGGCCGATGGCGGTCAATCGTAACCGGGGCAGATTGCCGCGCACCCTTGTAGGCGAGGTCGCTGACCTCGCTGCCTCCGCTTGCAAGACTCATGCAGAATGAGGCGCTTACGCGCCGAGCGAGGTCGTCCTTCGACAAGCTCAGGATGAGGGCCCTCGGCTACAGGATGGCGCCGCCCGGGAATTTGCCTCGGTTACCCCCCACGCTGACCTTCCCCCTTGAAGGGGCGAGGGATTTCCGAGCGCCGATTCCGCCTGATCGGAAACCACTCTGGCGTTTCAACGCGAGACAGCGGCGCGCAAGGCGTCGGCGCCGACGAACAGATGGGCGTCGAAGCCCAGCGCTCTCGCGCCCGCGACATTGATCTCGACATCGTCGACGAACAGGCAGTCTCGAGGCTCGGCGCCGTGCGCTGCCGCCGCGGCGAGATAAATGCCGGCCTCGGGTTTCTCACAACCGACTTCGTGCGAAAGAATCGCGCGAAACGCCAGTTCGTCGAGACGATAGAGCCGATTCAAATAATCCCAATGCGCGGCGTTGGTGTTGGAGCAGATGACCAATGGCCGCTCGCCGCGAATCGACAGCATGAGGTCGCGCACGTCCTCCTTCAGGGTGAAATGGCAGGTCCAGGCGTCGAGAAATTCGGCCTGCGGCGCTTGGGAACCGAAGCGCCCGCTGAGCCGCTCGAACAGCTCGTCGGCGCTCACGGCGCCGGTCCCGACGCCCTGGCCGGCGATGAACGCCGCGAGTTCCGCGCGCGTCGGACGATCGATCAACAGATCGCCGAGCCGGCGATAGCATTTGTCGTTGTCGTGATCGACGATCACGCCGCCGAGATCGAAGATCAAACGCTTGCGATTGCGTCGCGAAGTCATGCGCCCCTGCGGATCACGAGCGCCCGGCGCCGCTCCCCCGAATTCAGAAACCCCGAGCTATCGGTTGGCTAGCCCAATTCTGCGCCGATCTGGTGCCCAGGAAAGGACTCGAACCTTCACGGCTTGCACCGCTGGTACCTGAAACCAGTGCGTCTACCAATTCCGCCACCTGGGCCCGGGCGCTACATAGTTCGGGGGCGCCGCCCGTGTCAATGCGCCGCCCGCCGCCCTTCAGGGCAATCGGGTGAATGGTCGCAGTCCACTGCTAGGCCGCCATTGCACGCGTGAGCGAAGCAATCCATCCCGTCCGCCCGCTTCGAAACCGCGGAAGCTCTCACCCACTATCCCCATAGGCGCTAGGTTAGCGACGGCTCCAGCCGTCGTCAAAAGCGAGCGAAGCGCGGCAATCCAGGGGCCTCAGGCCGTATCCTTGCCGCTGTTCTAAATGTATACACGCACTTACTAGGAAAGGACTGTGCCAGCGGCCCTGGATTGCCGCGCTTCGCTCGCAATGACGGTGGAAAGGCTACGACGATCTCTTTCAGCCGATTGCCCTGCGGCGCCCTTCTGCGGAACCACAGCTCGCCCTTCCTCGCGATCGGCCGCCCGGCGCCAGCGTCGGCGATATCGTCGCTGGGCTCGCGGTTTGCCGACCTCGGCGCCGGGCGCGCCGACGCCCGCGTGACATTCGCACCCGGCGGCGCGATCATGGAGATCAGGGACCGGAGCGGCCGCCGCCATCGGCGTCATGACGCCGCCGGCGCGCGCCGTCCCCGGCTGCAATTTCCAGAGGACGCGCGTGCAAAATCTGTTCATCGGCGGCAAGTGGCTCGAGGCGGCGTCGGGTGAAACGCTGCCGGTCGTCGACCCGTCGACCGGCGAGGTCTACGACGCGATCCCGCGCGGCCGGGCAGCCGAAATCGACGCGGCGGTGACGGCGGCGCGCTCGGCTCACGAGGGCGCCTGGGGCCGGTTAACTGCGACCGAGCGCGGCCGCATCCTGATGAAGATGTCGACGCTGATCTCGGCGCGCCACGAAGAGCTCTCTCAGGCCGAGGCGCGCGACACCGGCAAGCCGATCGGGCAGGCGCGCGTCGATGTCGCGCTCGCCGCGCGCTATTACGAATATTACGCCGGCGCCGCCGACAAGCTGCACGGCGCGATCGTGCCCTACCTCGCCGGCTTCAACGCCATGGTGACGCGGGAGCCCTATGGCGTCGTCGCGGTGATCCTGCCCTGGAACTATCCGGCGCAGATGTTCGGCCGCTCGATCGCGCCGGCGCTGGCGACCGGCAACGCGGTGGTGCTGAAGCCCGCCGAGGAAGCCTGCATGTCGCCGCTCATGTTGTCGGCAATCGCCGAGGAGGCGGGCCTGCCGGCGGGCGCGCTCAACGTCGTGACCGGCTTGGGCGAAGAGGCGGGCGCGGCGCTGACCTCCCACCCGGGCATCGACATGGTGACGTTCACCGGCTCGCCGGAAGTCGGAACGTTAGTGCAGAAGGCCGCCGCCGAGCGCCATCTGAAAGTGACGCTGGAGCTCGGCGGCAAGTCGCCGCAAGTCGTGTTCGCCGACGCCGACCGCGCCAAGGCGATCCCCACTATCCTCAAGGCGATCGCGCAGAATGGCGGCCAGACCTGCTCGGCCGGCAGCCGGCTCATTGTCGAGCGCGAGATCTACGACGATTTCCTCGCCGAGTTCAGCGAGGCGTTCTCTCAGGTCAGCGTCGGGACGCCGGCCATGAACTTCGACCTGGGGCCGATGATCAGCGCCGCGCAGAAGAATCGCGTCGACGGCTATGTGGCGGCGGCCCGCAATTCGGGGATTCCCGTGCTCGCCGAGGGGCGGCTCGCCGATGGCCTGCCGAACGGCGGCTTCTACGTGACGCCGACGCTGTTCGGCCCGGTGCCGCGCGACCATGGACTGGCTCGCGAAGAGGTGTTCGGCCCGGTGCTCTCGGCGATGCCGTTCGCGGACGAAGCGGACGCGATCGCGCTCGCCAACGCCACCGACTACGGCCTCGTCGCCGGCGTCTGGACCCGCGACGGCGGCCGCCAGACCCGCGTCGCCCGCGGCATCCGCAGCGGCCAGGTGTTCATCAACTGTTACGGCGCCGGCGGCGGCGTCGAGCTGCCGTTCGGCGGCGTGAAGAACAGCGGCCACGGCCGCGAGAAGGGTTTTGTCGCGCTCGAGGAGTTCACGGTCATGAAGACCATCGTGCAAAACTACGCCGAGTGACGGTTGCTTTCGCCGCCCGATGCCGATATAGACCCGCGACCGCCGTCGCCTTCGCTCCCATCGTCTAGCGGTCTAGGACGTCGCCCTCTCACGGCGAAAACAGGGATTCGAGTCCCCTTGGGAGCGCCAATCATTTCAAACACTTAGCAGAAATAAACGCGGCGGATTGGGCTTTGCGCCCAACTCTTGCCCGATAAGCGTCGCTGAACACGGGCGAATTTTGGCGGCTCAGGCGCGCGAGGCGGCCGGAAGAGCAAGGCGCAGTTGCGCGCGTTCTCACGCTCTTGCCGATCTACCTTCGCTGTGCGGCGTTCGGCGGGGTGGCGGGCCCACGTCAGCTGCACCGACGGCGTCGCCACCGCGC
>JBKQKS010000020.1:0-3778 GCA_052147395.1 Roseiarcus sp.
CCCGTCGAAGATCGAGCGCCGACCCAACGAATGGACGATCCGCGAACTCGCCGAAGAGATCGGGATGCCGCAACCCACCCTCTACGCCTGGATCCAGAAGGGCCGCCTATCCTGCCGCAACGCCGGCGGCCGCGCCCAGCGCGCCAAGCTGGTTCTGGCGGATCCGGACACCGTCTCGGCCCTGAAAACCATCCGAGCGACCCCGCCGCCTTGGCGCCGAATCCCGCCAAGGACCGAAGCCGCCCATCCCTCCCCAACCACAGAATCTCGAGAGTCGCCATGCCTGGTCTATATCGAGCGTGGTCGGCAGATCGCGTCGATGAGCAAACAGCTCCTCCTCCAACACATCCTTCACGCAGCGCCGGGCGAACGGCGTTGCACCCTCCTGTTCCGTCTCGGAAAGCTCCTCGCCGAGCCAAGCCATGGCGCGATAGAGATGATGCAGTTCGAGATCCTCGACGCCCTCGATTGCGTAGTCCTCGCGCCAGCGATCGCCGGCGCGGTCCGAGCCGCCGCCGAACAAACGATGCAGCACAGTTAGAAAAATCGCACGCTCCAACGAGAACTCGTGTCCACGCTGGCTCGCCAGACGCTCGATCACGGCCCGACAACCGGTCTCTTCCCACAAGCGCTCGAAAGCGAGCGCCGGCCCGATGCGCCGAGCCGCAGCAACCGTCGCTTCGCCGCGGTCGAGCGCGTCGAGCACGATCGCCTTGTCGGCAAAGCGCGCTCCCGAGCGCAGCAGCCGCTCCAACTGCCCGCTCTCCCGCAACTCGTCGATCCGCCCGAGCGTGGCGATCACCTGCTGGCGCACCGCCGCGCCTTCGCGTCGGCTCTCGACGATTTGCAGATAGGCGCGGCCGCCCGAGGTCTTCCTGCGGAAATACATGGCTCATGGCTCGTGGCGCGGCCCGAACGTGGTGCGCACACAATCGCCCCACAACACCAAAAAATCAACAAAAAATACCCCAATGACGTGGCACTACAACATCGCAACAAAACCCCGCCGTATCCAATGATATCAATGAGTTACGACAGGCCTCACCCCTCCAACTGTAGAAGATCAGTCATAATTCGAGAGTCCTAAGTTCGGATAGATATGAGCCATTCGACGCTAACTAATTGGTAATAACGTAGAGAGTCCTAAGTTTAGATAGGTGCGAGCCATTCCCCGCTAGCCTATTGGCAATAATCGTAAAAATCGTTCGTTCCGAGCGGCGATTGCTGCGACCGGTGGTGCCGCGGATCACGTGAAAATGAAATTGCGCCTGGTGTTCAAAGTAGCGATGCCCTCCAGTTCAAGCAAACGTACGATACGTCACGAGGGATCCTCGAACTAACTAGAGTGCAGGTTTGAGGGACTTTGCGGGGAAAGCCGCGGCTTCCCTATCGATCTCTGGTTAGGACTCTCATAACGTAGAACTCGCTCATTCTGAGCGGCGATCGCCGCGACCGGGGGCGCTCCGGATTATGTGAAAATGAAATTGCGCTTGACGTTCAACGCAGCGATGCCCTCGAGTTCAAGCAAAAGAACGATCTGTCACGAGGGACTCTCCGAGGACCTGGATACCCACTTGGAGGGCCCGTGCGTGGAAAGCCGCGGTTTTCCTGTCGATCTTTGGTTAGGACTCTCCGATCGAAATCACCGGCCTCCATCCCGGATCGAGGCCTTCCCAAGAATCCTTCTCGCCCTTCTTTTCAAGCCATTTTTCCAAATGCGATTCCTTTGGCTGGAGCCCTTGCCGCGAACTTGCCTGCGCCGGTCGCGTTGTGTATGAGACCGCGTGCGGGCCGAAATTCCAATCCAAGTTTTTTTATGGCGACGGATCGGAGAGTGAGCGTTGGGCGTTTTCAGGACAGTGATTTCGAACTACGTGGCCTCGCTGGCCGGTTTGGCGTTGCTGATCATGGCGTGGACCAGCGAGTGCACGGTCGCCGCGCAAGCGTCTTCGGATAAGGTTGTCGCTGAATGGATTGGAGGCCTTCGCGCTGCCGGGGCCACTGTCACGACCGAGGGCTTGGATATCGATCCCAAGAACAACAGCGTGCAACTTCGCGGAGTCAAGGTCACTTTCCCAAGCGAATCGGCCCCCCAAAAGTTTTCGCTCGACATTGGCCGGCTCGAGTTGACTGGGCCGGCAGAAAGTGAAGCGCGCTACGCCGCGGAAGCTTTGAGGGCCGATGACGTCACAATCGCTTACGGCGGCCTGAGCGGCACGGCAAAGTTCCTCGCGCTCGGTGACGTCTCCGTTCCGAAGTTGAGTCTGAAGCTGCAGGATCCGCAACATCCATTTGGTTCGATCCTCGCGTTGTTGAAGGACGGTTTTCAGACCAGTTGGGACTCACTCTCGATAACTGGCGTGAAAGTTCCCCTCGGGGATTCCCCGAATTCGATGATTTCGGTAGATGGAATAGCAGCGGCGAATGTTCGTGACGGCGTCCTTGGCAAATTGGAGCTCTCGGGCATTGCGCTCGCCGCTGAAAGCGCGTCGACACAGATGAGCTTCGGGCGTCTGACCTTTGCGAATTTGGCGCTGAAAAGCCTGACCGACGCGCTTTCCGCCGGACCGACGGGGGCTCCGAAGCCGGATTGGATCGCTCTGGTCGACTCGATTACCTTGGGCTCATTCGATTTGCGCGCTCCAGGTCGGCACATCGAACTGCCGCAGGCGAAAATTACCGGGGTTCGGGTTCATCCCTTCCCATTCGATGTTGCCGGTTATTTCGACCGAGCTGCGGTCGATCCGCAGTTTCTCGCTCAGCATCCGGACGACCGACGCAAATTCGCGGAGTCGCTGCTGCAGGCGGTCAAGGTCGACCAGGTGTCAGTTCAGAGTTTTTCGATCGACGACGCCCAGTCCCCCGCAACGCAGCAACTGACCTGCCAGGACGCCGAGATCGGGGAACTCGACCCCTTGAACGCCGGTTCCGCTGTCCTCACAGACATTCACGGCCGAAATGGCGCTCTCGGGCTGACGATTGATCGCGTCGACGCTTCGGACATGCGCTTGTTAGAGGTCGAGCCGGCAAAGAGCGGCGAAATCGCGCCGCCGAGAGCGCTGTATGTCGGGGGCGGTTCGTTGGAGGGTGTTCAACTCGGGAAATCAGGGGCCTTCATCAAGCTCGAAAATTTCCGCTTCCACTCCGCCGATCACATTGGGATCGTGCCGACGGCCCTTGACGGCGCTGTTGTTGGCTTGACGATACCTGTCGAGGTCATTGCGAATCCCGGCATGCGCGGCCTCCTCAGCGGGTTGGGATTGCCGTCGCTCGCGATCGATGCCGATTTTCGCGCCAGCTGGAACGAGGCGGAAGAGCGAATTACCGTGAGCCGCGCCAGTGTCGCCGTGCAAAATATCGGTCAGCTCGAAGTCGAGGGTTCCGTTTCCGGTGTTCCTAAGGCCACCCTCGAACATCCCGAGACTCTTGCTTCCAATCTGTCCTCGGCGGCAATCGAGCGCATCCGGCTCCTTTTTGAAGACAAAGGGTTTGTCGCCCGTCTGCTGAACGCGTATGCTGTGGCGAACAAGTCCACGCCAGAGCAGATGCGGAGGGCGCTGACCGCCAACATGCCAGTGATTCTGGGCGCCATTCCGCAGCCGGAAGTTCGCAACGATCTCATTTTCGCTTTGGTCGGGTTTCTCAACGCTCCGCAGACGCTCGAAATTGTTTCGACCGCGCCAACGCCGGTCCCTGTGGCTGCCCTGGCCGCGGCTTTCAGCAAGGCGCCCGCGACGATCCCCGGGCTCCTCGGCCTGACGGCGAAATCCATCCACAA
>JBKQKS010000021.1:0-9753 GCA_052147395.1 Roseiarcus sp.
GACCAAGACGATCCGCTCGGTCACCAGTCCTCTCGAACGTTTGGCGACGCTGATGCAGGGCGAGGAGCACAGCGACTGAACCAGTTTGCGCGCCTCGCTGGAGGTCGCCGATATCTTCCGCGCTGAAGGGGCCGGCTACCGCGCCGTTCAGGCGGGTCACCTGAGCCTTGCCCAGCTCAAGGTCATGTCGGCGATCGAGAACTGCCGGACGGCGGCTCTCGGCGGCCATGTCGATGGCTGCGACGACTGCGGCTACCTCAGGGTCGCCTATAATTCTTGTCTTATGGGCAGATCCGGTAATGGGGAGCTGGCGGCGACTTGATCGCGCTCTTGTGTCTGCCGTCGCCAACTCAGCTCACCATTACGAAGGACGCTGGAGGAGCGCGATCAGCCTGTCGGACGGCTGGAACGCGCCGCGCCGCAGATGTGGTGGAACGATCGATTCCATGGCGTCGAGCTTCTCTGTCGGATCGCCACGCGTGTAGATTTCCGTGGTCGTCAGTGTGGCGTGTCCCAACCACAGCGACACCTTGCGGATGTCCTGTGTTGCTTGCAGGATGATCATTGCGCAGGTGTGCCTGAGCACGTGGGGTGAGATGCGCTTCTTGCCGAGGCCGGGATGCGCGCGAGCGGCAGTCGCCGCATGCTGTTTCAGCAGATAGGCGAATCCCCATCGGCTCAGCGGCTCTCCCCGGGCATTGACGAACACTTCAGGCGCCGCGACCCGACCACGAATGGCGAGCCAAGCGCGCAGGGCTGCGACCGTGGTCTTCCACAACGGGAGCGTCCGTTCCCGCCGTCCCTTGCCGAGAACTCGAATGCTCGTCGACGACAGGTCGACGTCCTCGAGCCTCAACCCCGCGAGCTCGGACACGCGTAGACCCGCACAAACCGCCAGATGCAGCATGGCTCGGTCGCGGATGCCGTCGCGCGTGGCGGGATCCGGAGCATCGAGCAGCGCTTGCAGTTCCTCCCGCAGAAGATAGGGGACCAGGCGCCGATCCGTTTTCTTGAAGGGAATCGCCAGGACGCGGCGGACATGCTCCAGGGCTGCCGGCTGCCGGTATTCGAGGAAGCGGAAGAAGGAGTTGATGGCCGCTAGCCGGACATTGCGCGTCACCGGCGCGTTGTCGCGCTCATCCTCCAGATGCTCCAGGAAGGCGCTGACGAGGCCGGCGTCGAGTTGCTCCAGCATCAGCGCCGATGGCGAGACCTTCAGTCTTTTTGCAGCGAACATGAAGAGCAACTGGAAGCTCAGGGCATAGGAGTCGCGCGTATGCCGACTGACGCCACGCTGGCGGGCGAGCGTTTCATCGAGGAACGCTTCGATGAGGGGAGCAATCGGCGTCATGATTGCCTCCCTTCGGCGAAGAACCCTTCACCCGCCTCGGCGACGTCGCGCATGAGGTCGGCCGTGGCCTCCAGGCGCCAGTATGTCGCATAGATATTGACGTGACCCATGTAGGTTGCCAGCGCCACCATTTGCGCGCTGGTTCGGCTTCGGTCCGCCGGACTGCCCTGCAGCGCGCGCACCGCAAACGTGTGCCGCTAATGCCGAGCTCGGCATTAGCGGCATAATTCCGGGTCCCGGATTATTCCGAGTGCTGGTCGGGAGGGCGCAGGATTCGGAGGATTTCTGGCCAATTGATCGGCATAATCAGAGGCTCTTCAGGAAGGCCAAGAGATGGTCGTCGGGCTTGTATCGGCGCGATCGAACGTCGACGATGTCGGTCTTTGCCAACGCCTGCTCCTTGAGTCGCATGTCCGCCTGCAGGTACATGGCAGTGGTCTCGACGGATTCGTGGCCCAACCACAGGGCGATGACGGAGCGGTCGACACCGTGGTGGAGCAGGTCCATGGCGAGGGTGTGTCGAAGCACATGTGGCGTGACGTGTTTGGTCGCCAGTGATGGGCATTGGCGACCGGCGACTGTGAGGTGCTTGTTCAGCAGATATTGCAGCGCATCATGGCTCAACTGACTGCCGGATATTGTTGGAAAGACGGGGTCTGCAGGTTGGCCATTCCGCTCGGCCAACCAGGCACGCAGCACCGCGACGGTGTCCTTACGAAGCGGGGTGTTGCGGAGTTTTCGACCTTTCCCAAGGCATTGCACGTATGCCGCCGGACCAAGCGCGATGTCCTCGCAGCGGAGAGCAACCAGTTCGGCTGCGCGCAGGCCGGTCTGCACCGCCAGTAGCAGCAGGGCCCGGTCGCGGCGCCCGCTCCATTTGCCAAGGTCGGGAGCGGCGAGCAAGGCAGTCACTTCGGTGTCGTTGAGGAAGGCGACTGGCCGACGGACATACCGCTTGCTCGGCATGGCGAGTACCCGTTGCGCCAATGCGCTGTGCTCCGGCGAATGCAACGCCACATAGCGGAAGAAGGAGTGGATGGCGGCCAGGCGAACGTTCCGGCTGCGGGCGCTGTTGTCGCGTTGATTTTCGAGATGGTCGAGACAAGCGCCGAGGAAAGTCGTGTCGAGGCTTTCCAACGTGATGTTAGTCGGCGCCTTGCGCAGCTGTCGTTGGGCATAGGCAAGCAGCAAGCCGGTTGCCGCCGTGTGTCGCAGGACATGCGCGCCCTTGACCGGCGCCACGACGTCGGCCCGCTGCATGAGGCGTTTCACCACCGACGAGATGCCGTCACCTTTCCGGAACGGTCGAAACGGCGCGATATTACGCAGGAACACGTGATCGCTCGGGCAGTTCGAAGGGCGGCACGCGAGGTAGGCTGCGATAGCATCCCCGACGTCTTGCGGAAGCGGCAGACGCACCTCGTAGCGCGACTTGCCCGTGACACGCAGCGAGCCCGTCTCCCACTCGATGTCGTCGAGGCGCAGTTGAGCGACGTCGCCAGCCCGTAGTCCGAGGCGCGCCAAGAGTAGGACGATCGCTCGATCACGGCGGCGCGCAAGGACGTCGCCATCGCATGCCGCGATCAGCCGGTTCACCTGCTCCGCCGCCAGATATCGAGGCAGATCGGCAAGCCGCCAATGGGCATAGCCAGGAACGACATCGGCGAGACCTGCTCGGCAGCGGCCTTCGACAACAAGATACCGCAAGAACGCGCGCAGGCTGGTCGTCAACTTCTCGACGGTTCCCTTGCCGCAATGGTTCGCTCGGTCCAGGAAAAAGTCGCGAATGAGGGCTGGTTCCCACCGCTCTGGGGCGTCCCCGAGAGCCGCCAACAGCTGGCCGGCATCGCGCGCATAGAGCTCGATCGTCGAATCGGATGCCCCGCGGTGCTTGCGCAGCCACATTCTGAACTGCGCCACCAGGAGCGGTTCGACATGGTCTGGGGCGGCAGCGGCGGACCGACAAGCGCCTATCTCGACAAGATGCTGGCGAAAGAGCCTGGCGCCGAAAATGGCGTGGTGGTTGTTACGCCCTCCCTTGGCGCGTGAACATCGACAAGTGCGCAAGTGCTCGTTGAATACTGCCAGATCGATGTCGCTCGGCATCACTCCTTGCCGAGCCACGACATGGCCGAGGTGCGCCGCCGCGCGCAAATATCGCACGGCCGTGTCGGCGCTATAACCCTGCCGCTCCAGCGCGGTTGCAAAACCGTCAAGGTAGGGTCCGCTTGGTCCGTTCCGCAGATGCCTCAGCATCTTCGATGACGCGAAATAAGTCTCCAACATGTTCGTCCCCGTTCGTGACCGGCCATCGGTGGCCGAGCCGACGGAGACGCAGGACCGCGCTGTTATGGAGACAAAGAGCTCTACGATTCACCGGAAAATGCTGAAGTCGGCACGCCAGCTCCCCATTACGAATTTTGCCCATAAGACACGAGTTGTAGGCGATGCGGGTGAGGCCGCAATCGTCGCAGCGCTCGACGTGACCGCCGAGCCGCGCCGTGCGGCAGGCCGCGATCGCGCCGATCACGCGCCGTTCGACGCGCCCGAGATGTCCGGCGTTCGCTTGTTCGTAGGCCTCGCCGTGGCGGCGCAAGACGTCGGCCAGTTCGAACGCCGGCCGCGTGTCCACCCGCCTATCCCGGCGGCGTCACGTTCAGCGAGAGCCGATCCAAGGGGCTCGCCGTATTGGCGATGACGTGGGTCGAGACGCGCGTGTAGAGCGCCGTCGTCGACAGATGCTCGTGGCCGAGCAACACCTGGATGATGCGGATGTCGACGCCGCTCTCCAGCAGATGGGTGGCGAAGCTGTGCCGCAGCACATGCACGCTGACGCGCTTGCCGAGCCCCGCCGCGACCGTCGCCGACCGGCAGGCCGCGTGCAACACCGTCGGGTCGATCGGCATATCGGACATGCGGCCCGGAAACAGAAATGAGGTTGGATGCGCCAACCGGTAGTAGCTGCGCAGGATGCCGCGCAGGGCCTCGGAGAGCATGACATAGCGCTCCTTGCCGCCCTTCCCGTGCTCGATCCGCATCACCATGCGGCGGCTGTCGATATCGCTGACCTTCAGCGCCGCGACTTCGGAAACCCTCAGACCCCCGGCATAGGCCGTCGTCAGCGCCTCGCGCGCCTTCAGGCTCGAAACCGCCTCCAGAAACCGCACGACTTCGTCGGCGCTGAGCACGGTCGGGAGCTTGCGCGGTTCGCGGGCGTAGAGGATGCGCTCGGGGATCGTCGCCTGCTCGAGTGTCACGCCGTAGAAAAACCGCAGCGCGCACACCGCCTGGTTCAGCGATCCCCAGGACACGCCCTTCGAGGCCAGATGGACCTGGTAGGCGCGGACATCTTCCAATCCGAGCCGATCGGGCGAGTGGCCAAAATACCGACTGAACTTCGAGACCGCGTGGAGGTAGGATTGCTGCGTCGCCGGCGACAGATTGCGGATCGTCATGTCCTCGATCATGCGGCGGCGCAGAGGGCTCATCTTGGCCATCTGAAAACTCCTGTCTGAGAGTGGGTTCCAACACCTCATCTTCTCAGGCAGGAGCCCCCTCACGCCATCCAGCCGCTCACAAACCCGCCTCCGCTCCCGCCGCGGGAGCGGCTTCGTTCAATCCTTCAAGGGAAGGCGATCCGACCTGCCTCGTCCGCCCCGTACACGCGGCGGCAAGGCGGCCAAGCCAGGGCTTTCCGCCGAGCAGATTCCCATCATCGTGGTTCGCGACCGCCGGGGCGCGACCTTCGACGCCGTGCTGCCCAAACTGAACCGAGCCTCCCTGGAGGCCGCGTTCGGCGACGTTCTCGCGGGCGCCGATACATTCTGCTGCGACGGCGGCAAGTCCATCGTCGCCTTCGCTCGCGCAGCGGGCTTGCCTGTTCACGTCCTGCCCGCGCCCGGCGGTCCGCGTCCCGATGCGCCGCAATTCCACATCAATAACGTCGATGGCTATCACAGCCGGCTGAAGGAATGGATGCGTCGCTTCCACAGCGTCGCAACCAAGAACCTGCCGAACTACCTGGGATGGCGACGCGCCTTGGAAGCCCTCGGGCAGAGCGCCAATCCGAGGCAGTGGATCCTCGGAACCATCGGTTGGGGACCATATCAACAAAGATCGCTATAAGAGCGAACTTCATAGAATCGGCGGCATTTCCACCCCGGCGCCGTCATGCTCCACAATGACGGCCATTACGTAGCGGCACTCCACCTCCACGCAGGGGCCGGCCGCTAGAGGGAAAGCACGAATCGCCGAAACCCCGAGAGGTTCTCAAACTTGGCGTCTCCTGATGCTCCCATGCCCGAGGCGTCGCGATGACGGCCCGGGTGATCGCGGTCGCCAACCGCAAGGGCGGCGTCGGCAAATCGACGACCGCCGTCAATGTTGCGGCCGAGCTCGGCGGCCGCGAGCGGCGCGTGCTCGTCGTCGATCTCGACTCGCAGGGCCACGCAAGCCTTGGGCTCGGCGTCGCCGCCGCACGTGGCGACGTCGGCGCCCACCGCATCTTCTCAGCATCGGGCTGCGATCTCGCCGAGGCCATTCGCCCCAGCAACGCGCGCGGCGTCGACGTGCTGCCGCCCGAACGCGACTTCGAGGTCCACGGCTCGGTAAACGATCCTCGCCGACTCGCGCGGGCGCTCGCCCCGCTTGCTCAACGGTACGACGACATCGTCATCGACACTGCGCCGGCGATCGACGTCGCGATGGTCGCCGCGCTCGCCGCCGCCGATCGGCTGCTGATCCCGACGCAGCTGCATCACCTCGCTTATGACGGCGTGGCGCGGCTAGCGCGGGCGTTGCTCACGGTCGCGACCTCGCTCAATCGCAACCTCGCCGACTTCGCGGTCGTGCCGGTGCAGGTCGACTTGCGAGTCAATCTGCAACGGTGCGTGCTGGAGAAGCTGACGAGCGAATTCAGCCTGAGACGGGTGTTTCGCGGCATCCGCACCGACATCGCGCTCGCCGAGGCCTTCGGATCACAGGCGGCGATCCGTTATTTCAAGCCGTATTCGCGCGGCGCCGCCGACTACGCGAGGCTTGCCGACGACATTCTCGTCCGCTGGAAGTCATGACGCGGCCTCGAGCGCATCACAATAGGAAGGCATCGGCATCTTCGCTCGCCGGGGCGGCGACGGCGGCCGGATTCGCGATCTCGACATGGCCGGTGAAGCTGTCGTGGATGCGTCGCTCGCTCGCCATCGTGTAGGTGGGACGCAGCCATCGATCGAACAAGTCGTCGATGCGTTCGCGGTCCTCGGCATCGTCGGCGCCCGATCCGAGCGCTTCGAGAGCTTCCGCCGCCGCTCGCGCGATGGGGGAGGCTTCTTCGTGAGACGCGAGGGTCGCGACAGCGCGTTCGAGCACGAGCCGCGCAGCCTTGCCTTCATGTTCTAGGCGCGTGAGCGCAGTCGTCATCCCTTTGCCACTGGCGGCGAAAGCGACGATCGCCGTGTTCATACGCTCGTCGAGGTTCGCGAGGCGCTTGGAATCGAGGCCGCCGGTCCCCGAGGTCAAGCTCTCGACTTGAGCGACGACGCGATCGAGCGCCGGCGGCAGCGCATGAATGCCCTTGCCGATCCGATCGCCGGCGCCACGCAATTCCTGAGCGATGAGGCCGATGCCTTTGCCGCGGTCGCTGAGCCGGTTGGCCCTCAACAGCGCATTGGTGCCGATGATCGAGACATCGACCACGATCCTCAGCAGCGTCTCGGTGCGCCGACGCAAGTCTGCCATCGTTGCGACGACGGAGTCGGCGGCCCGATCGACGACGGCGCGGGCGCGCCGGCAGGCGTCGACCATCGTGCGCGCGGCGGCGAGCTTCTGGCCCAAGTTCTCGAGAAACGACTGCGTCGCCGAATCTCCGGCCCCAAACAGCTCGCGGCCTCCATTCGTCAGCGCCTCCGCTTGGCCCGCCAAGCTGGTGAGCCCGGTGGATATGGCCTCGATCTCGACAGCGAAGTCGTCGAGCGCGCCTGTGAGCTGCAGCGACTGCAATCGGCAGAAGCGTGCGAAGAACCCTTCCGGATCGCTCTCGACGAGCCACAGCGCCTCCTCCTGCCCTTCCTCCGCTGTGGCCGAAAGACCGCCTTCGACCAGGGTCGCCGGACGACAGAGCGCCGCGTGGGCGTGCTCGACACGCTGGCGCGTGCTGTCGCCGATCTGCAGCGCGACGACGCATTCCCCGATGCGATCGCGAATTTCGCGCGCCCGTGCGCCTACCCCCTGCAATTCCACGACGGTGCGGCGCCGGCGCTCCGCGATCGTCTCGAGGCTCGCCCGGATTTCCGCGGCGATCGAGGTCAGCGCGTCCCGATGTCGGCGTTGGAAATTCAATTGCGCTTCGCAGGCGGTCCGCAGCTCGTTGTCGAGCCTGCCGTGCGCGCCCTGATATTCCGAGATAGCGCCGCGCGCGTGTTCAGCAAGCGCATGCAGACGGTTGGCGAACGCCGTCATGTCGACGCCGTCGGCGCGCATCGGGGCGGCTTCGATCTTCAGCGTGAACACGAGCGCCGAGATCGTACGGATGCAGTCGTGAAGCTCGACGATCCGGCCTCCAATTTCACGATTGTGGACGACGAGCGCAGCGAGCGCGCGCTCCCGCGCGCTCAATTCTTCGGAAGCTCGCCCGAGCTCGTCGGAAATCGCTTCCAGATCGTCACGGGCCGTGCCGATCGCTTCGCCTTCGAGCGCGCCCGAGAGCGCTTCGAACATCGTCGCCAGCTCGGTAAGGCCCGGGATCGCTTCCTCGAGCCGTACGCCGCTGTCGAGACAGGCGCGCTCGAATTTCGAGAAGGCGTCAGTGAGCGATTCAGCGCGATCGCGGAGAACGCGCGCGAGTTCGCCGGCGCGGTCGTCGTCGCAGGCTTGCGGAGCGGCGCGGAGACTAGCTTTTCGCGCGAGCATTCAGGATCTCGGAGGGAATGGCGGAAATAGGCACAGTCTTGTCGGCGGCCCCCAGCGCGATTGCCTCCTTTGGCATGCCGAACACGACACAAGTCTCCTCGTTCTGGGCGATGGTGACGGCGCCGGCGTTCTTCATCTCGAGCAGGCCGCGCGCGCCGTCGTCGCCCATGCCGGTCATGATGATGCCGATGGCGTTGACGCCGGCGAATTGCGCCGCCGAGCGGAACAGCACGTCGACCGAAGGCCGATGGCGCGAGACGGGCGGGCCGTCCTTGATGGCGACATGATAGCGCGCGCCGCTGCGTTGCAGCAGCATGTGGCGGTTGCCCGGCGCGATGAGGGCGCGGCCTGGGAGCACCGGATCGCGATCGGCGGCCTCCTTGACGTCGATCGCACAGAGGCCGTCGAGCCGCTTGGCGAAGGCTGCCGTGAAGTGCTCGGGCATGTGCTGCACGATGACGATGCCGGGACTGTCGGCCGGCAAAGCGGTGAGCACCTCGCGCAAGGATTCGGTTCCGCCGGTGGAGGCGCCGATGCAGACGACCTGCTCGGTCGTGCGCGTCAGCGACCCGAGCCGGCTCGGCGGCGGCATGATGACGTCGGCGGATAATTTCTTTGACGGCGCAGCCGGCGCGATCGGCCGCGCGCGCAGCGACGCGCGGGCCGCGGCGCGCAAGGCGTCGCAAATGCGCGCCTGCGATTCGAGAAAGAACTTGCGCGTGTCGACCCGCGGCTTCTGGATCACGTCGACCGCGCCGGCCTCCAGCGCGTCGAGGTATACATCGGACCCGCTTTCCGCCAAGGTCGAGCAGAGGACGCAGGGGATTGGCCGCTGCGCCATGTCCTTGCGCAGGAAGGTGAGGCCATCCATGATGCGCGGCATCTCGATGTCGAGCAAAATGACGTCGGGAACTTCCTCCTGAATGCGTTTGGCGGCGACGAACGGGTCGCCGGCCGTCGCCATCACCTCGAGATCCGGCGCCGCTTGGATGATCGACGACAGCGCCTGACGCACGGCTGCGGAATCGTCGATGATGAGCACGCGAACCTTGTCCGGTGCAGATTTCATCTCGATCTCCTATCCGGCGCGGCGGAAGATGGTCGAAGCGACCTGTTGCAATGCAGGATTGTCATTGCCGGCCATCGCCTCGGAATGTCCGAGAATCAGGTAGCCGCCCGCGGCGAGATGGCCGCAGAGCCGCTCGACCACCGCCTGCTGGTTCTCTTTCGAGGTAACTGCCCAGGTTCCCTGCGGAGCCTAGGCGACCCGGAGGCGGGCGGCGAGTTCGGCGGCGGGACGAATGAGGGTTTCGATGAGGTCCCAGCCTTGTTTTTTCGCCGTCGAGATGACGGATCGGAGGGTGGCGAAGTCCTCGGCGCCGCCGATCGAGCGGAAGCCGCCGGAGATTTTCTGCTTGACCTTGGTCATGCGAACGTCGCGCTCGCCCTGGTTGTTTGAAAAAGGGACGGCGGGATCGTGAAGGAAGCGCAAGGCGTCT
>JBKQKS010000022.1:0-26828 GCA_052147395.1 Roseiarcus sp.
CGGAGACTATAACCCTAATAACCAGGCATGTTCCAACGGTACGCTTTACACCATCAATACAACCGTGCGGCTGAGAGTGAATTCCCAGGCCGTGCCCGGACATTATCAATTCGCCGCTAACTTCCAGGGACAGCTAAACGGGCAAAACTCCGGCACTGGGACGCCAATGACCTACAATTTCACGGTATTGCCGACGGCGTCCTTTACGGCGACTCCGCCCACTACTTTTCCGGCCATCGCCGGAATAAGTACGTGGGAGCAGAATATGGTTGACTTCAATGCCCCTGCGGGCAGTACCAACGCAGATTTCTGGTGTACCAACGTTACCGATACAAACCCATGGCCGAGCCTCGACAACGGTAACTTTACAGGATGGGACGACATCCCAGCCGGTATCTATTTTGAAGCGTGGAACTATGACGGCGGCCGGGTATACCAGCAGGTATTGGACTATGACCAGTACCATCAGAAGCAGTACAAGTCGACCGACCCGTACGAATGGCATCGCTGCATGGAACTGGCGGCGGAGCCTTATAAGGACACCATAATCGGGACCGCCGGCGGGGTCGTCCAGGAGCCCAATCAATTTCCTTTCGGTCTGGCAATGAACTATATGCGTACTGGGGACACCACGTACCAGGACGCGGTCAATCTCTTAGCTTTTAACCCGGGATACTACTATTGGGTTAGCGGAAGCGTCTACGCCGAAAGCGTACGCGTGAGCGCCTACATGATGGATGACCGTCTGGCCAACGAAATCATTGGCGCGCCGCGAGACACAGCGGTTATGCTGCGCGCGGTCGATGTCATGCTGGGTTATCTCGATCAGAGCTACAACCTTAGTTTAAGCAACCCGAACCAGCAGGAATATAACATTCATCCATTTATGGTCGGAGTTGCGATGGAGGCTCTGATAACCTACTACGAGCTTGATCTGGCTGAAGGGAACACGCCGGATGCCAGAATACCGTTGGAGATCAAAAAGGTTCTGGACTGGTGGCAGGCTACCCAATACGTCGCTAGCACCCATACCCTGGCCTACGGTGCCTATGACGTTCCGCCGAGGAATCCACAGCTCGTCCCAGGTACTCTATACCAAGCCACGGAACTGAATGACCTGGTTGCCACTGCCTACGCGTGGTATTGGTACAAGACTGGCAACAATACTTACCTGACCGAAGGGGATGATCTTTTCTCCTGGGTGTGGCACAGTGGCGGCTGGACGTGGTCGATCAAGGAATACAATCAAATCTATAAGTGGAGCTTCGACTATGTACGGTGGAGATCAGGAGCGAATCCGGATGGTACGCAGCCGCCTGTAGAAACCGTGCTGGCTTCGCAAAATCCTTATACCGGACCGTTGACGGACTATACCACGCCTGTTCCATTCTTCTGGACGGCAGCCCAGAACGGCCAAGTGGCTCACATTGATCCAAATCTCTCCGATTCTCTTAACACGGTAACTGTTACGGCCACGACCGCGACAATTTACTTTAATGTCTTTAAACCAAACACCACAGCGCAGGTCTGGTATGGGACCGCAACTCCTCCCACCTGCAATACCAACGACCCGGCCCCGCCATACTGCATGCAACCGTTCCCCAACTTTGGCTTCCTGCAGATGCTCAATGCCAGTTATCCCTCTCAATCCACAACCACGACGGGAGTCCCTGACCAACTAGCGCTGAGTCAGGGGATACCCAACATCTACGACGAAACTATAACTATCACGGGGTTGTCGCCGAACACCATGTATCACTGGCGACCGTTGACAACTGATTCCTTAGGAAATATGTCAACATACAACGACGAAATTTTTACTACTGCAGCACAGTAGGGCGGGCGTCTAACTTTTGGATGGATTCATGATAAGCAGCGCATGGATCCATCCAATTTCAAATCCGATTGAATAATTGTATTGGCTGAATTCGGGCGGGATGTCTAGCGGAGTTCCACATACTGGCATGGCAGACCGCTATTCTGGCGCCACGTCTAAAGCAACAGTCTTTCGCCTTGGTATCAAGGCTGCGAGTCCGGTTAACCACGCTTCGAACTCCTCATCTCCCAGGCCGTACTGATCCAGCAATCGGGGCAAACGAAATGGGTCGTCACCACGTGTCGCCAAGCCGTGGACGCAGGTCGTAGCCGATTGAACTCCAGCTTCCTTAAGCCAAGGGATAAAGTCGTCACGGACCGCGCCACTCGGATAGCAGAAATGCACGCAGTTGCCCGATCCAGTCATCTCCGCGATGAACTCGCGATTTTGCTGGACTTCACCGATAAAGCGATGGCGATCGAGCGGAGTACGGTGCCGGTGGGTATGTAGTTGGAAGTCGATTCCTGATCGAGCCATTGTTGCCACCTCCTCCGGGTTCATAAGTTGGAAGAGGCGTTCACGGCAAAAGGCTGAATAGTCGAAACCTATCGCCTCGGCAAATGTCGCGGCCAGATCGTCCTTTCCTTTTCCGGAAAGGTCCTGTCGTTTGGCGTAGTCGTCAATCCTCCAGAGGAATGAGGTTCGGTTGGCCTCAGTCCCCAAGTCGAACTGCTCCGGCAGCCATGGGAAGGTACGGTTTTCTATGACCTTCGACCGTAGCTGCCACATCATGTGTGATAGGGCAAAACGGAACAGGGGACGGCTGAAGAGACAATAATAGGTCGTCAGATAAACCGTTGCTGGAAATCCATGCTTTTGGAGGATTGGAAAGGCATGAAGAGGGAAGTCCGCCCACCCGTCGTCGAATGTGATTGCCACGCTGCCGGCCGGGAGCTGTCCCTTCTGCAGAAGCCGCAGAGCCTCTTCCAGATCGAGCACTTTGCATCCTGATTGCGCCAGGATCTCCATGCGGCGCGCGAATGTCGAAGGCGGGAGGAACATCTCCGGGTGCGACCCATGTTCTTCCCCCATCGAAATGCCGTGATAGCAAAGGATCAGCAAGCGCTGCCTGCGCCAACTACTGCGTGCGATGACTGGTGCCATTCCAAGACCGTTGGTGGCCAACAGTGCCCGTTTGATTCGCCGCAGTCCGTTCATACAAACGCACGTTTGCTAAGAAGATGAGGCACTTCTAAAACCATACCTTCGACAATCAAATGGTGATGGCGCCACCAATCAGGCGGAGCCTGTCACGACTTTGATCTTCGCGGCGCCGAATTGTACCTCTCGAATAATGCTATTCTGGTAAGTAAAACCTGCTTTTTCTATCATCCGTCGGGCTGCCCGATTGCCGGCCGGAACGGCGATATAGACGAAATCAACACTTCCGACAGCCGCCGCGTCATTCAGTATCTGTTTCAGCGTACGCGAGCACAGGCCCTGTCGTCGATAGGCTGGATGGGTGCAAAACTGCTGTAGCAAGACCGTGTTCGGAGGATATTCATAGGTGTGTTGCACCTCGGGAATAAATGACTTGCTGGTTCGCGGTGTAACCCACCCGCAGTTGACCAGTACATCACCATGTATGGTCGAGTAGGCATGGGCACCAGAGTCAATTCTCAATATAGCGTCTCGCAGGAATTCCTGCTTGGAGGGAGAACTCCGGTCGACAGCTTCGTAACTCAGTAAATGTCGCAAATTATTCCGCCGGACACCAGCTTCGCAAAGGGTTTGAACAACGTTCGCCTTCGCTCGGTAGAATCGCATCTCGGTAGAGCTCCAGACGCGGTCTTTAATAGAGCTAAATAGAGAAACCAGCGAGCGAATCGGATGGGATCGCCAACGCGAGAGGGTCTCCTTATCCAGATGAAGGATGCCTGCTATTTTCTTTCCCACAGACCGGACAGTTGAGGCGAGATTATGTCGAGTCCAGGCTTTACTATCCAGAAATATGGACAGCACATAAGCTTCTTCGTATCGGTCTGCCCGGTCTTCCTTGTATGCGTCGCCTCCGGGAGTAAGGTCTAAACTAGAGAAGCCTTCCTGATGGAGCAACAAACCAAGCTGCAAAATATGTAGCTTGCCAGGAGAGTAGGTACCCAGAAATGGAGAGTGCCCAACTAACACCATCAACACTTCATGTTTATTGCGAATACCAATATGCGCGGAGACTAGCTGCTCTCCCACCTTCATAACGCCGACATGGAGTAAGCCGCCCTCAGCCATCAGGGCCCGGTAGAAGGCGCGTTTTCGGGGATCCTCGCGGAATGGACACCTCCCGTAGATGGCGCCCGTCCGAAAGTCGTAGAAGTCCATAAGTTCGTCGTAGTAAGCATCGAGCTCATCCGGTGTCTGCAGCTCCACGAAACTAAGAGGACCGTCAGCCTGGAGCTTTTCCAGCCTGCGCCGATTTTTTTTCTTGTTGAGGGAGTCACGGACGGACTCCGCATTGTCCACAGTAAGAAGCGGCTTTGGTGCCACGCGAATTGTGCTTCTATGCGCCCAGCCGGTCTGCAACCATTCCAACGGGGTACCCGGTGGCAGGTAACTGAAGGTCAAGGAGGAAAATCCCAGTTGCCGCAGCCGCTCCAGCGCTTCGCCGATAAATGTCTGCTCGCCCGGCAGAGCCAGCCACACGTTGTACTCGGCCTGGTGCGCACCGGCGAAGGTGAGTTTGCCGCTGGCGCGTTCGGTGGCCAGTGCCATCAGTCCGTCCATCTCTCCACTGACAGCGTAACGGACCAGAATCAGCGGCCGATAGACTTCCTCATAGCATTGATACCAGGTGCATGCGAACTCGGGGGTCTGCAGCGCGGTGCCCCACGGACATTTATGGGCTAAAGCTCGCCACTGCGATTGGAATTCAGGCGATGCGATGACCCGGAGCGCCTCCGAGTCGGAGTAGACCAGCAAGGTTGCGGCTTGGCTGGAGACAACTGGCTGACTCGTCATAGCACCGTAGAGAAATTCGACATAGCGGAGAAGCCATCGTCGGCGAGAATTCTGACTTTCCAACGCACAGGACCAGCCAGCCATGACATCTTGAAGGAAAGTTGGTTTGTTTCGGGCACGGCACCGACCACTTTTCCGAGTCTAGCAGATTCTCACGCTTACTCTGGCAGGGCGTGATCACAGACGAGGTGGACAGCCCGGACACATTCCCCGCCCTCGTGGAACGCGCCTCGCCTGGAACGCGCCTCGCACTGGAACGCGCCTCGCCTTGACACTGACCTTAAGTAACTTTATGCTTGTAGTTTGCGTTAGAACGATCCCTCCCGTCTGTACCTGCCAGTGTTTCTCGTCAGGAGCTTGGCCTACCAAAACGGGGTTTGTCCCGTGCCGGTTCTGCGCGGGACGAAACGGCTGAGATCCATTCCCAGCCGCTGGGCATTGCGGGCGGTGTTGTGTGCGGGCTGAGGCCGGTGCTGCTATGCTGATTCGGGTTCGGGAATTGGAACTCCGTAAGCTGGAGTTTGACGAAAACTATCAGCCTGGGGCCATCGAGTTTGGGCCCGACTTTCGCCAGGTTGGCGCGCTTCACGGTGCTGGGCGGGCCGAGTTGATCGTGGAGCATCACGGTCACCACCAGAACGTGGAAGATATCAGGCTGGTGGGAAACGTCACCGCGCATCTGGAGTTCAGTTGTGCGCGTTGTCTGGATCCTGTGATCCAAGACGCGGATAAGAGTTTCGACCTGATCTATCGTCCGCTGGGCGTGGATCGCCGCGTCGACGAGGTCGCCATCAGCGAGGCGGAGACCGAGATCGGCTATTATCAAGGCGAAGGCCTGCTGTTGGAAGATGCTTTGCGGGAGCAGGTGCTGCTGGCCACGCCGGTCAGGGCTCTGTGCCGCGAAGACTGCAAGGGACTGTGTCCGCAGTGCGGCCGCAACCTGAACGTTGAACAATGTCATTGTGAACAACATCTGAGCGATCCCCGCTGGGGTGCGCTCAGTGATATCAAGAAGAAGCTGCAAAGCTAAAGTTTTCGATCGCCGGCGTGCTGGCGGTCTGGTTGAGAGGTTCTTATGCCTAATCCGAAACGGCGCCATTCCCAGGCGCGCACTTCCAAGCGCCGCGCCCACGATCATCTGACGGCGCCGGGTTTGTCCGAGTGTCCCAACTGCCACGAACGCAAATTGCCGCACCGCGCGTGCGCCAAATGCGGCTACTATAAGGGCCGCGAGGTCATTGAGGTCGAAGAAGCCACCAGCTAGGTTGGTTGCCCCGGGCACCGGCCTGTGCTGACGCGGATTGCGTCATCGGGCGTTCGAAGGCCGCGCTTTTCGGGTTTCATGTTTCGAAATTTGCAACTGCCAGGCAAGCATGCCCACCATCATTGCTGTTGACGCCATGGGCGCCGATCGAGCGCCCAAACCCGAAGTCGAAGGCGCCATTCTGGCCGCGCGCCACTATGACGTGGAAGTGGTGCTGGTCTGGAAAGAGGAAGTGGTCCGCGCCGAATTGGACCTGCATCGCTTCTGGCGCCGGCTGCCCATCAGCATCGTCAACGCGCGCGAAGTCATTGGCATGCAGGAAAAAGCGGCGCATGCCGTGCGCAGCAAGCGCGACTCGTCGCTGCGCGTCGGTCTCCGGCTAGTGCGCGACGGCAATGCCGACGGCTTCGTTACCGCTGGTAATACCGGTGCTGCCATGGCAACCGCCAAGATGGTGCTGGGCGGCATTCCGGGTGTCGATCGGCCCGCCTTGGCCGCAGTTTTTCCTACCGCGCAAGGCACCGCCACGATTCTCATCGACGTGGGCGCCAACGTCGATTCCAAGCCACAAAACCTGCAGCAGGTCGCCATCATGGGCGACATTTATTTCCGCTCCATTTTTTCCGGACGCTTCCCCAGTGCCGAAAATCCCCGCGTCGGTTTACTTTCCATCGGCGAAGAGGAAAGCAAAGGCAACGACCTGACGCGCGAAGCCTACAAGCTGATCAAAGAGCTACCGATGAATTTCGTCGGCAATGTCGAAGGCCGCGATCTGTATAACGGCAAGGCCGATGTGCTGGTATGTGACGGCTTCGTAGGCAATGTGGCGCTGAAGATTTCCGAGGGAATGGTAGAGACGGTGCGCTTCCTGTTGAAGCAGTCACTACAGGCGACGATCACCAGCCAGGTAGGATTTCTGCTGTCGCGCAAGGCCTTCGCGGATTTCAAGAAGCGCCTGGACTATTCCGAATATGGTGGCGCTCCACTGCTGGGCATCAAGGGCGTCTGCATCGTGAGCCACGGCTCGTCGAACTCCAACGCCATCAAGAATGCGATACGCGTGGCCATGGAATACGCCAATAGCAAACTCAATCACACCATCGAAGAGCGCATCGCTGAGGCCAGCCGAAACCTGAATCACCATGCGGCCGAATCCGCCGACGCCGAGTCAATCGGCACGGGATTGGTGTAGCATTTTCCATCTCTTACGCCGGTGCCGCGAGTCGTGCCTGTTCTCAGCCCTCAGTATTGCTCATTGCTAACCGCCGTTGTTCGCTACGAGCCAGGCGCTCGCTATCCAGTAGCCAGACGAGATTCAGGAGGAGCAAGGGCTCTACTGGCTTGCGATATCGCCCTTCAGCAATGATCACATTTTGTAGGGCCATCAGCAGCGTGAACACAGTAACCGCTACGGGAATCAAATCGAATCGGCTACGCATGAATTCACGGAGGTTGCAGGCGAAGACGAAAAGGATTAATGGAGCCCAAATCCAACGGCTACGATACTCCAGATGACCGTCCCATTCTCCGGCAGCGGTCTCCGGCCAGGATGGGGCAAAAAAGAAAAGGATGATGTTCTCGCGCCACTGTTCCAGCCACTCTTCCCGATCGGGCGTGAACCGCTCATAGGCGGCCTTCCAGTCACGTTCTCCATTCGCTGAATGAATGATTAGGCGAGCGGTGCTGTCACTCCATGCCCGGCGCATGGCCCAATGGCTGAACGGCTCCAGCGGCCGTACGAAACAACTCGGGGAACCGAATATCCACACGTAGTCGCTGGAAAGCGGACGAAAGCCGATGAGGGGGACCGGATGCGTGTAATAGTGGAGCTCGACCATTCTGACGCCGGATCGCAGCTGTATTCTGGTCAGCCAGGGACTGCCAAATGGTGCGACAAACCCAAGCTCCACCTTGCTGCGGATGGCTTGGGGCACAAGCAGGACTAGCGCTACCGCAGCCCCCAGTGCAATTTGGCGCAGGGACGTAGATTTTTTCCACCAAACCCACAGGAAGCAAATTCCTGCCAGCGGGACCACAGTTGGTTTAGTGAGACAGGCGAGTGTCCAGGAGACGACGAAAAGCAGGAAAGCTTCGGTTCCTCCTTTTCGAAGGTATCGCGCCGTCATCCAGAGAGCGACTCCTTCGAGAAGAAGCAGTACGGTCTCCATCATCATGAAGTGGTAAATAACGGCAAGCGACGGAGTCCACGCGATAAGGGCCCAAACCCAAAGCGCGGGCATCTTGCCCATGCCGAAATTGCGCGCGGCACGATAAAAGCTCCATGGCATCAAGATGGAAAGGAGTGAAGATGCCAAGGCGATCAGAAACCTATTGCCTGCGGTCAGCTTCTGCAGGACAAATACATACACTTGATACACAATCGGGTCCGCGGCAGCCGTATAACCGCCTCTTGGAAACGCGCCGCCATTTTCCCAGTGCCGCATCATGTCGTACCAGAGATAGTCCATTGGGTTGTGCGCGAAGCATAGAAGCACGCGAGAGCATGATGCTGCGACGATTAAGATGACCAGGATTTTGTACTGAATAGATCGGTTGGGGAGATACATCATCACCTGAATTATTATTTGCCAAGTGCGGTATTTTCAAGCGAGTAGCCGCCACGCCGGCAGCGGCAGTGGGCGGCCGTGCCTCCGCTGGGATAACTACTGGATCAACAGTCACCGGACCGCAGCGGAAACAGGTGTGCACGAATCGGGGCGCGGCATCATTCGCGCTATATGTGAGAATATGTTGTTGCGTTTAGCTGACGCCCGCAATTGAAGAGACACGATGACCCCAAACTCCTCTCCTACAGCGTTTCTCTTTCCGGGACAAGGCTCACAGTCGGTTGGTATGGGAAAGGAGCTACACCGAGAAGCGGATCAGCAGCGGCATCACGACGAAATAGACGAGCAGCCCGCCGAACGCGAAAAACACCGGGGTCGCGATCAAATAAGGCAGGAACGCCTGCCGTTCGTGCTTGTAGAGCCCCGGCGCGACGAACTTGTAGATCTGCGTCGCGACCACGGGAAAGGCGATGACCGCGGCGCCGAACATCGACAGCCGGATGTTGGTGTAGAACTGCTCGAGGAAATGGGTCGCGATCAGCTTCGCCTTCTCCGCCCCGACGATGCGCACATAGGGCTCGGTGAGCACGTTGTAGATGGTGCGCGAGAAATAGAAGCAGACCAGGAAAGCGGCGAAGAAGGCGTACATCGAGCGGATCAGGCGCTGCCTGAGCTCGATCAGGTGATCCATCAGCGGCGCCTTGGTGGCGTCGATATCGGCGTCGGTCATGTCGGGCTTAGGTTTCCGCCTTGGCCGCGTCTTCGGCGGGCGCGGTCGGCGGGGCCTCGGCGATCGCCGCCTCGGGAAGCGGATGGGAGACGACTTCGGTCACCGGCGCCGCCCCCGGCTTCGGCGGTTCGATCGCGTTGGTCATTTCCGAGCGCATCGCCATGACCGGATCGAAGGCGGAGTCGAGGTCGATCTTGGCCGCCGATCGCATCGCCTGGAACTCTTTCTTCACGTTCTCGACATCGGCCTCGCGCATCGCCTCCATGAACTGGCCCTGGAACTCGGCCGCCATGCGCCGCATCTTGCCGACGAATTGCCCGACGGTGCGCATGACTCGCGGCAGGTCTTTAGGCGGAATCACCGCCAGCGCGACGATGCCGAACACGATGAGCTTGCCGACGTCGAAGTCGAACATTTTTGCGCCGCGTTATCGCGTTGGGTCGACGGGGCGCCTTCAGCCGACCTTCTCGCGGTCCTTGGCGTCGACCGAACCCGGGGCGCGGTTCTCCAGCACACGGGCCTCAGGGTCGGCCGGCTTGTCGTCGTCGGCCATGCCCTTCTTGAACGACTTGATGCCCTTGGCGACGTCGCCCATGATGTCGGAAATCTTGCCTTTGCCGCCGAACACCAGCAACGCTACGGCGCCGAACAGCATCCAGTGCCAAATGCTAAAACCGCCCATGACGTGACCTCGAGGGAATTTGCGCGCGCTCGCGCCGATAGCTGCGCCGAACGTAAGCGCTGGGAGCGGCAAACACAAGGCGGCGGGGCCAAAGGACGATCACGCGGCCTTCGGCCGGAGCCGCTCGAGCCGGATCGGTTCGGCGCGACCGCGGACCTCGGCGAGGTCGTAGCTGATCTGCATGCGGAGCCAGAAATCCGCCGAGCCGCCGAACGCCTGCTCGAGCCGCACGGCCATTTCCGGGGTCACGCCATGCGCGCCCTTGACGATTCGGTGCAGCTGCTGGCGGGAAATGCCCAAGCCGGCGGCGGCCTCGGCGACGGTGAGCCCGAGCGCCTCGACATTGTCCCGGACCAACTCGCCCGGATGCGGCGGGTTCTTCATGCGCATCGACATAGCGCGGGCTCCTCAGTGATAGTCGACCAAGTCGACATCGAACGCATTTCCATTCTCGAACCGGAACACGACCCGCCAATTCGCGCGCACGGTCACCGCCCACGAGCCTTTCAGATCGCCCTTCAGCGGATGCAGTCGGAAAGACGGTTGATCGAGATCCTCGATCGACTCTGCTTCTTCCAGCGCGAACAGGATGATCCGCAACCGCGAAACCATATCCGCCGAAATCTTCGCCCGGTCATCCTCCTCGAACAGGCGACGCAGACCCTTGTGCCTGAAGCTCGAGATCATTACGAATTCTAACCTGTAACGCGACGAGTGACAACTCGAGAGGTTATAGGCTTGATCGGCCGCCAAGCGACAGAGGGCGAGGCGTGCCGGGTTCGGCGCGCCTGACAAAGCGTACATGCAAATCGTCGATTCGCATGTACGCCTCGCGCCCGCCCCGGCACAGTCGCGAACTCAATCGTCGGGCGCCGGTTCGACGGTTGCGCCGTCAGCGACGCGCGCGAGGGCGTGCGCGCCGAAGCTCGGGCAATAGACGTAACGCTCGGCGATCCTACCCTGATAATATAAATCTTCGCTCTTATTGCAAAGCCTGTTGGTTTTCCGGTTTTTTCACGCGGGTAGCGCGGAGAACTCTGGGGCGCGCTTTTGTCGCCGACCGCCCCGATTAACACGCACGCAAATCCGGAGGAAAGTAAAGATAAAGATAACTTCAAAATATAATTACCTATAATAATTTTCCTCCTGAAGAATTATAGCGTATAAATAAGTATAAATATCCGCAGCGGCCTAGACTCCCTTGCCCGTCGCGCCGTCAACTGACCCTGCTCCGGCGCGATGGAATCCGATGGAACGTCACGTCCTCACCGCGTCCCGACACCAAAAAATGCAAGACAGTGCTGTTAAATTAATTCGAATCAACAGACTTCGCAATAAGAGCCAAACTAAATTATGTATATAGAATATATATAATATGTTTAGGGAGGACGCCAAATCCCTGAACGAGTCATGCCCCGGCCCGCGCGTCCACCCGCGCGTTTGGCGTCGCGTCGGTTGTCGTGAAATCGCGCAGGCGCGCCAATTTGGATCCACGTTCCGCCAGGACACCGCTTTCGTGTGGCGCGCCGGGTGATGGTTGCGACCATCGATGCGAAATCAGACCGTTGGGCGCCCGAGCGCTTTCACGTCCACGCGCGTGCCCGACTCATGCGTTCGCGTCCCTGGATTGTCGGTTTGCGGTCAACCAACGTCGCAGGGCCACGGCGGCCCAAATGCCCTCAACCAACCCAAAAGGCCAAGCTCCCTGCAAGAATCCATAAATCGACCCGAGAACACACGCCGCCGAAAAGGCCAGGATGAACCAATGACTGCGCGCTTCGAACGCATAGGTGACGAGCATTGCCGACACTGCAAATAGCCCGAAGGCGGTAATCGGGTCCATTGCGGTGCTCTCGAGGTTCGATGGCGCCACAGCTCGGCATTCTGCTATCGTCGAAGGCGTGACGGGAGCCGCTTTCTCGCCTTCCGGCCGTCTTCGCTATTTCTGGAAATGCCAGAACAAAAGCAAGAATATGACCACCTGCAAACTGACGAAGCCGAGGATCAACGGCGCCATCCGGAACCGCGATTTCCACATCTGTGGGGCCTGCAACCGACTGTGACGGCGCGTCATGGCGACGGCGTCGTAATCTTGCAACTCGGCTCTCATTTCGAGAACTGACTTATACCGTAACCTGGGATCGCGCTCCATCGCGTGCAGGGTGATTTCTTCAATCTGGGGCGTCAGTTTCGGGTTCAGTTTTCTCGGCGCCTGCGGATCACCCGTGGTGCGGGCGTTCATAATAACGTACGAACTGTCGCCGCCAAATGGCGCTTCCCCTGTGGTCATTTCGTAAAGGATCGCTCCCAGGCTGTAGATGTCCGTTCGTTCATCACCCCGGCTGCCTTTGACTTGCTCCGGCGCCATGTAATCGGGTGTGCCCATCGAGGGCGTGAAGCCGACGAACGTGAGCCGTCGCGAACTCGCCGCCCGCGCTATGCCAAAATCCATGATACGAATCGTGCCATCGTTGCACAGCATTATGTTGCCGGGCTTCAAATCACGATGCACGACGCCATGTTCGTGCATATATCCGAGGCCCAGGCAAATGCGGCTGACGATTTTCACCGCGTCCGGTTCCGGCAAGGGCCGCACATTGGCGAGCAGATCGCTCAAGGTCTGGCCTTCGAGATATTCCATCACGATGTACGGCCGGCTCTTCTTTTCGACGGGGATCATCTTCAGAACGTAAGAATGATCGAGCTCGAGCCCGATTTCTTCCTCCCGCCGAAAACGATCAAATCCCGCCACGTCGCTTTCAATTCGCAGATACGGGATTTTCACAGCCACCGCGTTGCCGTTCTGGCGATCGATCGCTCTGAACAGTGAAGCCATGCCGCTCTTGGCGATGACATCGGTGATTTCGAACCGGTCGTCGAGCACATCGCCCACGTTGATTTCATTGTGGGACGGGCGGAGGGCGTTGGAGCCCGCAATCTGGGCTCGCACTGTGCTTTTCATCTGCCTCACCTCGATAGCCTGGACCGAAACGTTGTCGCTGGTAAAGCGGTGTTCAGCCAGTTCAATCAAACGTTTGCAAGCTTCGCCGGGATGACTGTACTTGATCAGCGTATCTAGAATTTCCTCGTCCATGACATAACCATGAAGCCCGTCCGAGCAATGGAGGATGATGTCATCTTTCTCCAACGTCACGGTGGAAATATCGTAATGACAAATCGGTTCGGAGCCGACGCTGCGCGTCAGTGTGGAGCGGCGCTCGCTGGTCATTGCATTGCGTTCCAGCATCAATCCCAGCTTAACCTGGAGCGCGGTGTAAGAATGATCGGTAGTCAGGCGTCTGATTTTTCCGGCGCGGATGAGGTAGGCGCGGGAATCGCCGACATGTGCGACGGTCGCTTTGTCGTCGCGAAAGACCGTCACCAGCAAGGTCGTGGACATCCTGCCCGATTGCTGAGCGGCTTGAAATATCGTTGCGGCTGCGTTGTCGAATATCTGGCGGATCAAATCCGTCACAGGGGTATTGGGGTTGGTCTCTCTGAAAACAGTTAGCGCGGTCTCGGCGGCCAGGCGGCTCGCGATCTCCCCATTGTGTTCTCCGCTCACACCGTCGGCCAGAACGGCGATACTGCCGACAGCCTGCAATGCCTGAAACTCTTTCGGCTGCCAAAAAGCGATATAATCTTCGTTTTGATTGCGAACGGTCCCTGTGATGGAAAGTTGGAAACATTTGACCTTCATGAGCTGGCCTGGGTGGTCTTGGATTTTGTAGGGCGACGAACGGAGGGTCGACCGGACGTTACACTGTTGCGTGTATAAGCGAGCCCCGCGGCGGGCGCAAATCCCGCGGGGCGCAATTGAGCCCCGCAGCGCCAGAAAATGAATCCCTGCCACCATCACAGCGGCAGGGATCTTCAGTTTTCGTTGGTTTCAACTCAGGACGCCAGCGGTTACCTCGAGACGAGAACCGACCTTCCTAGCTTTGCGCTCTTCGAAGTGAAGTAATAAACTCCGTACAGCGCCCATATGGCTGCGAAACCAAGCGCAATATAAGGCTCGTGCCAGCTCATGCCGGCGACCGAGAACGGACCGACCAGATAGAACAACATGCAAGCGAGGTTGGCCACAAGTCCGAAGATCGGCACAACGAAGTGTTTGAAGCCGTTGAACATGTGATGTTCCCTGAACGCCACGATGGCCAAGATGTTCGTCGTCATGTATAGCAAGAACGTGCCGAAATTGCTGATTAGCGTGACTATGATCAGCGAATTGGGCAGCCACGTATAAGCATGGGGAGAGAAGAGTCCAAACGCATACCAGAAGTTGTTTTTATCGAGCGCAGCCAAATCCGAGGATTGGCCGCCGAGATAGATCACCGTTGTCGCAATGCCGACGACAATCGAAAGCCCCACTAGCGTCCAGATGGCGCGGTGCGGCGACAGGTTCGTGCCATGGATGAGGCCGAAGTGGGATGGCACCTCCTCGTCGCGTCCCATCGCATAAGTCACCCGGGCGCCGGTATTCATGCAGGCCAAGGTGGTGCCGATCAACGCCAGGAACACAGTGCCGGCCTGCACGAGCATGAACGACCTGCCTGCGGCATAGCTGCCGAACGCCCATGTGCCGACGATCACCATCATGTCGCCGAGCGGCGCGCCGGAAGCCCCGGCACTGGACATAGTGTAACCGCTATTCAAAAAATAGTTCGCAGCAAAGTATTCGAACAGATAGCAGATCGCGCCTTGAATGACCAACGACGTCAACACCGCGCGCGCTATGTCCTTCTTGGGGTTGATCGCCTCTTCGCCCATCGAGGTCACCGACTCGAAACCCACGAGCAGAAGAATCGCAATGCACGCCTGGATGAAGACATAACTACCCTGATGCGGAGAGACGACAGACGCCGCCGAAGTGTGAAAATTGAAGGTTTCCGGATTCTTCGCGTCGCCCGGTGTGCCGCTGACCGCATCCCCGGGTTTGTAGCTCAAAACAAACGGATCGGGTATCGCGTGACCGTCCTTGTCCAATTTCAGCTTACCGGCATCGTCTGTTTGAAAGGCGGGATACGGTTGACCCGCGTCGAGTCCCATTGCCTTCAACGTGCCCAACACCAGGGCATCCGTGTCCTTGGCCGGATCCAGGTCGTCAGCCACGACCTGGCGATCCTGCTGTTTGATGGCGGGGACGGGCTTGCCGTCCTTGGTCAAAGCCTTGCCGTTCGCATCTTGCGCGAACTTCAAAGAACCGTCAGCCCAAGTGTCTTGCACGGGCTTATTGGCGTCGTCCAGCACGTCGGTTTGAGCGACATTGTAGCTGATCGGAGTCCCGTTCGAAAGATGCAGACCCACCGATCCGTCCGGATGATTGGCGCGATAAGCGATGGCCATGATCGCGAAAATCACCAACGCTGTAATCTGAATGAAGTTGATCGCCATATTGACGGCCGTGCTGCCAGTCACGCCGCGGTAGGCGATGTAACCCACGAGCAAGGAGAATACGACGCAGAACATCCACATGAACAGCGGGCTGTTATAAGTGGCGCTGAAGGTATCCGGCCAAAACTGGTTTGCCAGATAGCCGGCAAGAATTGCCGTCACGCCGACCATCAAGCCGGGATACATCCAGTAATACAAATGGCTTGCCCAGCCAGTGAAGAATTTGGCGACGCGCGCGTATCGGTACGCTTTGTTCTTGGACAGGAACGCCTGCTCGGCATAGAAATAGGAGGAGCCCGCGCCGGGATAGAGTTTCGAGAGTTCAGCATAGCTGATCGCCGTGGCGAAGCACAGCAAGAGCGCTACGACGAGGCCGAGCCACATCGCGGCGCCAGCCATCGGCGCGCCATAGAGCGATTGCTCTTGGAATGTCAGCCACAAGAATGCGCCCGGCGCAATCAAGGCCATGGCGTTGATCGTCAGTCCTGTGACTCCCAACGTTGCTTTGGTTTTGGGTTTGTTTTCGTCCGACATACCGTGTCCCCCAATGATCGTTGAAGTTTGCGTCGTGTCTCACAGCGCTTCGTGGTCAGTTTCACCAGTGCGAATGCGAACAACCCGTTCGAGCGATGTGACGAATATCTTTCCATCGCCGATTCGGCCGGTCGTTGCTTCGGATGTGATCGCTTCGATTACAACGTCCTCGAGTTCAGCCGGAACCGCGACTTCGACCTTCAATTTCGGCAGAAAAGTCACGTTGTATTCCGCACCGCGAAAGACTTCGGTGTGCCCCTTCTGTCGGCCGTAGCCTTGGACTTCGGTTACGGTGATGCCTTTCACGCCGAGGGCGGATAGCGCGTCACGCACCTCCTCGAGTTTGAATGGCTTGATGATCGCTACGATGAGTCTCATCGACGGTCTCCATTCCAGTGCGCTTCATGGCAGTCCTCCTGTCCAATCCGTCATCCCCCGAATAGGGGCGATAGACGCGCTGTAATTCATCTCGAATTCGGCTGGGCGTGGGGCGTGCTCGAACGCATACCCTCGCCAATCAACGTGACGAGCAAACCAACGTCAGCAAAACGCATGCCAATATTGGGATCGCCCGAATTCGTTGTCGTTTGAGGAATGCTTCGAGGTTTTCGGAAATCGCGATCCAAACGTGCTGCTTATGAAATGGGCTTCACGCACAGATAATAGTCAGGCTGCGCACGCGGTCATGACGTCTGACCGACGTGAGCCCTGTCGCGCATGCCATGGATTACGGTGACAGTGCGCCGGGAGACCGGCAAGGAGTAGGCGGTGGAAGTCCGCTACGATGAAGGTTTAGCGAACCGTATCGGCCCCGAGCCGTGCGTGTCTGCCCGCGAGGGCAGGGGCGACGCGTCGGCAGGGGTGCGCATAGGCCGGCCATCGAGCCGCGAAAGACGCAATCGGGACGCCGACGCCGTTGACACAGCGGAAGGCGAAACGGGGGCGCACGCCAACGCGGACGCGTCAACGGTCCCGCGTGGTCGAAGACCCTATTTCGACGCCTCCGGCAGATGATCCCGCAGCACGTCGTTGATACGCGACTGCCATCCCCGTCCGGTTGCTCGGAAGCGCGCGACCACGTCCGGATCGAGCCGCAGGCTTACCAGACGCTTGGGGTCTCGCAGGCGTGGCCGACCCCGCAGGCGGCGCTTGATACCGGCGGCCTCGGCGGCCGACGCCGGCCGCATCCGGGCGAGAAGTTGTTCGTCGAGCGGCCGCGCGTCCGGATCAGCGAGCGCCGCCTCGGTGATAGAATTGTCTTCCTCGTCGGTCATGGCGGCGAGCGCTTCGCGCGCCCTGGCGCGAGCGGCAGCCCGCGTCAGATCAGGATTCGGCATAGCGTCTCACCTCTTGCTTCGTCGCTGCACATAGGGGAAACGCGAAGCGTTTCCCCGACCTCGCAATGACGGGGCGCCGGTTTGATCGGAAACCGCTCTAGCCGGTCATGGGGCTACAACGTAGATATGGTGCTTATCCTCGTCGGCCCCGGGGCGCCCGCGGGGATTCGAACTTGCGATCTCTGTTTTCTCGAGCCATCTCTCGCCAATCGCCTCTCGCGCCGCTGCGGCAAGGCTGTCGTCGAGCGGGGCCCCCGCTGCGGCTCACGGCACCACGTAGGTCGCGTGGCCGCGGCCGATGAGCGCCTCGCGGATCGCGTCGGGCTCGTTGACCGAGAACACGACGATTGGGATGCGGTTGTCGCGCGCCAGCGCGAAAGCGGCGGTGTCCATCACCTGCAGGTTGCGGTTGATCGCCTCGTCGTGGGTGAGGCGGTCGTAGCGGGTCGCCGAAGCATCCTTTTTCGGGTCGGCGGTGTAGATGCCGTCGACCTGGGTCGCCTTCATCATCGCGTCGCAGGAGAGCTCGCAGGCGCGCAGTGCCGCGCCGGTGTCGGTGGTGAAGAACGGATTGCCGGTGCCGCCGGCGAGCATGATGACGCGGCGCTTGACGAGATGGGCGAGCGCGGCCTGGCGCGAATAAGGCTGGCACAGCGACGGCATGGCGACGGCGGAAAGGACCCGCGCGGGCTGGCCGAGTTGTTCGAGCGCGCCTTCCATGGCCAGAGCGTTCATCACCGTCGCCAGCATGCCGATCGAATCGGCGCGCGCGCGCTCGATGCCCTTGTCGGCGCCGAGCAAGCCGCGGAAAAAGTTGCCGCCGCCGACGACGACTGCGACCTCGACGCCGAGATCGGCCGCCGACTTGAGGTCCGCCGCGATGCGCTGAACGGTGGGAGCGTTGAGGCCGTGGGTGTCGGGCCCCATCAGGGCCTCGCCCGACAGCTTGACCACGATGCGACGAAACAGGGGATGCGGCGTTGCTTCGGTCAAGCGGGGCTCCTCGGTCATGCGGCGTCCAACATGAAAAAGGCGGCTCGACGCCGCCCCCTTCGTTGCAGAGTTTCGCGCCCTGGCGCCGTCACGCCTCTTCGGCGGGCTTCTCGACGCCTTCGCCGAGCGCGTAGCGCACGAAACCTTTGATAGCAATCGGCGCGCCCACGGCCTTCTCGGCTTCCTCGACCGCCTGGGCGACCGACTTGGCGGGATCGTGGACGAACGGCTGATCGACCAGGCAGACCTCCTTGTAGAAGGTCTTGAGGCCGGATTCGACGATTTTCTCCAGCACATGCGGCGGCTTGCCGGCGTTCTTGTCCGCGAGCACGGCCTTTTCGCGCGCGATCATGGCAGGGTCGAGGCTCGCCGGGTCGAGCGCCCACGGGCTGGCGGCGGCGACATGCATCGCCACTTGGCGGCCGAGCGCGGCAAGCTTGTCGGCGTCGCCCTTCGACTGCAGCGCGACCAGCACGCCGATGCGGCCGAGCCCGTCGACGGTCTGGGCGTGCACATAATGGCCGATCGCGCCCTCCGCGACATGGAGGCCCGCGGCGCGGCGCAGCGTCATGTTCTCGCCGATCGTCGCGATGGCGTTGGCGATCGCGTCGGCGACCGTGCCGCCGCCCATGTAATGCGCGCCCTTGATCGTCTCGACGTCGACCTCCGGGGCCTTGTCGAGCGCGACCGCCACGATGCCGCGCACCAGAGCCTGGAAGTCGTCGTTGCGGGCGACGAAGTCGGTTTCGGAATTGACCTCGACGACGACGCCGAAGTTGGCCTCGACCGCGACGCCGACGAGGCCGTCGGCGGCGACGCGGCCGCTCTTCTTGGCGGCTTTGGCGAGGCCCTTCTTGCGCAACCAGTCGATGGCGGCCTCGATGTCCCCCTCGGTCTCGCTGAGCGCGTGCTTGCAGTCCATCATCCCGGCGCCGGTCTTTTCGCGCAAATCCTTTACCAGCCCAGCGGTGATCGCAGCCATGTCGTTTCCTCGCCTCGAGCGACTAGAGCCCTCTGCCGACGAGCGGGAGAGGGCGATGGAGATTCGAATGACAACCCTTAGCCGCGCGCCTTGACCAAAACGCGACGGCAGAAAGCCCGCGGCCTACTCCGCCGCCATCAACGCCTTGGCCTGCTCGGACCACTTGTCGCGCGTGGCCTTGCCGTTGAAGCGCAGCTCGGCGTCGAGCTTGGCCGCCTCGTCAGGCGACATCGCGGCGAGCTGCCAATAGTGGAACACGCCATACTCGTTGAGCTTCTTGACGATCTGCGGGCCGACGCCCTGGAGCTTGGCGAGATCGTCGGGCGCGCCGCGCGGCGCGGCGAGCAGCTCGAAATGGTCGGTGTAGGCCGGCGCCGCCTCGGCGCTCTCCGGCAGAACTTCGGCGATCGGCGCCTCGGCCTCGCCGATGTCCATGCCCGACGCGCCCTGGCTGCGCGAGATGCCGTCGATCGCGGCGCGCGAGACGAGTTCGCAATAGAGCTGAATCGCCCGGCTCGCGTCGTCGTTGCCCGGCACCGGATGGGCGACGCCATCGGGATCGCAATTGGTGTCGAGGATGGCGATCACCGGGATCTTGAGGCGGTTGGCCTCCTTGATGGCGAGCGCTTCCTTGTTGGTGTCGATGACGAACACGAGGTCCGGCACGCCGCCCATGTCCTTGATGCCTCCGAGCGCCTTCTCGAGCTTGTCGCGCTCGCGCGTCAGCATCAGCCGCTCCTTCTTGGTGAGGCCCTTGGCGCCTTCGCCGAGCTGCTCCTCGAGCTTGCGCAGCCGCTGGATCGAGGCCGAGATGGTCTTCCAGTTGGTGAGCGTGCCGCCGAGCCAGCGCGAATTGACGAAATATTGCGCGCAACGCTTGGCCGAATCGGCGATTTCCAGCGCCGCTTGGCGCTTGGTGCCGACGAACAGCACGCGTCCGCCCTTGGCGACGGTGTCGGAGACGAGCTTCAGCGCCTGGTGCAGCAACGGCACGGTCTGAGCGAGGTCGATGATGTGGATCGAGTTGCGCACGCCGTAAATGTAGGGCCCCATCTTGGGGTTCCAGCGATGCGACTGATGGCCGAAGTGCGCGCCCGCCTCGAGCAGCTGGCGCATGGTGAAGTCTGGCAGAGACATCTGCTTTTGTTTGCCTTTCCGGTTGAGCCTCGGCGGAGCGTCATGCCGGGAAGCCCGACACCGGAACGAACCCTTCGATCAGGGCGCGCAAAACTCCGCCTGTGGAGTGGGCGCGCCTATAGCGAAGCAGCGGCGGAAACGCAAGCGCCGCGACCGCCGCGTCCGCCGCCGCGCCGGGCGGCGGCGCCGGGCGCCGGCCCCTGCGTTGCTCACTTCTCGACGCAGACCACCACGACGTTGGTCGGCGCAGTGCAGCTCGCGCCGATCACGCCGTCGATCTCGGGGGATTCCGCGCCGCCGGCGCAATAGGCGCTGGCCATCACCTCGCCGTCGCCGCACTTCGCGTCCGGCTTGTCGGCGAGCACTCTCACGCCCGCGCCCGGAGCTCCGGAGGCGCCCTGCGGTCCGGCCGGCCCGGCCGCGCCGGTATCGCCCTTCGGTCCCTGAGGCCCCGCCGGACCCGCGTCGCCCTTCGGCCCCTGAGGCCCGGCCGGACCCGCGTCGCCCTTCGGTCCTTCTGGACCGGCAGGTCCCGCCGGACCCGCGTCGCCCCTCGGACCCGCCGGCCCGGCAGGGCCCTGGGGTCCGGGGTCGCCCCTGGGACCCGCAGAGCCGGGGGCGCCGACGACTCCGGGCGGTCCCGACCCGCCCGCATCGCCCTTGTCGCCTTTATCGCCCTTCGCGCACCCGGCGACGGCGATGAGCGCGACGACTGCACAGCTCGCTAGCAGCTTCCGCATCGGCTCTCTCCCTTATAGATTCGCTCTTATTGCGAGTTGTGGCGCCAGGCCGCTCCGGCGCAATTGTAGCCGGCCGCGCTGAGGCCGGCCCCCAGCGCGCTTATCAGCTGGGCCAGCCGGCCTCGACGGGGCCGGCTACAAACATCGCGGCGACTTACTGTCATTCCGGCAACACAACTCGCATTAAGAGCGTATGGACTTGACACGTTGTCGGCAGGCTCGCCGGCGCCGCCGCGCTCGAAGACGGCGACGAACGCTCCCCGCTGTTGCAGGACGCGCGGCGCCGCAGATTGCGCCGATCAGGTTGTCGGTCGGAAGACCGAACTCTTGCCGCCGCTCCCGTATGACATCGCCTGACAGAGGGGAGACGACGGCGACGCGGACGGTTCAGTCGCTGATCAGCTCGCCGAACAATTGCCAGCTCTGGCCGTCGAACTGTTCGAGCTGCAACTGCCGGATCGGGCTGTAGTTCGTCGGCGAGGTGTTGATCTCGATGCCGGGCAGCAGCATCGGCAGCTGCAGACCTTTGATGTCGGTCGCCTGGGCGAGGATGTTGTCGCGGCTGAGGTCGTCGCCGCACTGCTTCAACACCTGGACCATCGTCTGAGCGGCGCCGAACCCGTAAGTGGCGTTGAGGTCGACGTACTCTTTCGTCGACAGATACTTGTCGCAGAACGCCTTCCACATCGCGACGCCGGGGTCGTCCTTGAACTTGGGGTCGGACACGTCCTTGAGATAGTTGCCGGTGATGAGACCCTTCGACTTTTCCAATCCTGCGGGCTCGAGCACGGTGGCGATCGAGATCGAGACGACGCTGATGTAACGCGTGGCGTCCCAGCCGAGGTCGTAGGACTTGCGGATCGCCTGCGCGGCGAACTTGGGCGTGGCGGCGATCACGAACACGTCGGCGCCGCTCGCTTGCAGAGTCACCACCTGCGAGTCGACGCTGGGCTCCGTGGTCTCGTACGAGGCTTCCTCGATCAGCATGCTTGCATTGTCGCCGAAGCCGTCCTTCAGCCCCTTCACGTAGTCCCTGCCGAAGCCGTCGTTCTGATAGAGGATCGAAACCTTGGCTTTCGGCTTGGTTTTCAGAATGTGTTTGGCGTAGATGCGCGCCTCGCTGACGTAGTTCGGATTGTAGCCGACCGTCCATTTGTAATGTTCGGGATCGGCGAACAGGCTCGCGCCGGTCGCCACGAACAATTGCGGGATCTTCTGGTCGTTGAGATATTGACGGATCGCCAGATTCGGCGCGGTTCCGAGGGTATTGAAGAAGAATGCGACGCCTTCCTGCTCGACGAGGCGCCGCACCTGCTCGACGGTCTTGGGCGGGCTGTAGGCGTCGTCGAGGCTGATGAAGTCGATCTTGCGCCCGTTCACGCCGCCTTCATCGTTGATCATCTTGAAATAGGCGGCCTCGGTCTTGCCGATCACGCCGTAGGCCGAGGCCGGGCCGCTGTAGGGCATGGTCTGGCCGATCTTGATTTCGGTCGCGCTGACGCCGGGAGGGTTTTCCGCGCGCGCCCTCGGAGCGCCCGAGGCCAGAAGCGTCGCGGCGGCGGCGCCCGTTTTCAGGAAAGTGCGGCGTGTCGTCATGCGGTTTCCTCCGTTTTGGCGCCGGGCGTTCGGTCCGAGCGCGGTTGAAGTCAGGCCCGAATTCGGCGGTCTCTCGCGGCGAAACGCGCGAAGGCCCTGATGAGGCCGGCGACGCCCGAGGGCGCGAGTCCCATGATGAGGATGAGCAGTACGCCGTAGATGGCGCCGGGCAGGGCCTTGGCGCTCTCGCCGAATTGCTGGGAAAGCTGGTCGGCGTAATTCGGCATGAACTCGATGAACAGCGCGCCGAACACCATGCCGCCGATCGAGGCGAGCCCGCCGACCACCACGCCGACCAGGAAGGCGAGCGACAGCGAGAGGCCGAAACTCTCGGGGGAGACGAAGCCGACGGCGAGCGCGCTCAGGCCCCCCGCGACGCCGGCGTACGACGCGCTGAGACCGAAAGCGAACGTCTTATAGAGCGCGGAGTCTACGCCCATCGCCTCCGCGGCGACCTGGCTGTCGCGGATCGCCATCAGCGCGCGGCCCATCCGTCCGCCGACGATGTTCGAGGCGAGCCAGGTGAGGAACGCTGCGGCAATCAGCGCGACGAAATACATCCATTGGTCGCGTGTCAGAGACACGAAGGCCGGCGCCTTCAGCTTTACGAGTTGCAGGCCCTCAGCGCCGCCGGTCCAGGCGTCGAAGCCTTTGAAAGAGAGGATCTGCGGCGTCGCGACGGCGAGCGCGAAGGTCGCGAGCGCGAGATAGAGGCCGCCGAACCTCAGCGCGGGAAAGCCGAACAGGAACCCGGCGAGGAAGCACGCCGCGCTCGCAACCGGGATCGCCGCCCAGAAGGGCAGGCCGAACTTGACGATGAGGATCGCCGCGCCATAGCCGCCGAGGGCGAAGAAGGCGCCGTGGCCGAGCGAGATCTGGCCATTGTAACCGGTGAGCAGGTTGAGCCCGATCAGAGCGATCGTGTAGATGAGCACGGTGGTGAGCTGATAGAGCCGGTAGCCGTCGAGCGCGAACGGCGCCGCGAGTGCGATCACGATCGCGATCGCCCAGCCGCCGCGGGAAACCGTCGCCATCAGCCGGTCGGCGCGGGGCCGGGCGGGGATCATCGTCACACCCGCGCCACGATGCGCTGGCCGAACAGGCCGGACGGCTTTACGACCAGCACGCCGACGATGACAGCGAGCGCCACCGAGAGCTTGACTTCGTCGCCCACCACATAGGCGCCGATGAGGTTCCCCGCCGCGCCGACGACGAAGCCGCCGAACGCCGCGCCCCAGGGATTGTCGATGCCGCCGAGCACGGCGCCGGCGAAGGCGTAGATGAGCACGCCGCCCATCATGTTGGGATCGAGATAGACGATCGGCGCCGCCATCATGGCGGCGACCGCGCCGATCGCCGCCGCGAGCCCCCAGCCGATCGACAGCATGAAGTTTACGCGCACGCCGACCAGCCGCGCGGAAACAGGGTTTTGCGCCGCCGCGCGCATCGCGAGCCCGAGCGGAGTGAAGCGGAAGAACGCGTAGACCAGCGCCAGCACGACGAAGCTGACGAAGATCGTGCCGAGCTCGTGCGCCGAGATGTAGCCGACGCCGATCAGCGGCCGCCCGGGGAACGGGCTGTCGAAGCTGTGCTCGGAATAGCCGAACAGGAAGCCCGCCAGCGCGTTGAAGATGAACGCGAGGCCGATGAACACGATCACGGATGCGAGCACCGGCGCCTTGGCGAACGGTCTGACCACGATGCGTTCGATCGCCAGGCCGCCGAGAAACGAAACGACGACCGTCGCGATGAAAGCTAGCCAATAGGGCGCGCCGGAATCGATCATCTTCCAGGCCAGATAAGTCGAGAACATCGCCATCTCGCCCTGGGCGAAATTTATGAGTTGCGTCGCCTGGTAGATCATCACCAGCGCGAGCGCCATGATCGCATAGAGGCCGCCGAGCGCGAGGCCGGAAGCGAGCTGATGAAGCAACGCGGTCACGCCCGCCCCCCTCAATAGCCGAGATAGGCGCGCCGCACGGCGTCGTCGCGGCGCAACGCGTCGGCGGTTCCGCCGATGACGAGCCGGCCGGTCTCGATCAGATAGGCGTGGTCGGCGAGTTCGAGAGCGAGATTGGCGTTCTGTTCGACGATGAGCATGCTGACCCGCTCGTTGCGGTTGATCTCTCTCAGAATGCGGAAGATTTCGGCGACGACGAGCGGCGCGAGTCCGAACGAGGGCTCGTCGAGCAACAGCAGGCTCGGGCGCATCATGAGCGAGCGTGAGATCGCCAGCATCTGCTGCTCGCCCCCCGACAGCGTTCCCGCCTGCTGGCGCCGCCGTTCGCCGAGCTGCGGAAAATAGGCGAACATGCGCTCGAAATCCTTCGTGACATCGGCCCGGTCGCGGCGCGTATAGGCGCCGAGGCGGAGATTGTCTTCGACGGTGAGATCGGTGAACGTGCCGCGGCCGTCCGGCACATGGGCGATTCCGAGCCGGGCGACGTCCTCCGTCGAGCGTTTCGTCAGCGGCCGGCCGCGGAAGGAAAGCTCGCCCTCGCGCCGGATCATCGCCGAGATGGCGCGCAGCGTCGTCGTCTTGCCCGCGCCATTGGCGCCGAGCAGCGCCGTGACCCCGCCTGCCAGGACCTCGAAATCGAGGCCGTGCAGGGCGCGCGCCGCGCCGTAGTAGGCCTCGAGGCCTCGGGCGCTGAGAATCGGCGCGTTCACGCCGCGCTCCCGAGATAGGCGCTGACGACTTCCGGGTGGGCGCGCACCTCGTCCGGCGTCCCCTCCGCGATGAGGCGGCCGAAATTGAGCGCGACCACCTTGTCGGAAACGCCCATCACCAGGTTCATGTGGTGCTCGACCAGCATCACGCTGACGCCGCGCCGATCGCGGATCGCCCGGATCTCGGCGCCGAGCGCGCCGACTTCCTCGTGGTTGAGGCCTGCCGCCGGTTCGTCGAGCAGCAGCAGCCGGGCGTCGATGGCGAGCGCGCGCGCGAGCTCCACCCGCTTGCGCAGGCCGAAGGGGAGCTCGCCGACCGGCTGGTGGGCGACCGCCTGCAGCGCGAATTCCTCGATCAGCGCGTCGGCGCGCTCGGCAATGCGGCGCTCCTCGCGCCGCGCCCGCGGCAGCCGCAGCGCGTCGGCGAACAAGCCGCTCGTCGCCAGCGAATGCGCGCCGACCCTAATGTTCTCGCTGACGCTCAACGTCGAGAACAGCGCGAGATTCTGAAAGGTGCGGGCGATGCCGAGGCGGGCGAGCGCGTGCCGGGGCGCGCGCTCCAGCGCCGCGCCCTCGAGCCGGATCGAGCCGATCTGGGGCGTGTAAAGCCGCGAGATACAGTTGAACAGCGAGGTCTTGCCGGCGCCGTTGGGTCCGATCAGCCCGCAGATCTGCCCGGCCGCGACGCGAAACGACACGCCGTCGAGCGCCGCGACGCCGCCGAAGCGAATCCCGACGCCATCGATCTCGAGGAACGCCGGCTCTGAGGCGCCCCGTGATTCCTCGGACGTTTTCATGTCTTCACGGGCTTTTCGCCAATCGTTGGCCGCAGTGTCCTTGGATTCGGGTGAATTGTCACGCGCCAAAAAGCGTGGACGCCGTCGAGAATCGGTCGCGAAACGCAGCCGGCCGGCCGCGTCGAGGGTTCGTGCGCGACGCGCCCGCGCTCTCCGCGCGAGCGCTCGACGGGGCGCTCGAAAAAGTGGCGCTGGCGCCGCGTTTCATTGCGACTGGGGCCCGAACTTCGAAAAGGGAAATCGCGGGCGGCGATCTCGGCGCGGATCCCTCCGACTTCGTCACCAAAATGGTTTGAATATATCGACACTTCGACAAAACGCTAGCGGGTCGAGCAATTGCACGCCGTTCTGCGCTTCGCCCGCCGCAGACGAACGCGTTTTCACTTGGCTGTTCGGCGAACGACGGGGCGAATATTCTGGATATGACGGGCGCCGCCGCCCCCGAAACGGATTGTTCATGGTCTGACTGCATCTTTATGCCACAGCGGCCTGCTCGAGACACGGCCACAGCGGCCTCTAGATGACCTTGGATAACGCCAAACCCCGCGAAGTTCCCGTCGAGGTCTACAAGGCCCAC
>JBKQKS010000023.1:0-22582 GCA_052147395.1 Roseiarcus sp.
CGCGCGCGCCTCTGCGCTCGCGCTCGCGCGCCATCAAAACTGCATCGTCGCCGCCACCGGCGCGGTCGATCTCGTCACCGACGGCGAGCGCGTCATCGAGATAGCCAACGGCTCGCCGCTGATGTCCAAGGTGACCGCGCTCGGCTGCGCGCTCTCCGGCATCGTCGCCGCCTTCGCCGCCATCGAAGCCGATAAATTGATGGCGACTGTGGCGGCGCTCGGCGTCTTTGGCGTCGCCGGCGAAATGGCGGCGGAGATGGCGGAACGCCCGGGCAGCTTCCGCGTCGAATTCCTCGACGCGCTCGACGAGGTCGGCGAAGAAGAGATCCTCGAGCGTCTGAAGGCGCGGTGAGAATGGCGCTCGTCGTCGCGAGCGTCAGGCTCGTCCTGGTCACCGACCGCGGTCTGGCGCGTGGATTGAGCTCGGCCGAGATCGCCGGGGCGGCGGCGCGCGGCGGCGCCACGATGGTGCAATTGCGCGAAAAGGACGCTTCGACCCGCACCTTTCTCGACGAGGCGCGCGCGCTGAAAGCCATATTGGCGCCTCTCGGCGTAAAACTCGCGATCAACGACCGGCTCGACATCGCGCTCGCGGCCGACGCCGACGGGCTGCACGTCGGCCAGAGCGACATGCCGGTCGCCGAGGCGCGGCGCTGGCTCGGCCCCGACAAATTCATCGGCCTCTCGATCACCGAGCCCGAGCAGGTCCTGCGGCCGGACGCCGAGGCCGCCGACTATCTCGGCGTCGGCCCGATCTATCGGCAGCAGACCAAGCTGGACGCCGCGCCGCCGCTCGGCGTCGATGGGCTCGCGCGGACGAGGCGGCTGACGCGAAAGCCGATCGTCGCGATCGGCGGCCTCACTCCCGAAAACAGCGCGCCGGCGCTGGCGGCGGGCGCCGACGGTCTCGCCGTCGTGTCGGCGCTGGTCGCCGCCGAGAATCCCGAGGCGGTCGCCCGCCGTTTCCTGAGCCTGTTTCGCAGAGGCGCGAAGTTTGGCGGCGCGAACGCATTCCCCGGCGAAGCGTGAACGGGAATTTACGACTTTTCCGGCAATCGGTTACCGAGACCTTGACGATGCTTCGCGATCGTCGGACGAATTCGTTGAAATTTTAAGCGATCTGGCCGCACGTTGCTTCTCGTGAAGCGCGACGTGGGCGCCCGATCGAAGCGAGAGCTGACCGATGCGACGCGAGACGATTTCCGTACACGCCGGTTTCCAGTGCGATCCCGCGACCAAAGCCGTCGCGGTCCCGATCTATCAGAACGTCGGCTACGAATTCGCCAGCGCTGACGAGGCGGCGGCCTTGTTCAATCTCGAGCAGCCCGGCTTCCGCTACAGCCGGATCGCCAATCCCACCGTCGACGTCCTGGAGCAGCGCGTCGCCGCGCTCGAGGGCGCCTCGTCGGCTTTGTGCGTCGCCTCCGGCCAGGCCGCGCTCGCTTATGCGATGCTGACGCTCGCCGACCGCGGCGGCTCGATCGTCGCCCCGCCGCAGCTTTATGGCACGTCGCACACTCTGCTCGCCCATACCCTGAAGCCCACGGGCGTCGAGGCGCGCTTTGCCGCGAGCGACCGCGTCGAGGACCTGGAAGCGAAATTCGACTCTTCGACCCGCGCCCTGTTCTGCGAGAGCGTCGGCAATCCCGCCGGCAATGTCATCGACCTCGAGGCCTATGCCAAGCTCGCCCACGCTCATGGCGCGCCGCTCATCGTCGACAACACCGTCGCGACGCCGATCCAACTCAGGCCGCTCGAGTACGGCGCCGACATCGTCATCCACTCGCTGACAAAATTCCTCGGCGGCCATGGCGCGGCGATGGGCGGCGCGATCGTCGATTCCGGCCGCTTCGACTGGCGGGCCGAAGCCGCCAAATATCCGATGCTGACCGAGCCCGACGAGTCCTATCACGGCCTCGTCTATGTCGACCGTTTCGGCGACAAGGCCTATCTCGCCCGAGCGCGCGCGGTGTATCAGCGCACCACCGGCGCGGTGATCGCGCCGATGACGGCGTTCATGATCTTGCAGGGCATCGAGACGGTCGCGCTGCGCGTCGAGCGCCACGTGGCCAACGCGCGCGCCGTAGCCCACGCTCTGAGCGCCGAACCGCGCGTCGCCTGGGTCGACTACGCCGGTCTCACCGACAGCCCCTACTTCTCGCTGGCGCAGAAATATCTCGATCTCGGCGCGCCCTCTCTCCTCACCTTCGGCGTGGTCGGCGGCCTCGAGGCCGCCAAGACCTTCTATGACTCGCTGAAGCTCATCAAGCGCGTCGTCAACATCGGCGACGCCCGCACCTTGTGCTGCCACCCGGCCTCGACGACGCATCGGCAGATGAAGCCGCACGAGCAGCTCAAAGCCGGCATCCGGCCGGAAACGCTGCGCTTCAGCATCGGCATCGAGCATGTCGAGGACATTCTCGCCGACATCGATCAGGCGCTCGCGGCCGCGGCGCCGTCGCGCCGGCTCGCGGCGGAGTAGCCGATGCCGATCGCTCTCGAAGCCGCAGCCCCACGCGTGGTCGCCCCGCTCGGCGAACGCCGCATCGAGCGCGGCGCGGCGCGCGACCGGTTCAAGCGGCTGCGCATCGCCCTTGTCAACAACATGCCCGACGCGGCGGTCGCGGCCACCGAGCGCCAGTTCATGAGCCTCCTCGGCGACGCGAGCGCCGGCTTCGATATCCGCCTGATACTGGGCGCGCTGGAGACGCTGCCGCGCGCGGCGGAAGCGCGGGCGGCGATGGCGGCGACCTATCGCGACCCGCGACAGCTGCGCGGCGCCTCGCTCGACGCCGTCATCATGACCGGCGCCGAGCCGCGTGCTCCCGACCTTGCGGACGAACCCTATTGGGCCGAGCTGACCGCCCTGATGGATTTCGCGGGCGGCGCCGTGATCTCGGCGCTCTACTCGTGCCTTGCCGCCCACGCCGCGGCGTTTCACCGCGACCGCATCCTGCGCCGACGCAATCCGCGCAAGCTCTCGGGCCTGTTCGTCAGCGACGTCGTCGCCGAGCACGCGCTCACCGCGGGGCTCAGGCGCACGATCACGCCGCACTCGCGGTTCAACGCGCTCGCCGAATGCGATCTGGAAGCCGCGGGTTATGTGATCCTCACGCGCTCGCGCATCGCCGGGCCGGATGTGTTCATCCGCGATCACGACCTGCTCGAGGTGTTCTGGCAGGGCCATCCCGAATACGAGCGCGACACGCTGGCGCGGGAATTCCGCCGCGATATGCTGCGCTATCTCGACCACGAATGGCCGAAGCCGCCGCGCCCGCCACAGAATTATTTCGACGCCGCGACGCTGGCGCGTATCGACGAGCTCATCGCCGTGGTGCGAACTCGAGAGAATTCGCGCGAGACCATCGCCGCGGCGCTCGATCCGCGCCTCGTGAGCCCCGCGGTCGCGTTGTGGCGCGAGCCGGCGACACGGCTGATGGGCAACTGGCTCGGCGTCATTTCTGCGCGCAAGGCCGCTGCCGCCGCCGACACGTTTGCCAGAGCGCGTCGGGGCGGCTAGGAGGTGGAACGATGACCGTCATGGGAAGTCCGCGAGTGGACGACAGGGCACGCGCCGAGGCGCCCCGCGCGCTGGACGACGGCGCCAATTTCCGGCTGGCGATGCGGGAATTCGCGTCCGGCGTCGGCATCGTCGCCGCCGGCATCGGCGAGGTGCGCTCGGGCTGCACCGCGACCGCGATCGCCTCGCTGTCGCTGTCGCCGCCCTCGCTCCTCGTCTGCCTCAACCGCGCGACCGCCACGCTCGCCGCGGCCCGGCTCGCGGGCGCGTTTTCCGTCAACCTGCTCGCCGCCCATCACCGGCAGCTTGCCGAGCGCTTCGCCGGGGTGAGCGGCATCAAGGGCGCGGCGCGCTTCGAGCACGGCGACTGGGCGCCGCTGATAACCGGCGCGCCGGTGCTCGCCGATGCGCTCGCGGCGTTGGATTGCCGCGTCGAAGACATCATCGAGCGCCACACCCACGCGATCGTCATCGGCGCGGTGGAAGCGGTGCGCATCTCCAAGATCCCAGCCGCGCTGCTGCACTGGCGCAGCCATTTCGAGACGCTGGGATGAACGCGCCTTTCCCGCCGCCGCGGACGGCGAAGGGCGACGCCAAGGTGTCGCGCGCCTGGCTCGCGGCGCTCGACGCGAACGCGCGCGCGACCCGCGATCCGTTGCGCATCCTGCCGCGCGCCGTCGACGAGTGGGCCGAACGCTACGGCGACAAGGCGGCCATGCTGTCGGCGCGCGAAAACTTGACGTTCCGCGAACTCGCCCGGCGCAAACGCCGCTACGCCCGCTGGGCGCTCGCTTCGGGGCTGAAGCCCGGGGACGCCGTCGCGCTGATGATGGGCAATCGCCCGGACTATTTCGCGCTGTGGCTCGGCCTTACCGAGGCCGGACTCATCGCGGCGCTGATCAGCCCCGATCTCGCGCCCGCTGCGCTTTGCCACGCCTTCACGGTCTCGCTCGCCAAGGTCGCCATCGTCGAGACCGCGCTCGCTGAGCGGGCGCGGGAGGCGGACCGGGTCGCGGTCCTGCCGCACGACGGCCGGGGCTCGCTCGCCGAGGCTGCGGCGGCATTTTCCGACGCGCCGTTCGGCCCGGACGAACGGCCCGAGGTGACGCTCGACGACCGGGCGCTGCGTATCTTCACTTCGGGCACGACAGGCCTGCCCAAGGCGGCGGAAGTGAGCCATCGCCGCATCGTGGTCTGGAGCCATTGGTTCGCCGGCCTCGCCGGCTTGAAAGCGGACGACCGCCATTACGACTGCCTGCCGATGCACCACAGCGTCGGCGGCGTGGTCGCCGTCGCCGCGCCGCTCGTCAACGGCGGCTCGGTCGTGATCGCCGAAAAATTTTCGGTGCGGCGCTTCTTCGACGACATCGCCGACTTCGAATGCACGTCGTTCCAGTACATCGGCGAGCTCTGCCGCTATCTCGTCGCCGCGCCGCGAAACGAAAAGGAGGGCCGCGCAAAGCTCCGGCTCGCGCTCGGGAACGGCCTCGCGGCGGATGTTTGGCCAACACTGCTCGACCGGCTCGGGCCAATTCGCGTGCTCGAGTTCTACGCCTCCACCGAGGGCAACGTCTGGCTCTACAATGTCGAGGGGCGCATCGGCGCCCTCGGCCGCCAGCCGCCCTATCTCGCCGCCCGCGCCACGATCGCGCTCGCCGCCTTCGACGAGGATTCTCAGGCGCCCGCGCGGGGCGCCGATGGGTTCTGCCGGCGCTGCGGCGACGACGAAGCCGGCGAAGCGCTCGGGCGCATCTCCGACGACCCGTCGCAGCGCTTCGAGGGCTATTCCGAGCGCACGGAGACGGAAAAGAAGAGTCTGCGCAACGTGTTCGAACCGGGGGACGCCTGGATGCGCACCGGCGACCTGATGCGCCGCGACGCCGAGGGTTTCTATCATTTCGTCGACCGCATCGGCGACACTTTTCGCTGGAAGGGCGAGAACGTCGCGACGCTCGAGGTGACGGGGGCGTGCCTCGCTGAAGCCGGCGTCGAGGACGCGCTGGTCTACGGCGTCGCGGTGCCCGGGGCGGAGGGCCGCGCCGGCATGGCGCTGATCCGCGCCGAAATTTTCGATCTTGCCGCCTTCGCGCGCGGCATGGCGGCGCTGCCGCGCTACGCCCGGCCGCTGTTCCTGCGCGTGACCCGCGAGATCGCGACGACCGAGACCTTGAAACCCAAGCGCGCGCTTTACGTCGCGCAAGGCTTCGACCCGGGACTCGTGAACGAGCCGCTCTACATGTTCGACGGCGAGACCGACGCCTATGTCCCGCTGGACGCGGAACGGTATGGCGCGATCGTGAGGGGCGAGGCGAGATTGTAGCCGGTCGCGGCGAGGCCGGGCTCGTCCTTCGACAAGCTCAGGATGAGGGCGCCCGGCTGCAGGGGGCCGGGATCGACACAAAAGGACGGGCAGCGGTCGTTACGATCGGGAATTCGATATGGCGTCGCGGTAGACCCAAGAGGGTGGTCATTTTTGTCCACGGTTTCCGCGTTTTCAACGCGTTAGCTGGCCGTTTTTGTCACCCCCCCCCCGTCAAGCCTGGTGGGCGGTTGGGTCTTCGCCTTTTTTATCCATTTCGTTTATGAACATACTTTAATCTCGCGCGCCGCCGCCGGCGTGAACGAAGCGGGTATTTCGAGACAACACCTCCCCCCAAGCGCCCGCTCAGGGCGGATTGCGGGCTCACGTATCCTCTCATTTTGAAAATAATGTGCGAATTCAATCGCTTGAGCCGAAGTGGGATTTGTAACCGGGCAAATTCCCGGGCGCCATTATCGGCGAGGTCGCTGACCTCGCTGCCTCCGCTCGGAAGACTCGTGCATGATGAGGCGCTCACGCGCCGACCGAGGTCAACGACCTCGGCTACAATGGCGCCGCCAGGAAATTCCCCCCTTATTGGGATTTCTCGCAACCAATTGAGCTTCCGGGCTGTAGATGACAGCTTGCCGCTTCACGCGCCCCTCTTTAGGCGCGCCTCGTGACGCTGACGCATGCGCTCGGCCATTTCCTCCGGCGAAATGCCGCTGCTGGGGTCGACCTTCCAGTGGTCATAGGCCGGAGCGACTTCTTCGCGCAGCCAACGCTCAACGGCGGCGTCGCGCTCCTGCAAGGCGCGAAGGCCAGCGCGCACCACCTCGCTCGCGCTCGCAAATGTGCCGGAAGCGACCTGCGCGTCGATGAAGGCGGCCTGCTCGGCGGGAAGACTGAAAGTTCGCTTTGCGATGGTGGCCATAAGCGTTCCTTGGCGCGGGGGATTTTGGTATGAATATATCATACCGGCGATTTCGCTGCAACATCCTCAACGGGTCGGTGTCAGTCGCTGGGCGGCCGGGCGCCAACGGCAAGATTTCGACCACTTGGGCGGTCACGCCTCGCGGCGCCGCGACCAACGGCCCCGTTCTGAGGCGCCCGGGCGAGCGGCAGGGTTGACCCGAATCGCCTCGCCGATCGCTTTCGAGTCAACCGCGCGGCGGCGGATTCTTTTCGGTGGGGATCAACGGGGACAACGCCGCCTCCGCTCGTACCGATCAACGGAACGTGACAGAAGCTTCCCCCGGAGGCGACCGGGGCTTATCCTCGCGAGCCGTCCCGTCGCGTCGGTCCTGAAGTCGAACAAAAGTCTGACGCAGCCCATGGCGACCATCGAACCTTTTCCCGCCCGTCCGCTCCCCGTCGCCGCCGAGGCGGTCCCGCGCAAGCCGCCGGCCAACGTCGAGGCGGAGCAGGCGCTGCTCGGCGCCATCCTCATCAACAACGAGGCTTTCGACCGCGTCTCCGACTTCCTGCGCGGCGAGCATTTCGTCGAGGAGATCCATCGCCGCATTTACGAAACGGCCGGAGCGCTCATTCGCTCGGGAAAACTTGCGTCGCCGATCACGCTGAAGACCTTTCTCGGCGAGCACGACGTCGGCGGCGGCGTCAGCGTGCCTGGCTATCTCGCCCGCCTCGTCGCCGAGGCGACGACGATCATCAACGCCCACGATTACGGCCGCACCATTCACGATCTCTCGGTGCGCCGCGAACTCATCGGCATCGGCGAGGACATCGTCAACGTCGCCTATGATTCGCCCGTCGATGCGAGCCCGCGCGAGCAGATCGAGGAGGCGGAGAAGCGGCTCTACAAGGTCGCCGAGACCGACAAATACGGCGGCGGCTTTCAGCGCTTCTCCGACGCGCTGAAGCTCGCCGTCGACATGGCGGCGCGCGCCTACGAGCGCGACGGCCATCTCTCCGGGCTGGCGACCGGGCTCGTCGATCTCGACCACAAGATGGGCGGCCTGCAGGCTTCCGACCTCGTCATCATCGCCGGCCGCCCCGGCATGGGCAAGACGGCGCTCGCCACCAACATCGCCTTCAATATTGCGCGCGCCTATCGCGGCGAGGTTGAGCCCGACGGCGCCATGCGCACCGCCGACGGCGGCATCGTCGGCTTCTTCTCGCTGGAAATGTCGGCCGAGCAATTGGCGACCCGCATCATCGCCGAGCAGTCGGGCGTCGCCTCCTACAAGATCCGTCGGGGCGACATCACCGAGCGCGAGTTCCACCTCGTCTCGCAGGCCATGCAGGAGATGCAGTCGATCCCGTTCTACATCGACCAGACCGGCGGCATCTCCATCGCCCAACTCACCGCGCGCGCGAGACGTTTGAAACGACAGCGGGGCCTAGATCTGCTGGTGGTCGACTATCTGCAACTGCTGTCGGGCGCGAAGATGCGATCGGAAAATCGCACACAGGAGCTCACCGAGATCACGACCGGCTTGAAAGCGCTCGCCAAAGAGCTCAACGTGCCGATCCTCGGGCTCTCCCAGCTCTCGCGTCAGGTCGAGGCGCGCGACGACAAGCGCCCGCAATTGTCGGACCTGCGCGAATCCGGCTCGATCGAGCAGGACGCCGACGTGGTGCTGTTCGTCTATCGCGAGGAATATTATCTGAAGAACAGGCAGCCGCGCGAGGGCGCGCCGGAATTCCTCGACTGGCAGAACGAGATGGAGCGCGCCCATGGCCGCGCCGAGGTGATCATCGGCAAGCAGCGCCACGGGCCGACGGGCACGGTGGAACTGCAGTTCGAGGCCGAGCTCACGCGCTTTGGCAACCTGGCGCGCACGGAGATGATGCCGGAGATCAGATAGACCTAACCCTGGGGGGTGCAATGCCGGAACTGGAACGCCTCAACGCCCACATCCTGCCGTTCGCCGAAACGCTGGGCGTCGAATATGTCAGCGCCAACCTCGACGAAGTCGTCGGCCGGCTGGTGGTGCGGCCGGAACTGTGCACGCTCGGCAGTTTCGCCCATGGCGGCGCGCTGATGAGTTTTGCCGATACGCTGGGCGGGGCCGCCGCCTTTCTCAATCTGCCGCAAGGCGCCAAGGCCACGACGACGCTGAGCAGCCAGACCCAGCTCGTCGGCGCCGCGCCCGAGGGCACGGTGCTGATCGCGCGCTGCACGCCGATCCATCGCGGCCAGCGAAGCTCCGTCTGGGAGACCCGCGTCGAGACCGAAGACGGCCGCCTGATCTCGGTGACGACGCAGACGCAGATGACGCTGTAGCCGCGGGCGCCGGCCTATAGGCGCTAGGTTAGCGACGGTGGAAGCCGTAGTCAAAAGCGAGAGAAGCGCGGCAATCCAGAGGGCGCAGGGCTGTATCCCTGCCTGTGCGCCAAGTGTATACTCGAGCCTACGGGGCAAGGATTGTGGACTCGCCTACCGGGTTGCTTCGCCTCGCTCGCTTTTGACGCCGCGGACCTGAGAGTAACACGTAATCCTGGCGCCGATGGGGCCCAACCCCGGCTTCAGCCGCCGGCCTCGTCCTTCGACGAGATCAGGATGAGCGCGCCCGCCTACAGCCCCCCCACCTTCGGCTTCTCGGCCTTCCCCGCCCATAACCTGTCAAGCAGCGGCAGGCCGAAGGGGGCGGATTCGATCTCGAACACGTCGCCTTTCTCCGTCTTCACGCCGTCCGCAAATGACAGGGTAGCCGCGCCGAAGAAATGCGCGTGCACGTCGCCGGGGCGGCGGAACAAAGCGTATTTGAAATGATGCGCCTCGAGATTGGCTATCGAGTGCGACATGTTCTGCTCGCCGGAAAGGAACGGCTTCTCGAACAGCACAGTCTTGCCGCGCCGCATTCCCGATAAGCCCTCCTTGACCCGGGAAGTCGCCGCCCGGGAAGAAAACCGAAACAAACATCACTCCGAGGCGGACTGGCAGTTCACAGCTGCCGACGCCCGCGTCAAACTCAAAAGGCTATACCCTCAGTTCGAGTGACTCGCGCCACTCGGCAAAAAATTCCTCGATGTTACCTCCGCGAGGAGCGGCATGCGACTCGCGCGACTTCGCTCGTAATTTGACGCTGATCAAAGCGCCACGGCCAAATCGCACGATAGAAACCATCCCGCGGATTAGATCACATCTCTACTGATTGCAACTTCCGGGTGTCAAATTTAGACCCATAATGGAACAACTCGCAATCGTTTTCGTGTAGCAGAAAGAGATTTGTCTAATCGGGCGAGTAATCAGCCGATTGATGGGCCAGAGTTTTGCTGCGAAACCGAGTCGCCCAACGCGTCGAGGACGGGCGAGCGACAGCTTACGTTGGGGGGTAATCTACATGAAATCAACTATGTCTTGCCCGCACGGAAGGGCGCTCGGCGTCGCGATCGCCGGGTTTTTGTTTTCGCTCCCAACGAGCGCGCAACCGCTAGCGCCGCACGCGGTTCCAACCAATCTCTACGGCGTCTACGCCGTCACGCAGCCCCCGGCCGAATTCAATCCGCTTACGGCTTCGTCGGCCGACCTGGAAAGCTGGGGCTATCCGCCGCGGCCCGGTTCGGCAGAAGGTCCGGAGGCTATGGCCCGGTGGTCGCAAGCGGTCAGCCTTCCCGTGAAGCGCGTGATTCCACAGCTAAAGAGGACTGAGGGCGTTTACCACCGTCGTGCGACCGGACTCAAGATCACCAATTCCAACGGCAGTTCCTTCAATGCGACTTCGAGCAATTGGAGCGGCTATGCGCTCGTTCCCGGAACTGGCGCGCAGCCGTTCTACATAATCGAGGGACGCTGGACGGTGCCGACCGTCAAACAGGCGCCGGGCACTTGTTCGGGAGGTTGGGATTATTCTTCGCACTGGGTCGGCATCGGCGGCTTTTCCGATGCCTTTCTCCTCCAGGCCGGCTCGGCGGCTAATGTCTATTGCGATATCGGCAACTCGGTGCCGGAATATTTTCCTTGGCTAGAATGGTTACCCCAGTCCGAGCTGGTGATCTATCAGAACGCCTCAACCGATACTACCTTTCCGTTCCAGCCTGGCGACTATCTGGTCGTCTATGTTTGGGCGACGAATTTTTCAGGTGGCGTGTCGACGACCGGCGAACTTCTTTACGAGGACATCACGCAAGGCTGGAGCGTAGCTTTGGTGTTCAGCGCCGCATCGGTGGGCGGCTCGGAAGTAACCGGAAAATCGGCCGAATGGATTGTCGAGCGGACGGAAGTTGGCGGCCAACTCGCCACCCTGCCGGACTACACCGCCGATCCGTGGTGGGCAACCATAGCTCGGGACTTGGGAGGTACGTATTACTATCCCGGCGCTCCTGGCACGGCCTCAGTATACAATATAACCATGCTGGATAACAGCAACGAGCCGGTATCTTACGTTTCCTTGTTAGGCACGTATTCGGCCTGGTTCTTTCCGGAAGGGTCGGCGGTGCAATAGCGCCGCGCTCCTGGCGGCGGCAAACAGAGAGCAACAGGCGGGGACCCATGATGCGGTCCAAAGCCACGGCGCGACGCACCTGAGTCCGGTCCGCGACCGCTTTCCTCGTTTCGGCGATCTTCTCGACGATTCTGGATTGGAGACCCTTGCCGACGATCTCCGGCAGGCCGAAAGCATCGGACGGCCGACAGGTTCGTCCGACTTCTTGGCCCGACTCGAAGCCGAAACGCGACGCTCATTGCGCCGCAATCCCCGTGGGCCGAACCCCGTAAGCAGGGGTGAGGCGAGTAAAATGCACTGTCACCGTAACGCTATGGCATGCGCACGGTCGAGCAGGTTGCGCTCACCGTCAACATCGCGCTGCGCCGCGACATGGCGACTCTCGACTATTACCGCCTCGGCTCGACGCCGGACGCCTACAGCGCCTTCACCTTCGGCTTCTCCGCCTTGCTCGTCCACAGCCTGTTCCGCAACGGCAGGCCGAAGGGGGCGGATTCGATCTCGAACACGTCGCCTTTCTCCGTCTTCACGCCGTCCGCAAATGACAGGGTAGCCGTGCCGAAGAAATGCGCGTGCACGTCGCCGGGGCGGCGGAACAAAGCGTATTTGAAATGATGCGCCTCGAGATTGGCGATCGAATGCGACATGTTCTGCTCGCCGGAAAGGAACGGCTTCTCGAACAGCACAGTCTTGCCGCGCCGTATGCGCGAGACGCCGGAAACGTCGGGCGGCAGATCGCTGATGAGGAGCTCCGGGCCAAAACTCGACGGCCGGAGCTTCGAATGGGCGAGGTAAAGATAATTCTGCCGCTCCATCACGTGGTCGGAGAACTCGTTGCCGAGCGCGAATCCGACGCGGACCGGCGCGCCCTCGTCGTCGATCACGTAGAGGCCGACGATCTCCGGCTCCTCGCCGCCGTCGAGCGCGAAGCTCGGCGAGACGAGGTCGCCGCCGGGCGCGACGATCGTCGAGCCGTCGCCCTTGTAGAACCATTCGGGCTGCACGCCGATGCGGCCCTTCCCCGGCTTGCCGCCTTCGAGGCCGAGCCTGAACATCCGCATCGAATCGGTGAGCTCGGCGGGATCGGCGAGCTTCTTGTGCATCTGGTCGCGCCCTTCGGCCGAGCCGAGATGGGTGAGCCCGGCGCCAGTGACGAACATATGCGCGGGGTCGGGATGATCGATCGGCGTCAGCACGCGCTGTTCCTTGTAAACCGCGGCGAGGTCGACAGCCTTGCCGACGCCGCGCTCGGCAATGAGCTTGCGCAAGGGGACGCCGGCCTCGATAGCCGCGCGGGCCAGCGCCAGCGTCGTGCGCGCGCCTTTGACGAGCCGGCTCTCGCCGCGCGCGCTGACGACGAGCGCGCGTTTGCCCTTGTCGTCGAGAATTTGCGCCAGTCTCACTCGAGAAATCCCCCCTTCAAGCGGCGATGCACGCTTCGATCAGCTCGTAGATGCGGGAATCGCGAAAATCTGCGGCCGCGAACAGCGCGCCGGCGGCAACGAGCCGCGCCTCGTCGAGGCCGGTCGTCAAGCCTACGACCGCGAGCCCCGCGGCGGCGGCGGCGCGCACCCCGGAAAGCGAATCTTCGAACGCGACCGAATTTTCCGCCCGCGCGCCGGTGAGCCGCAAGCCGGTCAGATAGGGCAGCGGGTCGGGTTTTGCGCGCGCGAGCTCGGCGCCTGAGACGACGATCGGCAGCCTTTCCTCGAGGCCCATCGCGCCGAGCATCAGATCGACATTGGCGCGCGGGGCGTTGGTGACCACGGCGCGTTGCAGGCCGCGCGCGTCGCAGAAGTCGAGAAGCTCGACGAAGCCCGCGACCGGCGCCACCGCGCCGACCTCAGCGCGATAGACGGCCTCCTTCTCCTCGAGCACGCGCGCCTGTTCGGCCGGATCGAGCCGAGGCAGGAACGCCCGGCCGATCGCGTCGTTCGAAGACCCGAGGATGAGGGAATCGTAACGCGCGCGGTCGAGCTCGATCCCGTAGGGCGCGAACACGCGCTGGAAGGCGAGCAAATGAATATGGTCGGTCTCGACGAGCGTGCCGTCGAGATCGAACAGCAGGGCGGCAGGCAAGGCTTTCGAACTCATATTGTTTCCGGTTGATCGATTTGCGCGCCGCCGATGCGGAGAACCCCCTTCTCCCCTCGAGGCAGAAGGGGGCGACATACACCGATATGGGGGAAGTTCTTGGAGGACAAGGAGCCGTTTTTGCGGAACTTCCTGGGCTGAAGAACAGATTGCCGTCGCAGAACACCTACAGCCGGCTGCTCCGGCTTCTCGATCCAGCGGCGTTCGGCGAACGTTTTTCGCAGTTCATGCGTGCGTTTTCGCAGCAGACGGCCGACGTCGTGGCGGTCGACGGCAAGACGCTGTGCCGCTCCTTCCAGACGGCCGGCCAGAAGTCGGCCCTGCACATGGTCAGCGCCTGGTCGTGCGAGGAACGCCTGGTTCAGGTGCAGATCGCACGGACGAGAAATCGAACGAGATCACGGCGGTTCCGCAGCTTCTGCGGCTCCTGAACCTCGAGGGACGCACAATAACCGCCGATGCGATGAGCTCTGTCAGAGGGAGATCGCTGAGCAAATCGTCGGCCAGGGCGGTCAATACGCACTGGCTCTGAAATCAACCAGTCCACGTCGTTCGACGATGTCACACGCTATCTTGGCGACCCTGAGGCGCGCGTGTTTCAGACTCCAGAACCGACGGTCGACGCTGTGCATGGGCGCGTAGAAACCCGAAGCGCCATCGTGTCCTACGATGTCGATTGGCTGCAAGACATCCATAATTGGCCCGGCCTGAAGGCCTTCGGCGCCGTCCGCCGAACGCGCGAACCCAAGGGCGCGAACGCCGGTCCCTCGAAGATCGAGCCCGCCTACTGTCTGCTCTCCGAACCCATCACGCCGGACCGTCTGAACCAAGTCGCCCGCGACCATTGGGGCGTCGAGAATCGCCTCCACTGGGTGCTCGACGTCGAAATGAGCGACGACCAGGCCGGAAACCGCTGCGACAACCGACCGAAAAATCTATCCATTCTTAAACACATGGCCATCAGCGCGCTCAACGCCGAGCCGTCGAAACTCCCTCTGCGCCGCAAAATGAAGAAAGCCGACCGATCCGACGCTTTGCCCCGAGCCCTCCTCGGCGCAATTTGAAATGCGATTGCCCTGGGCGGGAAACCAACCTCGCTTGCTGATTCGGTTCGAATGGTATAGCGATCTTGGGCGGATTTATTTACCTGTTGAGTATTGGGTGTTCAGGCATACCGCGCCGCTTTGTTACAGCGAGCGGCGCTGCCAGTGATTTGACGCATATCGGGCTGCACGGCTGGCGGGCGGCATTTTTCGCAGGCTCGCGTCGGTCTCGTGATTTGCTGGGTGACTCTTGGGCGACAACGGGATTTTGAGCGATCAGCGGACAGTAGCGAAGGCGGCAGTTCCAGGCTCTTCGCAACTGGTCGACCCCGGGCTCGCCGGCTTGTCGCTAGTGGCGGCCTATTACCGCATCGCGGCTGACCCAGCACAACTCCGTCATCAACTGGCCCTTGGCGACGGCTTCGCAAACGCAGAAGACCTCGTTCGAGGCGCAAATCTTCTCGGGCTCAAGTCGCGCATTCTTCGGAAAGTGACGGTCGAACGCCTTTCCAAATTACCCTTACCGGCCCTCGTAGGAATGAAGATCGGTTCGTTCGGCATTCTCGCCATCGGGCCGACCAAGGAACGTGTGCGCATCGTCGATCCGGTCCTGCGCACGGGCCGGGAGTTCCGGTACGAAGATCTGTCCGAAGTGGTCACCGACGAGGCGTTGTTGATATCTCGCCGTCTCGGCGGCACCGGTATCGATCCCAGCAGTTTCGGCTTTCGCTGGTTTGTGCCCTCGATTCTGCGATACCGATGGGCGCTCGCCGAAGTCGTCGTCGCCTCGCTGTTCCTGCAGATGTTCGCGCTGGTGACGCCAATTTTCTTCCAGCTCATCGTGGACAAAGTGCTAGTGCACAAAGGCTTGTCGACTCTAGTTGTTCTCATCGTCGGCATGGTTGCGCTCGGCCTGTTCGAGACCGTGCTGCAATTTCTGCGTAGCTACACGCTCAGCCATACAACCAACCGCGTCGACGTCGAACTGGGCCGGCGCTTGTTCCATCATCTGTTTCGCCTGCCGCTCGCCTATTTCGAAACCCGGGCGGCAGGCCAAACGGTCGCGCGAATGCGGGAGCTGGAGACGATTCGCAGCTTCCTGACGGGGCAGGGACTGACGTCGCTGCTCGACCTCGTGTTCACTGTAGTGTTCTTTGCCGCGATGTTTGTATATTCGGCAAAGCTGACCTTGATCGTGCTGATGACCCTACCCGTCTATATTCTCATTGCGGCGTTGATCCGCCCGCCCCTGCGTGAGATGATCAACGAGAAGTTCAATCGCGGCGCGCGTTCTCAACAGTTCCTGGTCGAATCGATCGTCGGCGCGCAGACGCTGAAGGCGGCGAGCGTCGAGCCGATTATCCAGGCGCAATGGGAGGAGCGCCTGGCGGGCTATGTGCGCACTTCATTCGACGCCGGCGTGCTTGGCGCGGCGGGCCAGAACGCAGTCCAGTATGTGAGCAAGATCGGCACGGCCTTGATCCTTTTCGTCGGCGCGGAAGCGGTCATCGAAGGATCGATGACGGTCGGCGAACTAATCGCCTTCAACATGATAGCGGGACAGGTGGTGCAGCCGATACTGCGCCTTTCCCAGCTCTGGCAGGACTTCCAGCAGGTCCAGGTGTCCGTGGCGCGTCTCGGTGACATTCTCAACGCGCCCCCGGAGCCGATCCCGCAAAATCTGCTGACTTTGCCGCCGCCGCGCGGCGCGATCGAACTCCGCAACGTGACGATGCGCTATCGACCAGACGCGCAGGACGCGCTGCACAACGTCTGTCTTTCGATCGAGGCCGGCGAGGTGTTCGGGTTCGTCGGTCCCTCGGGGTCAGGCAAGTCGAGCCTAGTCAAGCTCGTGCAGCGGCTTTACAGTCCGCAGGCCGGCCAAGTCATGCTCGACGGCGTCGACATCGCCCAGATCGATCCGAGCTGGCTGCGCCGCCAGATCGGCGTTGTACTGCAAGAGAATATTCTGTTCAACCGGTCCCTGCACGAGAACATCGCGCTCGGCGACCCGGCGATGCCGCGTCTCAGGGTCATGCAGGCCGCGCGCCTGGCCGGCGCCGACGAGTTCATATCGCAATTGCCTCAGGGCTATGACACGATCATCGAAGAGCGCGGGGCGAACCTCTCGGGCGGACAGCGCCAGCGCGTGGCGATCGCGCGCGCGCTTGTGACTAATCCGCGAGTCCTGATTTTCGACGAGGCGACGTCAGCGCTCGACTATGAGAGTGAGCGCATCATCCAAGCCAACATGCAGGCCATCGCGCGCGGCCGCACCGTGCTCATCATCGCCCACCGCCTCGCGGCGGTCCGGCCCTGCACGCGCATCGTCGGACTGGTCAAAGGCGAGATCGTCGAGGTCGGCAGTCACGCCGAGCTGCTGCGGCGAGAAGGTGGCCTCTATCGGCGTCTGTGGGAATTGCAGTCACAACTGGCGGGGATCGAGGGATGAACGAGCGAGCCCAACCGCCCCAGGAGGCGCCAGTTCCCGCGACCGCGCCGCGCCTTACGCAGGCTTCCGTCACCGGCCGCGACCGCGAGTTCCTGCCGGCCGCGTTGGAGATCCTGGAGACTCCGTCGCCGCCGTTGCCGATCGCGCTGATGATGGCGATCTGCTTTTTCTTCGCCGCGGCGCTGACATGGTCGTTCGTCGGCAAGCTCGACGTCCACGCGGTTGCGCAAGGCAAGATCGAGCGCGCCGGACGCGCTAAGGTGATCGAGCCGCTTGACCCAGGCAGAATCGCAGCGATCCACATTGCGCCCGGCGATCATGTGAAGACGGGCGATGTGCTCCTAGAGCTCGACCCAGTCGAAGCCAAAGCGGACGTCGTGACGGAATCCGACGCTCTGGAGTCCGCAGTCGCCGAGGTCGCGCGGCGGCGCGCCGAAATAAACATCGCGCAGTCGATTCAACGCCGGTTCACCGTGGGGCTCGGGACCGCGGGCGAGAACCCGGTCCGTATCTCGGTCGACGAGATAGCCGCCAATCCCAATCAGCACATCGAGTGGGACCGCCCCGCCCCGCCCGCAGCCCGCCTCAGACAGAGCACGGTCATGATCGCCGACCTCTATCAGCTCGCCGACGAACTCGATGACCTCGACAAGCAGATGGCGCAGAAGGACGCGACGCGCAAGCGCTTGCAGATGAGCATCGATTTCCAGGACTCGTTGATTCAGACCCTAATGGACCGCGTGCACACTCGGCAGGAGGCCATTCAGCTCGCGGTCGGCACCAAGATCAACCTGTTCGACGCCAAGGAGAGCTTGCAGAAATCGCAGGCCGCGTTGGCCTCGGATCAGGGCGAGCTGATCGAAACCGCCGCTGCGTTGCGCGAGCTCGGATCCCAGAAGGTCAAGTCCGTCTCGCAATTCATCGCCGACAACGAGAACAAGCTCTTGGACGCCACGCGCAAAGCAGATGAGGCGCGCGAAGCGCTGGCGAAGGCGAACGCGCGGCTCGCTCGCATGAAGCTCGTCGCGCCGATAGACGGAATTGTTCAGCAGATCTCGGTAACGACGATCGGTCAGGTGGTGACGACGGGCCAGGAGCTCGCCGTGGTCGCGCCCACCGATGGGCAGCTCCAGGTCGAGGCTCTGGTCGCCAATCTCGACATAGGCTTCGTCAAGCTCCGCCAGGACGTCGCGATCAAGATCGACGCTTTTCCTTTCACGCGTTTCGGCGTGCTCCACGGCAAGGTCGTGCGCATCGCCGTAGAAGCGATCGACGAGCAAGCAGCCAAGCGCAGCCTCGCCGACGCGACTGCGGCAAGCTCGCCGGTCATGAGCCCCTCCGGCGGCGCGCCCGGCCAGCCTTCGGTGTTCGTGTTCCCGATCACGATATCGCTCGATTCGGAGACCGTTAACATCGATGGAGTAGCGGTCCCGCTCGTCCCCGGCATGACAGTCACGGCTGAGATCAAGACCGACCGTCGCCGCGTGATCGATTATCTGCTGTCGCCATTGGCGAAGGTCGGCTCCGAAGCGCTGCACGAGCGCTGACGGCGCCCCCTTTTCAGGCGCAGCGGATCAATTTAAAGAGCGCGGCAGCTCCCTTGAACACGGCTTGCGTCCCTTTGTGCAAGGGTTCCGGAGATGATCATGGCCAATTCACGCACGCTGTATGACAAAATTTGGGAGGGCCACCTCATCGAGACGAATAGGGGCACGAGCCTGATCTATATCGACCGCCACTTGGTTCACGAGGTGACGAGCCCGCAGGCGTTCGAAGGGTTACGCGCGTCCCGGCGCACGGTGCGCGCCCCGGAAAAGACGCTCGCCGTCGTCGACCACAACATCCAGACCACCGACCGCAGCAGAGGCATTGGGGACCCAGAGAGCCGCCAACAGGTCGAGCAGCTCGCCGTCAACGCCGCCGAGTTCGGCATCGAGTACTTCAACGAGTTCGACCGTCGTCAGGGCGTCGTCCACGTCATCGGGCCGGAACAGGGCTTCACGCTGCCGGGGACGACGATCGTATGCGGCGACAGCCACACTTCGACGCACGGTGCGTTCGGCGCGCTCGCTCATGGCATCGGCACCACCGAGGTCGAGCACGTGCTGGCGACGCAGACGCTGCTCCAGACGAAAGCCAAAAACATGAAGGTCGTCGTCGATGGGACGCTCGGCGCCGGCGTGACCGCCAAAGACACCATTCTCGCCATCATCGGCAAGATCGGCGCCGCGGGCGGCACCGGTCATGTCATCGAATATTGCGGCTCGGCGATCGAGGCGCTGACGATGGAAGGGCGCATGACGGTCTGCAACATGTCGATCGAAGGCGGCGCCCGCGCCGGATTGGTGGCGCCCGATGAGAAGACTTACGCGTACCTGAAGAACCGGCCCAAGGCGCCCAAGGGCGCGCTTTGGGATGAAGCGCGCCGCTATTGGGAGACGCTGCGCTCCGACGACGGGGCGCATTTCGACCAAGTGGTGCGCCTCGACGCCAACAAGCTGCCGCCGATGGTCACCTGGGGCACCAGCCCGCAGGACGTTGCGACCGTGGACGGCTATGTGCCACGGGTCGAGGATGGCGCGACCGAGGCCATGCGCGCTTCGATCGGGCGCGCGCTCAAGTATATGGGACTGAACGGCGGCGAACGGATCACAGACATCGCGATCGATCGCGTCTTCATCGGCTCGTGCACCAACGGCCGTATCGAGGATCTGCGTGCCGCCGCCAAGGTCTTGGAGGGGCGGCATGTTTCTGCGAATGTCAATGTTCTGGTCGTCCCCGGTTCCGGTGTTGTCAAGGCGGAGGCGGAGGCGGAAGGACTCGACCAGATATTTAAGGCCGCTGGTTGCGAATGGCGCGAGCCGGGTTGCTCAATGTGTCTGGCGATGAACCCGGACAAGCTCAGCCCCGGCGAGCGGTGCGCGTCGAGCTCGAATCGAAATTTCGAGGGTCGTCAGGGTTACAGGGGTCGCACTCACCTAGTATCACCAGCCATGGCCGCAGCGGCGGCAATCGCCGGTCGATTCGTCGACGTGCGCGAGTGGGGCTGAGCGGCAATAGGCGCGAAGACACGTGATCTCATGTTCGAACAGTGTTAGCTCGTGGAACGGGTTGCGCGCGCTTTGGAGCCGGCAAACTAATTTCAGGGGCATCGCGGCGGCCCTCGAGCTGCGCCTCGACCGACGTAACTCGCCGATCCCGTCACTTTCTATCCGGCGCCAGTACTTGTTGCCTAGTGCCACGACAGGCCGCGGTTTTGCGCATGGGCTACAGCCGCGACGAAAAGGCTCCGGCTTGGCGAACGGGGGGGCATCATCGCAAAACCAAAGTGCAACGCGGCTAGAACTCTCGAGGCGCCATAGGCAATTGCATCAGTGCGCTAGACGTTTTGGAAGAGGATTCCGATGCAAAGATCTCCAGAGGGCAAAACGATCTTCGCGTTGGCTTCTGGTGGAGCACGTTCGGCTGTTGCAGTAATTCGAGTTTCGGGTCCCGGTTGCGGGCTGGCGTTAAAAGCTATGACGCTCGGAGGCGAAATTCCTGAACGCACCGCTGCCTTGAAAACACTCGTAGACCCAGAGTCGGGCGAGGTTCTCGATCGCGCGATCGTGCTTCGTTTCGCCAAGCCTTACAGTTTTACGGGCGAGGACATGTTGGAGTTTCAGATTACCGGTTCTCCTGCGGTCATTAGAGGCGTACTAGGGGTGCTAGCTGAATTGCGCGGGTTTCACGCAGCGGACCCTGGGGAGTTCGCGAAGAGGGCGTTCGAAGCTGGGAAGGTCGACCTTTCGCAGGTTGAGGGATTGGCTGATCTTATTGATGCTGAGACCGCTGCGCAGCGACGGTTCGCGCTTCGTAACGCCGGTGGCCTGTTGAGGCGCGAGACGGAACGGATTCGAACGGCATTGTTGCAGGCCATGGCTATTGTCGAGTACGAACTCGATTTCTCCGATGTCGAAGAGGCGAGCGACCTTTTCCTGGATCGGTTTCGAAGTGTGGTCGAAGTCGTACTGGCGGACATTCGATCAGCACTTCAGGGAGCCGCAGGTGGAGAGCGTTTTCGCGAAGGTTTCGTCGTTGCAATAGCAGGTGCTCCGAATGTGGGAAAGTCGACCCTTATGAATTGCATTGCCGGAAGAGATGTATCGATTGTATCAGCCGTCCCTGGCACAACGCGTGACATAATCGAGGTCAAGCTCGATCTGCGCGGATTCCCGATTACTTTGCTCGATACCGCCGGGATAAGGGTCACGGACGATCCGGTCGAGTCGGAAGGCGTCGCAAAGGCGCTGCGCCGCGGGAGTGACGCCGATTTGGTACTGTGGTTAGAAGAGAGCGATTTGGAGGAGGTGCCTCCTGGGTTTGCGGAGCAACGCGTGATCCTTGTGCGAACGAAGAGTGACTTGCGGGGCGGTGCGGGGTCTGGGTCGTGCGGTGACAATTGGTTCAAGGTGTCGGGCACTACTGGGTCGGGGGTCGATAGCCTTCTGGCGGAGATTGGTCGGATTGCATCAGAAGAGTCGGAGCGATCCGGTTTTGCTCTGTTGACCCGAGAGCGGCATCGCGCCGCGTATCGCGGTGCGGAGGCGGCTTTATGCCGCGCGCTTAAACACTCGGTTTTCAGTGTAGAATTTATCGCCGAGGAGCTGAGGATCGCGGCTGAGTGCCTCGGTAGGGTTTCCGGTCGCGTAATGGCTGAAGAGGTGCTCGGCGAGATCTTTTCTCGGTTATGTGTAGGCAAGTGAGGTATACCCTGTTCACGCGATGACCCGAAAACCCTTCGGCGATATCACGCGGAAATTGTCTGTGATTGCGCTGCGGTACTTGACCCAATTTCGCCGGACTTTGTCGCGCAGGAACTCCAGAGTGGTCTCGGCGAATTCTTTGCAGGTGTCGTAGGTTTTGTTGTGCGTGATGTTCTTGTGCATGACGCCCCATAGCCGCTCGATCGGATTCAGATGCGGGCAATAGGCGGGGAGGAAGTGCAGCTTGATCCGGCATCCGGGCCGCGACAGCCATTCGTTCACGAGTTTGGCGTGATGATAGCGCGCGTTGTCGAGGAAAACTTGGATGCAGACCATCAACGGGTACAGCGATTCCAGCGATTCCAGCAGCCTGATCGTCGACATCGCATCGATCGTTTCGGCCTCGATCATGCGGGTCTGGCCGGTTTCCAAGTCGATCGCGCCATGGATGTTGATGCGCTGACGCCCGCTCGTCTGTTCGATCGCCAGGTCCTGTTCCTTCGGCGCCCAGCAGCCGATGGGCCGCGCCGCGCGGGTGGGATGCACCGCGTCCACAAACACCGCGACCTCGTCGTCGCCCATGGAATTCAAGGTGTCTTCGTAAGTAGCGATGAAAGCTTTCTGGGCTTTCTCGTCGCCCCCGGACTCGATCCGGGAGTTGCGCGAGATGACTTCGGGCTTGCGATATTCGAGCCCCAAGCGATGCAGCAGCGCGATCAGCCCGGAGCGGCTCTCGTTGACGAGACCGAACTCCTTCCTGATCCAGGCGCCGACCTGGCGCGTCGAGCCCGGAAGGTTCGCCCCGACCCAGGTTTTCAAGGCCTCGGCTTGCTCGGCGCTCATCTTGCTTGAACTGCCGCCCATCTCGAAGCGCGTCAGGCCCTCGACGCCCTCCTGCTCGAACAGATCGCACCAACCGCGGATCGTGTCGTCATCGAACAGCAGAACCCTGGCCACCTCCTGACAGCTCATGCCGTCGTCCAGAAGCGCCAGCGCATTGGCCCGCCGCGTCACGCGG